>NZ_CP079203.1:2145000-2445000 GCF_019297835.1 Sphingomonas sanguinis | reverse complement strand
ACAAGCGGGGGGGCGACCCCAGCGTTCGATCAGTGCATCGGATATAAGAAGCCGCTGTTCCTTGGCGGCAGCGATGGAGTCGAGAATTTGGAGCTGTCAGACTTAGACGTATACTGGCACCTCATGGGTCAGTTCATCACGAAAGCTAAGGGACTGCCTCCAAGAACGCCGATTAGCGTCAGCTTGTCTTAATCCCGCTATGGCCAGCGGGCGCATAGCCGTCCACCCGCTGCCGAGCTGACCGGGACGGTGGTGGGCGCCCGCCTCGACGGGGTGGTAGATTTGCCGCGCACGGTGTTCCTGCTGCAGCATGTGGACGATCTTGAGGTGTCGGCGATTGGGGTTCGGCCAAATCACTCGGTTGGGTCTGGAGTGTTGCGGGAGGCTGGTCCAAATGGGGTATAGCGGCTGCGTATGGTGAGGACCGATGCGGGCGCGTCGAGCTTGCGAGGATAAGGGGGCAAGCCGCAAGTCTATCTGCCGTCGTCCGCCGTGTGGTTGGCGGGCCACCCTCACGCCCTAGGGCTGCCGCCCCGCGTTCCCCTGCCTTCCAACGGGGCGCGACGTCGAACGCCACGACGACCTACAGCTATGTCTGGCGCGACGGACCGCTGACGAGCGCGGTCACGCTGACCAACACCGACGGCACGACCCAGTCGTTGTACGCCTATGACGAGGCCGGGCGGCTGCTCGGCGTGACGCTGACCGGCGGGGTGCGGCCGCGCACGGTGGCGGTGACGACCGACCTGGGCGGTCAGATCCTGACCCGCGACGAGCAGCCGCAATATGCCGGTGCCCCCGCCGCCAACCCGCGCGAGAAACGCTATATCTTCGACGGCGTGGTGATGGGCGAGGTCGGCAATGACGGCACCGACAACACGACCTTCGCCGCCGCCGTGGCGGAGGGAAGAGCGCCCGAGCCGCAATCGACCACCGCCAGCCCGGCGGGGCCGTTCCGGAACGGCGGCTTCTCCGGCGCGGCGCATGCCGACTTCGACCAGAATTACGATGCGGTGAACTATCGCAGCGTCGCGACGACGACGCAGAGCTACACCGTGCGTGCTGGCGACACGCTGGCGGGCATCGCCCAGACTCTGTGGGGCGATGCGAACCTCTGGTACCTGATCGCAGGCGCGAACGGGCTGAGCGCGGACGAGACGCTGGCCGAGGGCCGGGTGCTCTCCATTCCGTCGACCGTGGTCAACCGGGGCAACACCGCCGACACCTGGCGCCCCTACGACCCGGCCGAGGCACTGGGCGACGTCCAGCCCAACACCCCCGTCCCCCAGCCGCGCGCGGCGCAAGGCGGTCGCAGGCGCAACCGCTGCGGCGTGTTCGGCGCGATCCTGCTGGCGGTGGTCGCGATTGCCGTCACCGTGGTGACGGCGGGGGCGACAGCGGCGCTCGGTCCCGTCCTCAGCGGCGTCGTCTCGGGTGCGGCGGGCAGCATCGCCAGCCAGGCGGTGGGCGTCGCGACGGGCATTCAGGACCGGTTCTCGTTCAAGAACGTGGCGTTGGCCGCGATCGGGGGCGGGGTCGCGGGTGGCTTGAGCAATGCCATCCCCGGTGCGATCGGTGGCAGCAAGGCGCTGGGCGCGGCAGTACGCGGCGCGGCCGGCAGCGCGATCACGCAAGGGGTGGCGGTGGCCACGGGGCTGCAACGCCGGTTCGACTGGGCAGGCGTGGCGGCGGCGGGTGTCGGGGCAGGCGTGTCGACGGCGGTCGGCACGGCGCTGAGGGTCGATCCGCTGTCGCAATCGGCCGACAATATCAGCCGGACGCTGGTGGCGGGCACGGCGGGTGCGATCGCCAACGCCGTCACCCGCAGCATCGCGCAAGGCACCAGCTTCGGCGACAATATCCTGTCCGCCCTGCCTGACGTCATCGCCTCCACGGTCGGATCGGTGGTGCAGGCTGGCATCTTCCGTGCCCAGCAGGCGCGTCGTAATACGGTCGTTGATCCGGAGACAGGCAAGCGGATCACTCTGGACGAGCCGACGCGGCAGCTCATCCGGCAGGCCAGGCGGGGGGCGGCGTTCGACGACGAAATCCGCTCTAGCGGACGTGGAAGCGCTGGCCCGGGCGGCAGGCTTGATCGAAGCCGACGCGACCGGCGGCCAGAGTGACGGCGTCGCGCTCAATCCGGAACGCCGCATAACCTATTCGCGCTTGGTCAACGAGATATGGGCGCGTGGGTTTACGGTACTCAACGACGCTCGTATCGCAGAGACCGGCCGGGAATTCACCGACGCTCCGGAACTGAGAGCCGCCTATTCGCAACGCGACGTCGAACTCGCCCGCGCCGAGGGGCTGGCCGATGCCAACGTCAACCAAATCTTGTTCGCAGGACTCGGCGCGCCTCTGGCGATCGGGGGTGGCTTGGCCAGCGGTGGCCTGCTTCTCGCGGGAGGGGGTGGCTTTGGCAGTACGCTGGGCACCGCCGTGTCGGTCGACTTCGCACAGGCGAATGTCCGCGGCTATCTCAACGGCCGGTTCACGCAGCAGAGTACGGTGGGCGGCACGACGATTTCGGCCTTGACGAACGGCCGCCTCGGCGAGGGCGCCTATGCGCTTGGTACGCTTGGGGTTGGCGTGGCGGGACTGGCCAAATCGGGTTTGCAACGGTTCGGCATCGGGGCGACAAATGCCGCAGAGAGTACAGTCGCTGCTGGGGAAACTCGGGCTGGGACTGCGCTGCAAACTTACTGGCCGCCTAATCGCGGGTTCCAAGGTGCGCCGATCACGGAAGAATTGGCGACGGGTGCTCGCATCGATCGGTATGGATATGAGGGCGGCACGTTCCTTGCCCCGGAAGGGACGCCGGATTGGATGCGCAGTTTGGCACCGGGAACTACCTCAAAGCCATACAATTTGTATGAGGTCGTCCATCCGATCGAGGTCCAGTCTGGAAAGGCGGCGCCGTGGTTCAATCAGATTGGTGGCGGCACTCAGTATGAGCTTCCAATGTCAGTCAGCGATGCGATAGCTAAAGGCCATCTTCGGAGGGTTGGGCCGTGACCAGAGACGAGTTCTTGCACGCTGTTCGATTGGATAACATCCGGTCGGATGCCTTCGACCTATGTGGTCATGGCGACGAATGTTACGTCTTGGCGGAGCGCGAAGGTCGATGGGATGTGTTTTATAGCGAACGCGGCCTAGAGGCGCGCATCCGCCACTTCTCAACCGAGCCGGCCGCGTTGGCATACCTGCTAGAAGCATTGCGCTCCGACCAGTCCACAAAGCGTTAGGCCTACAACATGCAAGATCAGATCATTGTTATAGGCAGATGGGACGACCCTGCTTCGTGGACACTTCGGCTGCAAAAATTCGTCGCAAATGGGGAGTTGTTCATACCGATCTTCTCTGACGAGGCGGCGTTCGGTCGACAGCTCAAAGGCAGCGGCTTTGAGGAGGATGGTCTTGCGATCAACCGCGATCTGCTCTTGTCTATGCTAAGCGGTGACGAGTTGCTGATCTTAAACCCCGGTGATCCTAACCCGGTGAAGATGACCAGGGCAGACTTGGCCGATCTCCAAGGGGGTATTCGTCGAGAGCAGTAGATGCGCGCCTGACGCCAAGCTGCCGTGCGCTGTGTTCTTGCTGCGGCCTGTGGGCGGGTTGGAGGTGTTCGCGGTCGGGGTTTGGCCAAATCGCTCGGTTGGGTCTGGGGTGTTGCGGGTGGCTGGTCCAAATGGGGTATAGCGGCTGCGTATGGTGAGGACCGATGCGGGCGCGCCAGGCTTGCGAGGATAAGGGTACAAGCCCAATGGGTAGTTACTCTATTGTTCCATGAGGTGATTCTAATGTTCGTGATGGAAAGCGTCGAGGATTTATGGAATCATATAGCCTACGTGATGGGTTATGCTCCCGATCGCTTCCCTTATAGGGACTTCCTCCCGGATGATGAGCAGATGAATCTCGACCGAGCTTTCGATCAACTTCGTAAAGGTGTTGAGGTTGCTTATCCTGAGCCTGCGTATGAGTCGAAGCGAACGCTACTCAATGGAATCTTGGATCGCTCATACGCTGCCTATAAGTCGAACGACGAGATCGCTGCCGGTCACTTGCTCAACGAGTTTCAAGACAACATCTTCAAAACCAAATGAGTGATCCCAGCCTGAATAAAACGGGTTCGGGCATGTGACTTAGCGAGATTGTCGTTCGGGCGCCTAGTCGAACCCGATGCCCGCGTCTTGTCCGTCGATGACGCCGATCTGAGCGCCATCGCGGAAGCCGAGGGCGTCGGTGAGGGATGCGCGTTGTCGGTATAGACGGCTGCTCCGTGTCGGGTACGATCGATCGCGACATAGACCGAGCGTGCGTCCGCCGTGTTCGCCCTGAACGCCTCCAGATGGATGAGCCGCCGTTCGCACGTCGCGCCTTGGGCGGAATGGATGGTGCGTACCTACTCCGGCACGTCCAGTCCTCGCGCTCCAACACCATGCTGGACCCTGCCGGATTGATCTCGACCACATCACCGGCCTGCCTGTTTGGGCGGTCGGCGCGATAATTTTCTACGGGTGAACTGCATCCGGTCGGCGGCTAAACGCCTCGGTGACATTGGCGCCCTAGCGCTCAGCCTCGGGTGCTTTCATAACAGCCTTCCGCTCCGGATGGGGTGACAGCGGAAAGCGCAACGCAGGCGCCAAGCTGTCGGAACCCATCGCAGCTCCGCGACACGGCCCATGGTCAGGACGGCATCATCGTCCCCGTTTCCATGTAGCGCCGATGCCAGGACAGCGCCTCGGCGGGGAGTGCGGGCGCGTGAAGGCCATAGGAGCCGCCCTCGGCGCGCATGGCATAGTCGGCGAGCATCGGGCGATAGTCGGGATGGGCGCAGCGTTCGATCACGGCCTTTGCACGCTGGCGCGGGGACAGGCCCCGCAGGTCGGCCAGCCCCTGTTCGGTGACGATCACCTGCACGTCCTGCATGATGTGGTCGACATGCGAGGCCTGCGGCACGATGGCGGAGATCTTGCCGCCCTTGGCGGTCGAGGGGGTCATGAAGATCGAGACATAAGCGTTGCGCGCGAAATCACCCGATCCGCCGATGCCGTTCTGGATGCGCGATCCCATCACCAGCGTCGAATTGACGTTGCCGTATATGTCCGCCTCGATCAGGCCGTTCATCGCGATGCACCCCAGGCGGCGGACGAGTTCGGGATGGTTGCTGATCTCCTGCGGGCGCAGGATCATGCGGTCCCGGTACGTGGCCATGTTCGCGTTGAGCCGCGCTGCCGCCTGCGGGCTGAGCGAAAAGGCGGTGGCCGACGCCATGCGCAGGCGCCCCGCATCGAGCAGGTCGAGCATCCCGTCCTGGATCACCTCGGTATAGGCGGTCATCGGGTCGAACGGCGCGTCGACCAGGCCGGACAGCACCGCATTGGCGATATTGCCGACCCCCGACTGGATCGGCAGCAGGGCGGAGGGCAGGCGGCCGCGTGACACTTCATGGGCCAGGAATTCGATGACGTGCCCGGCGATGGCGCGCGCGGTGTCGTCGGGCGCGGCGAAGGGCAGGTTGCGGTCGGGGGCCTCGGTTTCGACGATGGCGACGATCTTGTCGGGATCGCAGGCCAGATAGGGCGTGCCGATCCGGTCGTCCGGCCGCACCAGCGGGATCGGCACGCGCTCGGGCGGCAGGCGGGTGCCGTAATAGATGTCGTGCATCCCCTCCAGTGCCGCGTCCTGCCAGCGGTTGACCTCCAGGATGACGCGGGACGCGCGGTCTACCCAAGTCTTGTTGTTGCCGACCGACGACGAGGGGATGAGCGATCCGTCGGCACGGATGCCCGACACCTCGACGATCGCGGTGTCGAGCGGGCCGAGCACGCCCTCCCACGCCATCGGCGCGACTTGGCTGAGGTGCATGTCCAGATAGTCGATCTCGCCCCGATTGATCTTCTCGCGCGCGACCGGGTCGCCGCTATAGGGCAGGCGCTGGGCGATGCCGTCGACCGCCGCCAGTGCGCCGTCCAGTTCGGGGCCGGTCGAAGCGCCGGTCCACAGGTTGACGCGGAACGGATGCCCCGAGCCGTGCGCCTCGGCGATGCGGCGGGCCAGCGCCTGTGGCACCATCTTGGGATAGCCGGAGCCGGTGAAGCCGCTGGTCGCCACCGTTTCGCCGGGGCGGATCAGGGCGGCGGCGGTGTCGGCATCGGTGATACGCGAACGAAGGGCGGCACAGGCGATACGGTCGGTCATTGTTTCTCCAACGCCGGCGGGCGGGGCCGGAGCCACCGCCCGCCGCGATTTCAGGCCGCCAGGTCGAGGACGATGCGACCCTCGATCTGGCCTTTGCGCATCCGGTCGAACACCTGGTTGACATCGGCGAGCGGCGCGGTGGCGACGGTTGCCTTGACCTTGCCGTCGGCGGCGAAGTCGAGCGATTCCTGCAGGTCGAGCCGGGTGCCGACGATAGACCCGCGCACGGTGATGCCATTCAGCACCAGTCCGAAGATGTTGAGCGGAAAGTCCCCCGGCGGCAGGCCATTGAGCGCGACGGTGCCGCCCCGCGCCATCATGCCCACGGCTTGGGCGAACGCCTTTTCGCTGACCGCGGTGACGAGCGCACCTTGCGCGCCACCGCCGGTCTCGCGCTTGATCGCCGCGGCCGGATCGGCTTCGGTCCGGGCATTGACCGTCACCTTCGCACCCAGCCGCCGGGCGAGGTCCAGCTTGGCGTCGTCGACATCGACCGCCGCGACGTTCAGCCCCATGGCGACCGCATATTGCACCGCCATATGCCCGAGCCCGCCGATGCCGGAGATGACGACGGTATCCCCTGGCTTGGTGTCGGTCATCTTCAGCCCCTTATAGACCGTCACCCCGGCGCACAGCACGGGCGCGATCTCGGTGAAGCCGATATTGCCGGGCAGATGGCCGACAAAATTGGGGTCGGCGATGACATAATCGGCGAAACCGCCATTGACCGAATAGCCGGTGTTGAGCTGGCTCTCACACAGCGTCTCCCACCCGCCCAGGCAATGGACGCAGTGGCCGCAGGCGGTGTAGAGCCAGGGCACACCGACCCGGTCGCCCTCCTTGATGTGCTTGACGCCCTTGCCGACCGCCGAGACATAGCCGACGCCCTCATGCCCCGGGATGAAGGGCGGGTTGGGCTTGACGGGCCAGTCGCCCTCGGCCGCGTGCAGGTCGGTGTGGCACACGCCAGAGGCCTGGATCGCGACCTGGATCAGGCCGTCGCCGACCTCGGGCACGGGGACTTCATCGATGGTCAGGGGCTGGCCGAACGCGCGCACGACGGCGGCCTTCATCGTCTTTGCCATGGTGTTTCTCCTGTCGGATGATGATGGGGCAGGGATGGGCGCCCGCGCCGGTCCCTGCCTTGACCGCCGTCAAAAAAAGCCGAGCTTCTTCGCCGAATAGCTGACCAGCAGATTCTTGGTCTGCTGGTAGTGATCCAGCATCATGCGGTGCGTCTCGCGCCCAATGCCCGAGCGTTTGTAGCCGCCGAACGCCGCGTGCGCGGGATAGGCGTGGTAGCAGTTGGTCCAGACGCGGCCCGCCTGGATCGCCCGGCCCATGCGGTAGGCCCGCGTGCCGTCGCGCGTCCACACGCCCGCGCCCAGGCCATAGAGCGTGTCGTTGGCGATGCGCAGCGCTTCCTCATCGTCCTTGAAGGTCGCGACCGAGACGACGGGGCCGAAGATTTCTTCCTGGAAGACGCGCATCCTGTTGTGGCCGCTCAGTACCGTCGGCTTGACATAATAGCCCTCCAGCCCCTCGGGCCGGTTGCGGGTGCCGCCGGTCAGCACCCGGGCACCCTCGTCGCGGCCGATGTCGAGATAGCCGAGGATCTTGTCCATCTGCTCCTGCGACGCCTGCGCGCCGACCATGGTGGCGGGGTCGAGCGGATCGCCCTGGATCATCGCCTCGACGCGGGCGACCGCCTTTTCCATGAAGCGGTCATAGATGGATTCGTGGACCAGCGCGCGGCTCGGGCAAGTGCAGACCTCGCCCTGGTTGAGTGCGAACATGGCGAACCCTTCGATCGCCTTATCGAGATAATCGTCATCCTCGGCCGCCACGTCGCCGAAGAAGATGTTGGGGCTCTTGCCGCCCAGCTCCAGCGTCACCGGGATCAGATTTTCGGACGCATAGGACATGATGAGCTGGCCGGTCGTCGTCTCGCCGGTAAAGGCGATCTTGGCGATGCGCGGGTTCTGGGCGAGCGGCTTGCCTGCCTCGACGCCATAGCCGTTGACGATGTTGAGCACGCCCTCGGGCAGCAGGTCGGCGATCAGTTCGGCCAGCACCATGATCGAGGCGGGGGTCTGTTCGGCGGGTTTCAGCACCACGCAATTGCCCGCCGCCAGCGCGGGCGCGAGTTTCCAGCAGGCCATCAGCAGCGGGAAGTTCCACGGGATGATCTGCCCCACCACGCCCAGCGGTTCGTGGAAATGATAGGCGACCGTATCGTGGTCGATCTCGGAAATGCCGCCTTCCTGTGCGCGGATGCAGCCCGCGAAATAACGGAAATGGTCGATCGCCAGCGGCAGGTCGGCGGCGGTCGTCTCGCGGATCGGCTTGCCATTGTCCCAGGTCTCGGCGGTGGCGAGCAGGGCGAGGTTCTCCTCCATCCGGTCGGCGATGCGGTGCAGGATCAGCGCGCGCTCGGCGACGCTGGTACGGCCCCACGCGTCCTTGGCCTTGTGCGCGGCATCGAGCGCCAGCTCGACATCGGCGGCTTGGCTCCGCGCGACCTGGCAGATGACCTGCCCGTCGATGGGGGAGCGGTTGTCGAACCAGCGTCCCTCGACCGGATCGACCCAGCGGCCGCCGATGAAATTGGCATAGCGCTGTTTGAACGGCGCGGTGCGGGTTTTGATGGTTTCCTGGATCGTCATGGAACCTCTCCTTGGTCTGTTATGACCCAAGGCTCTGCCCGTCGTGCCCGAGGGGCAAGACGATGCGCGACGAAGTATAGGCGACGTGGTGGACTTTCCGGGGCCGAGGCGTAGCATGTGTCGCACGGCGCGACGCGAAAGACGTGCCGGTGTCGCAACTTGCGACAGTTGGAGAAGGATGCGGCGATGGACGGCGCCGGTATAGAACAGGGGCGACGCGCCTATTTCGACGAGGGGCAATTGCCCCTCGAAACCGTGCGCCAGCCGGTGCTGCGATCATGGTTGCGATGCACCGACATGGGGCTGGCGCAGGGACGGCTTCAGGGCGGCGGACCGCTGGCCGAAAGCGAACTCCATGCGCTGCGCCAGCGACGCGAATCGCTACGTCGCCTGTGTCGCCCGGAGCTGGAGATGCTGGCGGGCGAGGCGCGCGATACGGGCAGCGTCGTGATCCTGGCGGACGCCGACGGCATGATCCTCGATAGCATCGGCGACACCGGCTTTCTGTCCCGCGCGGCGCAGGTGGCGCTCAGGCCCGGTGTCTCCTGGACCGAGGCGAGCACCGGGACCAACGCGATCGGCACCGCCATTGCCGAGCGTCGGCCGATCGCCGTCCATGGCCCCGAGCATTTCTTTGCCGAACATGCGGTGCTGAGTTGCGCAGCGACGCCGATCCTCGACCCGCGCGGCGCGATCGTCGGCGCGCTCGACATATCGGGACCGTCGGCCAGTGGCCATGGCCATGCACTGGGGCTGATCCGGCTGGCGGTCGACCAGATCGAGCATCGGCTGTTCCGCGACCGGTTCGCCGATTGCCGCGTGCTGCGGATGCATGACGATGCCGCGATGCTGGGCACTGCGCGCGAGGGGATATTGGTGTTCCGCGACGATCGGCTGGTCGCCGCCAACCGGCGCGGGCTATCGCTGGTCGGGCGCAGCTGGGAGGCACTGGACGATGCGGCACTCGGCGAACTGGTGGATACGCGGGGGCAGGCGGCGCGGGGCCGATTGCGCCTGGCCAATGGCGCGACGCTGATCGGTGGTTGGGATGCCGAAGGGCGGGGCGGCGGCGTCGAACTGCCCCCGCCCGCTCGCCCATTGGCCGACGAGCGGGCGGGGGCGATCGACGCGGCGCTGGCGGCACATGACGGCAATGTCTCGGCGGCGGCGCGGCAACTGGGCGTCCATCGCAGCACCATCCACCGGCACCTCGCCCGCCAGCACTGAACGCAGCCGCCCGACGCTTTGACCATCGTCAATGCGGCGCCCACGTCCCTTCGTCACCAGAGGCGCGAAGGAGAAGACCCGCGATGGATCGCAACCCGCTTCAAGGCAGCGTCGTGCCGTTCGCGCGGCGCTGGCACGTCATCCAGGAGATCGACCTGATCCGCCTGGTGCAGGAGCATCGTCGTCGGCTGGCGCTGTGCGGGCAGGCGGAGGCGATGGCGGATGCCTTGCCCGATCGCCCCGACGCTCCGACCATGACGCAGTTCCTGCACGCGCTGGAGACGCTGGTGACGCGCGGCGAGCAGGCGGACGGCGTCTATCTGGAGGCGATGCTGTCCAACGGGCGGGCCGATCCGCTCACCGATACGCTTCTCGACCATGTCCGCCACCGGCATGAGGCGGATGCGGCGGCGGCGCGCGAACTGGTCGCGGCCTTTGCCGAGGCGGATGCCTTCGCTGCGCCCGAGACGCTGGGCCATATGCTGCGCAGCTTCTTCAACGGATGCCGCCGCGCGGTCGATTTCGAGCAACTGGCCATCATCGCGCTGGCCGGACACCGTCTGACCCCGGAGGCGCGCGGCCTGCTGGTCGATGCGCTGGCCGAGAGTTTGGCGGCTTAGGGGCTGATCCAGTAAAAGCTGGATCAGCGGCGGCACCGGCCCGCTCCCCCACCCGACCTCCCATTCAGGATACGCTGTGGGAGGTTGGGTGGGGGAGCGGGCCGGTGCCGCATCCACGTAAGTGGATCAAACTCTAGGCCGCCTCGGCACGTGCCGCCAATGCCTCGCGGTCGCTGATCGTGATGGCGCGGCCGCCGGGCAGGCCGATCACGCCGCTCTGCTTCATCCGGGTCAGCTGGCGGCTGACCGTCTCGATCGTCATGCCCAGCACATCGGCGATCTGCCCGCGCGTCAGCGGCAGGTCGAACGTCACCGGCCCGTCGCGGCTGGCCCGGCACCCGCTGGCCCCGGCCCGCGCCGCCATGTCGAGCAGGAAACCCGCCAGCTTCTCCCCCGCCGACTTGCGCGCCAGTACCAGCATCCGCCCCCGCGCCTCGTTCAGCGATTCGAAGGTCCGCTGGAGCAACAGGCGCTCCATGCGCTGATGATCCTCCAGCACCCGCTCGAAGGCGGCGCGGGGAAAGACGCACAGCTCCGCCTCGGTCAGCGCGGTCAGGGTGAAGTCGACATCGCCCGCATAGGGCTGTCCGAAGAAATCGGCGGGGTAGAGCAGGCCGACCGTCTGCTCGCGGCCGTCGGCGGTGGCGGCGACCAGCTTCAGCACACCGGTCAGCAGGTTGCCGCAGATCACCGCCTCGTCGCCCGCCCAGGCGATGGTCTGGCCGCGCACGACCCGGCGGCGCTGGCCGATGGCGTTCAGGGCGAGCAGTTCCCGGTCGTCCAGGCTGCCGCACAAGGCCCGGTCGCGCACCGCGCAATCGGCACAGATGTCGTTCGGGATCATGGCCTTGCCCTATAATGCGGCCATGATCCCCTGTCGTCGGACGGATTGTCCTATCTGTTAGCGATCTGGCGACACGTCATCCTCGCGCGGCAGATGGAATTCGTGCCAGATGCCGTTGAGGATGCCGAAGCCGATCGCCAGGCCGAGGCCCAGGACCCAGGAGAAATACCACATGGGTCGTTCCTTTCTCAGTAGAAGTCGGGATGGGTGCGCACCGCGTCCGCCGTCACGCGGCCGAACATCACCCGGTAAGCCCAGGCGGTGTAAGCGAGCACGATCGGTAGGAAGACGAGCGTGACGAACAGCATGATGCCAAGCGTCTTCTGCGTGGACGAGGCGTTCCACACCGTCAGGCTGCTATGCGGGTCGATGCTGGACGGCAGGATGAAGGGGAACATCGCGCAACCGACCGTGGCAATGATCCCCGTCGCGGCGAGCGACGATCCGGCAAAGGCCAGCGCCTCGCGACCGCTGCGGATACCCACCAGCGCCAGCGCGGCTCCGGCAAAGCCCAGCGCGGGCAGCGCCATCATCCACGGATAGGTCGCATAATTGTCGAGCCATGCGCCGCCCGCTTGCTCCGCCGTCATGCGCAAGGGATTGGACGGGCCGAGCGGATCGACCGCGCCGACGATCCGGTAGCCGATATCGCCCCATGCGACGAAGGCGAAGCCGACCGCGAACAGCAGGATCGAGGCGATGGCCGCCACCGTCCCGAACGCCCGCGCCCGGTCATGAACGGGACCATGTTCGACCTTGATCGACAGCCACGCCGCGCCGTGCAGCACCAGCATCGCCACCGACAACAGCCCGCAGACCAGCGTGAAGGGCGTGAACAGCCCGAGCAAAGTGCCGTCGTAAAAGGCGCGCAGATCGCCATCGAGGCGGAAGGGCGCGCCGAGCAGCACATTGCCGACCGCGACGCCGAAGACGAGGGCTGGTACCAGTCCCCCGACGAACAGCGCCCAGTCCCAGCGGGTGCGCCAGGCCGGGTCCGGCTTTTTCGAGCGATATTTGAACCCCACCGGCCGCAGGATCAGCGCGGCCAGCACCAGGAACATCGCGAGGTAGAAGCCCGAAAAGCTGACCGCATAGACGAACGGCCAGGCCGCGAAGATCGCACCGCCACCTAGGATGAACCAGACCTGGTTTCCCTCCCAGGTCGGCCCGATCGAATTGATGACCATCCGCCGCTCGGCATCGCTGCGCGCGACGAAGGGCAGCAGCGCGGCGACGCCGAGGTCGAACCCGTCGGTCAGCGCGAAGCCGATCAGCAGGACGCCCAGCAGCGCCCACCAGATCAGGCGCAACATCTCATAATCGAACATGTCCTGGCCTCCTTCAGGCGGTGACGGGAATGGCGGCGGGGATCGGGCCGGGCGCGGGCTGGTCGTTCCGCTCCTCCGGGCCGTGCGCGATGGCGGCGAGGATCAGGCGGACCTCGATCACCGCCAGCACGCCGTAAAGCGCGGTAAAGCCCGCCAGCGTGGTCCACAGCGCACCGCGCGACAGCGAACTGGTCGCCAGGAAGGTCGGCAGCACGCCCTCAATCGCCCAGGGCTGGCGACCCAGCTCGGCGACCACCCAGCCCAGTTCGATCGCGATCCAGGGCAGCGGGATCGCCGCCACAGCAAGGCGGAGGAACCAGCGCGAATCCATGTGCATCCGCAGCGAGCACAGGGTGAAGGCGGTGGCGAACAGCGCGATCATCGCAAAGCCGATCGCTGCCATGATGCGGAAGCTCCAGAAGAGCAGGCCGACATCGGGCACCGTGTCCCAGGCCGCTGCCTCGATCTGCTGCGGCGTCGCGGTGCGCGGATCGGCCATCTGGCGCTTGAGCAGCAGGGCATAGCCCAGGTCGCGCTTGTGCGCCTCGAACCGGGCGCGCTGGGCGACATCGGTCGGGTTCTCCTTCAGCCGCTGGACCGCGTCATAGGCGATCACGCCTGAAGCGATCCGCTCCTGCGCCTTCAGCACCAGCTCGGACATGCCAGTGACCGTGCCGTCCAGGCTGCGCGTCGCGATCAGGCCGAGCAGCCAGGGAATCTCGACCTTGTACCGCGTCTCGCGGGCCACCGTGTCGGGATAGCCGAACAGGGTCAGGCCGGACGGGCCGGGCTCGGTGTGCCAGACCGCCTCGATCGCGGCGAGCTTCATCTTCTGGTTGTCGGTCAGCGCATAGCCGCTCTCGTCGCCCAGCACGACGACCGACAGCGACGAGGCGAGGCCGAACGCCGCCGCCACCGTCATCGACCGGCGCGCAACGGGCAGGAAGCGGCCCTTCAGCAGCCAGAAGGCGGACACGCCCAGCACCACGACCGAGGCGCAGACATAGCCCGCGCTGACGGTGTGAACGAACTTGGCCTGGGCGACGGGATTGAACAGCACCGCGCCGAAGTCGGCGACCTCCATGCGCATCGTATCGGGATTGAAACTCGCCCCGACCGGATTCTGCATCCAGCCATTGGCGACCAAGATCCACAGCGCCGACAAATTGGTGCCCAGCGCGACCATGAAGGTGACGATCAGATGGCCGAGCTTAGACAGGCGATCCCAGCCGAAGAACATCAGCCCCACGAACGTCGCCTCCAGGAAGAAGGCCATCAGCCCCTCGATCGCCAGCGGCGCACCGAAGATGTCGCCGACATAATGCGAGAAATAGGACCAGTTGGTGCCGAACTGGAACTCCATGGTCAGGCCAGTGGCGACGCCAAGCACGAAGTTGATGCCGAAGATCTTGTCCCAGAAGCGCGTCGTCACGCGCCATTCCGGGCGATTGGTCATGACATAGACCGACTCCATGATGACCAGCATCATCGACAGGCCGAGCGTCAGCGGCACGAACAGGAAGTGATACAAGGCGGTGGCCGCGAATTGCAGTCGCGACAGGTCTACGATGCCGGGGTCCATAGCATGTCTCCATAAGAGGAGCCGCCCCCGGCCCCTTGCCGAGCGACTCGCTAGGCCTGGCGCACCGTGCCGACATTGACCGCGGTCAAAGACGATGGGGGCGGTCGGCGCGACCATCGGGGCATGACGACGATCGCCCATGCCCCCCCGACACCCCGGCTGCGCAACCGCTGGTTGAAGGGGGCGGCCGGGCGGCGCGACGGGGTGGCGGGCCTGTTGCTGCTCGATACGCTGGCGGCGATCGGTTTCGCGGCGGGGATCGCGGGCGGCGTGACGGCGGTGACGGGGCAGGGGGCGGTGCTTCCCTGGGCCGCGCTGATGCTCGGCACGGGGGCGTTGCGCGGGGTGTTCGCGACCCTGGCCTTGCGGCGGGGGGCGGTGAGGGCGGGGGCGGTCAAGCGCGCGCAACGGCTTCGCGCCGTGGCCGCCACGCTGCGTCGCAAGCCCGGTGCCCCGATCGATAGCGGCCTGCTCGCCAGCCAGGCCGTCGATGCGGTCGAGGCGCTGGACGGCTATGTCGCCCGCTTCCTGCCCGCGCGGTGGGCCGCCGCCATCGCGCCGATGCTGGTCCTCGCCGCGACCGCCTGTGCCAGCTGGGTGGCGGCGGTCATTCTCGCAGCCACGCTGCTGCCGTTCGTGGCCGCGATGATCCTGGCGGGCGGCGCGGCGGCGGACGAGTCGCGGCGGCAATTCGTCGCCCTGCACCGCCTGTCGGCCCGCTTCGCCGACCGGGTGCGCAGCTTGCCGGTCGTGCTGGCCTTCCGGGCCGAGGCACGCGAGACCGAGGCGATCGGCACGGCGGCGCAGGAACTGGCCGAGCGGACCATGCGCGTCCTGCGGGTGGCCTTCCTGTCCTCCGCCGCGCTGGAGTTCTTCGCGGCGCTGTCGGTCGCGCTGGTCGCGGTCTATTGCGGTTTCGCGCTGCTCGGCCTGCTGCCCTTCGCCGCGCCCGAGACGCTGACCCTCGCCCGAGCCTTTTTCGTGCTGGCGCTTGCGCCCGAATTCTACGCCCCGATGCGCCGCCTTGCCGCGGCCTATCATGACAAGCAGGCGGCGGAGACGGCCGCCGATACGCTGATGCCGCTGGCCGAACCGCCGGAGCCTGTGCCCGTGGTTCCGGTCACGGCTCCGCTGATCCTGCGCGATGTCGCCATCCATTATCCGGGCAGCGACGCCCCGGCCGTCTCGCACCTGTCGCTGCGGATCGAGGCGGGCGAGACGGTGGCGCTGCTCGGCCCCTCGGGCAGCGGCAAGACCAGCGTCCTGCATCTGCTGCTGGGCCTCGCGCCGCTATCGGGGGGAACGGTCGAGGCGGGCGCTGTCCCGCTCACCTCACTGGCGGGGCAGGCGAGTTGGGCGGGGCAGCATCCCCTGCTGATCGCGGGCACGATCCGCGACAATCTGACGCTCGCCCATCCCCAGGCGGATGAGCTGGTGATCCAGCGCGCGGTCGCGGCGGCGGGCTTGGGGCCGATGCTTGCGGCCCGGCCGGGTGGCCTCGACGCGCCGCTCGATGCGCGGGGCAGCGGACTGTCGGGCGGCGAGCGGCGGCGGATCGCGCTGGCCCGCGCGCTGCTCGCCCCCGCACCCTTCCTGCTTCTCGACGAGCCGACCGCGCATCTCGACCCCGCCGCCGAAGCCGCGCTGATCGCGACCATCGCACGCGCCGCGAAGGGACGCACGACGCTGATCGCCACCCACAGCCCCGCGCTGGCCGCCATCGCGACTCGCGTCGTTCATCTGGGACACACCGCATGACACTCCACAGCCTGATCGCCGCCGAACGCTGGCGGGAACGCCGTCGCCTGCGACAGGCGGGGCTTTGTGCCGCGCTGGTCGCGATCGCGTCGTTGCTGCTGCTGGCCCTTTCGGGCTGGTTCCTGACCGCCGCCGCGCTGGCGGGCGGGGCGGGGATCGTCGCGGCGCAGGCGTTCAACTATATGCTGCCTTCCGCGATGATCCGGTTGCTCGCGATCGTGCGAACCGGCGCGCGCTATGGCGAGCGGCTGGCGAGCCATAGCGCAGCCTTTGGTGCGCTCGCCCGGCTGCGGCCTGCGCTCTACCGTGCGCTGACCGTCGCGCCGCCTTCGGTTGCGCTGGCGCTTGGCCGGGGCGAGGCGACCGCGCGGCTGATCGGCGATGTCGATGCGGTGGAATGGCGCTTCGTCCGTTTGTCGGGTCCATGGGGCGTCGCGGCGGCGCTGGCGTCGGGGGCGGCGCTGACGCTGCTCGGCGGATGGCTGGCCATGGTGGCGACGCTGGTCTGTGTCGGGGGAGCGCTTGGGCTGGCCCGAGCCTGGGCGGACCAGTTGGAACAGCCCGGCCGCGCGGTGCAGCGGGCGATGGGCGCGCTGCGCGAGGAGATGGCGACGATCGGCGGCGCGGCGGCGGAACTCCGCTGCTTCGCGCTGGAGGATTGGGCGACCGCCCGCATCGCGGCGGCGAGCGACCGGCTGGCCGAGGCGCAGGCCCGGCAGGCGGCGGTGGCCGCACGGTTCGAGGCGCTCCATGCGATCAGCGTCGCGCTGGCGGCGGCCTCGGCGCTGGTCCTGTCGGCGGGGGCGGGCGCCCCGATCGCGGCGTTGGTGACGCTGGCGGCGGCGATGACGGCCGATGCGACCGTGCCGATCCTGCGCGCGATGACCGAGCGTGGACGGCTGCGCGAGGCGGAGGCTCGGCTAGAAACACTGTTCGCATCAGCAGAAGCGCGTCCGGCTGCGGACGAGGCGTGCGACGCGACCCTCATGATCGAAGGCACCCGGTTCGCGCCGGGCAACCGGATCGCGCTGACGGGGCCATCGGGTTGCGGCAAGACGACGATGGTCGAGGGATTGCTGGGCCTTCGTCCGCTCCCGCCCGGCCGGATCGTGATCGGGGGCCGGGATGTGGCCTCCATCGCACCTGAAGCCCTGCGCGCGACCTTTGCCTGGGCTCCACAGGACGCGGCGCTGTTGGCGGGCACGGTTCGCGACAATCTGCGGCTGGCCGATGACCGTGCGGGCGAGGACCGGCTGTGGCAGGCGTTGCACGACGCCGCGCTCGACGACGTGGTGCGCGCCTTGCCCGAGGGGCTCGGTACCCGGCTGGGCGAGGATGGGGCGCGGCTGTCGGGCGGCGAGCGGCGGCGGCTGTCGCTGGCGCGGGCCTATCTGGCGGAAGCGCCGTGGCTGCTGCTCGACGAACCGGGCGAGGGGCTGGATGCGGCGGTGGCGGCGCAGGTCGCGCGGCGCCTGGATGCGCGGCTGAAGCGGACCGGGCAGGGGATGATCCTGGTCAGCCATCGCCCGGTGCTCTCGGCCCTGTGCGATCGCCAATGGGTGGCTGACGCGGCAAGCCGTCGATCCGCCGCCTAACCCGCGATCTCGGCCAGTCGGACCGGATCGAGCAGGCGCACGCCCCTCAGCCCGGATAGGGCGATCAACTCGCCCTGCTGGAACGCGGTCATGTGACGGCTGACCGTCTCCACCGCCAGGCCCAGCGCCTCCGCCATCGCAGCCCGTGATAGCGGCAGACGGAATGTTGCGTCCCCTGCCACCTCGCCCCGACGCGCCATGTCGAGCAACAATGCGGCGACCCGCGCCTCGGCCCGCGCGCGGGCCAGCATCGGCATCCAGCGTCTCACCTCGGCCAGCGTCGCCATCGTCCGGCGTAGCAGCAAACGCCCGGCGGCGGGATGGTGGACCAGCAGCGCCTCCAGCGCCGGACGCGGATAGACGCACAGATCGGCATCGCTCAGCGCCGCGACCGTATCGACCGACCTTTCGGCAAAGAGCATGCCGACGAAATCGCCGGGATAGAGCAACCCGACGATCTGAACGCCGCCATCCGCCTCCAAGCGCGACACCTTGAGCACGCCGGAGACGAGATTGGCGCAATGGCTGGCCGGATCGCCGCTCCAGCCGAATGCCTGTCCGGCGCTCAACCGGCGGCGACGACCGATATCGTGAAGCGCGGCAAGCGCCGCGCCGCCCAGTCCGTCGCATAGCGCCATGCCACGCGCGGCACAGGCGGCGCAGCGTGGCGGCAGGTCAGACAGCATGACTGAAACGCGTGTCGTCCTCGTTGCGCCACGCGTCGAAGGCGGCGGCGATGCTGCGCGCATAAGGCCGCGCGTCGGCCGTCAGGCGCAGGCGATGGCCTTCCCATCGGATCAGTCCGGCCCGCTCGAAAGGGGAGAGACGGGCAGGGATGGCGTCGCGCTCCGGCAGGCCGTGCGTATCGGCGACCCCGTGGCACAGCACCCCCGCAATCGCTGCACCCCGCCGCCGGTCGAGCGGCGTCCGCCGGAGACCGCGCGCGGTCGCGAACCGACCGGCGCCGATCGCCTGGTGCCATTCGCCCGCCTTCTTCGCGTTCTGGAGCAGGCGGTCGGGAAACGCGCTGATCGCGCTGGCACCCAGGCCGATCAGGATGTCGGCGGGATCGTCGGTAAAACCCTGGAAATTGCGGCGCAGCGTGCCCTTCGCCGCCGCCTGTGCCAGCGGATCGTCGGGCTTGGCGAAGTGATCGAAGCCGACCACCCGGTACCCCGCCGCCGTCAATCGTTCATGCGCCGCTGCGGCCTGTGCGAAGCGCGCCGCAGCGCCGGGGAGCGAGGTCGCGTCGATCCGGCGCTGGCGCGGGATCAAATGGGGGACATGCGCATAGCCGAAGACCGCCAGCCGCTCGGGCGCAAGCGCGATCGTTTCCTCCAGCGTGGCCCGAAGCGCCGCGTCGGTCTGTCCGGGCAGGCCGTACATCAGGTCGAAGTTGATCGATCCGACCCCGGCCCCGCGCAACAGCGAGACGGCGCGGATGATGTCCTCGCGCGGCTGAACCCGGCCGATCGCCGCCTGGAGCAGGGAATCGAAGGTCTGCACGCCCAGGCTGACCCGCGCGACGCCGGTCTCGGCGATGACGCTCGCCCAGTCCTGCGCGAAGCCGCGCGGATCGATCTCCAGCGATAGCGGCGCGTCTTCACAGGCAAAGGCCCTGCGCAGATGCCCGACCAGCACCGCAAAGGCATCCGGCGAAATGGCGTTGGGACTGCCGCCGCCAAAGGCGATCCGCCCGATCCGTCCGCGCCCCGCCAGCCCGGTGGCGACCCTGTCGATCTCCCCATGCAGCCGGGCCAGATAGGCATCCAGCCGCGCCGTGCGGTTCGCCGCGCCGGTGTTGCACCCGCAATACCAGCAGATCGCCCGGCAATAGGGGATGTGCACATAAAGCGACACGTCCGCATCCGGATCGACGGCATCGAGCGCGGCGGCCATGTCCTCATGACCGACCCCGTCACCGAACTCCGCGGCAGTGGGATAGCTGGTGTAGCGCGGCACGGGCCGGGCGAGCAGGTCGGGATGATGGGGCCACATGGCTGATGGTCTGCTCCGACGATGCGGATGCGCCTTTGACCGCGGTCAAACCGGCGCTTGTCGACCGTCAAGGCGGCGGGCCGGGCGCGCGCCTAATCGGTCCTCCTGTACCGAAACAGGAGACAAGAAATGACCGCCATCAGAACCACCGCCGTCCTGCTCGCGCTCGCCAGCGTGGCGGTCGCCCCAGCGGCTTGGGCGCAGGCGGGGGCGGAGGAGGCGCCACGCGTCGGGGTGCGTGCCGGAGACGTCCTGATCCGCGCCCGCGCCATCCTGGTCGCCCCGAACAAGCGTTCGGGCAGCATCCTCCCCGCCTTTCCCGGTGAGACGGTCAAGGTCGACAACCGCGTCATGCCCGAGGTCGATGCGACCTATATGGCGACGGACCATGTCGGCTTCGAACTGATCGCCTCCACCACGAAGCACGCGATCAGCGGGGTGCGGGGCACGACCGGCAGCATCGGCAAACTCGCCTCCACCTGGGTCCTGCCGCCGACGCTCACCGTCCAATATCACCTTATGCCGACGCGCCATGTCCGCCCCTATGTCGGCGTAGGGATCAACTATACGATCTTCTGGAACGAAGCGGCGTCCGATGGCCTTCAATCTGCAGTGGGTCCGACCGAGGTTCACCTGAAGGATAGCGTCGGCTGGGCGGCGCAGGCTGGCGTGGATATGGACATCACCCGCCGCGTCTTCCTGAACCTCGACATCAAGTACATCGATATCGACACCAGGGCGCGTCTCGACAATGCCGCGCTGGGCCGTCAGCGCGTGAACGTCTCGCTCGACCCGCTGGTGGTCGGCATCGGCATTGGGATGCGCTTGTGATGCTGCCTGGAATAGACCGGAGGTCCGCCCGCAATCGCGGCGCCGAGCGGTGGGATCTCGAGGGTTTCCTGGGCCACCGTTCCGGCAGTCAGACCGAAACCTACGCGATCGGCGAATTTCCGACCGTCGTGACGGCTCTGACCGGCATCATTTCCGATCTGGAAGCTATGGCACCCGTTGCATTGCATCGGACTGTCACCGGAGACGGCCAGTCATATGCTTTCGCGGGATAGGTAAAAATGACGTAGTTTCAACTACGTGTCGATGGTGCGCTTACAGGACTCACATCATTCGATTCAGGCCGCAGAAAAGCTCGGGTTTTCGCCAGCGTCATAATTCGTGGCCCCCACGTGGCCCACATCAAATTCGGTCCCATTTTTGGCGTCGAACCTGCGTCGATTGGGACACCGTGCATTGCATCTAAACCTAATGAGATTGGCGATTCGGGGTGCCTTAAACCTTTCGTTGGGGGGCTACCGGCCACCCTCAGAAAGGAGAACCATTCATATTGTCTCCGATGGCCTGGTTTTTGATCCCCAGCGATTGCGGCGCGTTATGACGCTATGGCGCGCAAGCTGAAGGTATTCCGCACACCGATAGGGTTTTACGACGCCTATGTCGCAGCGCCTAGCCGAAAGGCCGCATTGCAAGCCTGGGGTGCGGATGCGGACCTGTTCGCTCGCGGTATGGCGGAAGAGGTTACTGACGCCACGCTGATGAAGGAGCCGTTGACGCACCCGGGCCAAGTCGTCCGCAAAATCCGTGGAACCATGGATGAGCACATGGCCGCTTTACCGGCGAACCCGAAACGCGAGCCGACGAATAAGACGGATGCCTATCTGCCTAAGGCGAAGCCCCGACCCACAAAGCCAAAGCCTCGCCCGTCTCGGTCAAAACTCGATCAGGCGGTACAATTAATCGAGGAAGCCGAGCAACGATACGATGCGGCGCGGCGTGATCTGGTCGCCCGCGAGGCAGCGCTCCGAAAGGAACGCCAAGCCTTGGAAGACGATCATGATCGAGAGCGCCAACGGCTCAAGAAGGCGCGCGCGGACCAAGAGAGAAGGTACCGCGATGCTATGGAGGCTTGGCGCGGTGGTTAGGCTGACTGAGGTGGGCAGGTTTGAAGGCAGAAAATGCCTTTATTAGGCGGATAGTTGGTGAATGTTCTACCGAAACAAGCCGTGCTTCGGTCTTGTTCAATATCCAGGCGTGATCCGCGGCCACAATCACTGCAAGCCCACCCACAGCAGATCGTAACGGCGACCACGCCTGCTGCCAGCTTTGGACACCCATCCATTGGTGTTGTAATCGCTTCTGAGAGCAACTGGCTGACCTCGGGGATCGGAAATATGGTAATTCTTCGTCTTCTGATTGCCCTGAGCCTTTGTTTCGGTGCTGCTGTCGCTCATGCCGAGTACCGCCTTGGCGACGTTGACGCCTTACCCGAACGACCATTGGTCTACCTTCCCGTGGCGCCCACAGCCGAGCCCATGCCGCTTGTGATTCTACTGCACGGCAGCACAGGCACCAGGGCAGAGATACTGCGCGATAGCCATCTTGCTGACACGGCGGATCGGCATGGCTTTGTGGTCGTAGCGCCTGACGGCGGTATGGCAGCAACTCACGGCTTTGTCTGGAATATTCCTGGCGTCCCTACGGTGGCGGGTACCTTGCCGCCAAAGGGCGCACGCGACGATGTGGCTTATCTGACGGACCTGGCCGACCGGCTTGTCGCAACCGGCTGTGTCGACGGCACACGCATATACGTAACCGGCTTGTCAGGTGGTGGACGGATGAGTTCCTGGCTTGGCTGCGTCGCCCCTCGACGTTTCGCTGCGATTGCGCCAGTCGTCGGACTGCGCGCCGGACGCCCGCTCGCGTCCGATCGAACGCAAGCCGATCCCGCAACCTGTCGCCCAGAAGTGCCGATGCCCGTTCTAGCTTTTGCCGGCGATGCTGATTCCACAAACCCGATCACCGGGGGCGGGGCCTCCTACTGGCAATATGCCCAGACCGTGGCTCTACAACGCTGTGAACCGCTCCGGGTTTGCCGGAGGCCATTGGATGTGAGTCACGCTGCCATATCGATGATGTTGGCGGCAGCATAGAATTGCTCTTCGGCTTCGGCAGGCGGGATGTTGCCGATGGGTTCTAGCAGCCGGCGATGGTTGAACCAGTCGACCCATTCCAGCGTGGCGTATTCGACGGCCTCGAAGCTGCGCCAGGGTCCGCGCTTGTGGATCACCTCGGCCTTGTAGAGGCCGTTGATGGTCTCGGCCAAAGCGTTGTCGTAGCTGTCTCCGACGCTTCCGACCGACGGCTCGATGCCCGCTTCGGTGAGGCGCTCGGTGTACTTGATGGACACATACTGGCTGCCGCGGTCGGAGTGGTGGACGAGGCCGCCACCCCGAAGTGGCCGACGGTCGTGCAGTGCCTGCTCAAGCGCATCAAGGACGAAGCCGGCATGCGCGCTCTGGCTGGCGCGCCAGCCGACGATCCGGCGGGCATAGGTGTCAATGACGAAGGCGACGTAGACAAAGCCTGCCCAGGTCGCGACGTAGGTGAAGTCCGACACCCAGAGCATGTTCGGCGCCGGCGCACGGAATTGCCGGTTTACCCGGTCGAGCGGGCATGACGCCGTCCTGTCGCTGACAGTGGTGCGCACCGGCTTGCCGCGGATCACGCCGGCCAAGCCCATCGTCCGCATCAGGCGGGCAACGGTGCAGCGGGCGATGTCGAACCCCTCCCGCCGCAGCTGGCGCCAGACCTTGCGCACGCCGTAGACGCGGAAGTTCTCCTCGAACACGCGGCGCACCTCCAGCCCGAGCGCATCATCACGCCGAGCCCGAGCCGACCTCCTGGTCGGCTCAATCCTTCTGGCTGCATGCGCATGGTAGGTGGATGGGGCGATCGGCAGAACCCGGCAGATCGGCTCGACCCCGTACACCTCACGATGCGCGTCGATGAACGACACCATCACCTCGCTCGGCGGTCGAGCTCCGCCATCGCAAAATACGCCGACGCTTTCCTGAGTATCTCGTTGGCCTGGCGCAGCTCCCGGTTCTCGCGTTCCAACGCCTTCATCCGGTCGGCAACATCGCTCGGCACGCCGACACGCGTGCCGCTATCGACCTCGGCCTTCTTCACCCACTCGTGCAGAGTTTGGCCGGCACAGCCAATCTTCGCTGCAATCGACACCACCGTTGCCCAGCGCGACGGGTGATCCTTCTCGTGATCCAGCACCATCCGCACGGCGCGCGCGCGCACCTCAGGCGAAAACTTGTTCGTGGTCTTGCTCGTCATAGCCCCTTCCTCTCAGGAGTTGGAGCCTCCGACAAACCCGGCGCGGTTCACTGGGCCGTGCTAAACGGCTGCTCCCAACCTTTTGCTCGCAATCTGAGCGCTATGATCTACGAGCAAGGTTACGCACGGTGCCCAGACGGGGCGGCGGTTGCAGCGCGTGTGACACGCGGCGGACAGCACAGCTGGTCAGTCGTCGACAATGAGGCGATGTGGACGTTCCTGGCAGGCCATCGGCGCTAAACGGAACCTCGGCAGCTTGGACCCACAACTGGTCATTCGCGCGATCTTCGTCGCTTCCCAACTTCAGACGTTCGTTCATGTACGGTTCGGAATCCGTGCGGCGAGCGTCAAGTAAGCGTGGTCAGCAGGCCGCCTTGCGGTAGCGCCGGTAGCCGGGATGCTTGCCGCCTTTGACGAGGGCGCGGGCGGTGCAGGAAGTTATCGGTTCTACGACCAGTCATACGAGCACTCGTATGACTGGTCGGATAGAGGTGGTCGGCCGGGTATCAGGCCGGCGTCGATGGTCGGACACGGAGAAGCTGGAGATTTTGGCCGAGGCATTCCGGCCGGGGGTTCGGGTCTGCGATGTCATCGCGCATCGCGAGGTATCGAGCAGCCTGATCTACACATGGCGCAAGCAGCTGCGCGAAGGCAAGCTGGCCGGGGCGATGCCGTCGCTGCCGGTATTTGCCGAGGTGAAGGTGGCGGAACTGACGCCGCCAGCACCGCAGCCGGTGGCAGGTTCGTCAGGGCTCATCCACATCGAGCTGCCGGGCGGCGTGCGGGTAAGCGTCGACGCAGGTGTGGATGCAGGGGCGCTGGCACGGGTGCTGTCGGTGCTGCGGTGAACCCGGTGCCGTTGCCGACGCGGGTGTTCCTCGCGTGCGGCGTGACCGACATGCGCAAGGGGTTCGATGGCCTGGCGGTGCTGGTGCAGCAGGTGCTGGTGCAGAACCCGCATTCGGGTGCGCTGTTCGCGTTCCGCGGCAAGCGGGGGCATCTGGTCAAGCTGCTGTGGTTCGACGGCCAGGGACTTTGCTTGTTTTCCAAGCGGCTCGACCGTGGCCGCTTCGTCTGGCCGGTGACCGCGACCGGCACGGTGGTGCTGACGCCGGCGCAATTGTCGATGCTGCTGGAGGGCATCGACTGGCGCCGCCCCGAGCGAACGTTCACGCCGACGCTGGTGGGGTGAGAACGGCAGTTTTTCGGCACTTTCCCTCGCTTGTTGACCTGCAATCTGCTATGGAAACGGGGTGTCGGAAGCGCCCGTTTCCCCTGCCGATGCCTCCGCGCGGATCGCCGCGCTGGAGGCCTCGCTCGCCCGGGCCAATGCCGCACTCGCCGCCCGCGACCTGCTCATCGATACTCTGCGCGGACAGATCGCCCGGCTGCGGCGGATGCAGTTCGGTGCCTCGTCCGAGAAGCTGGGACGCGAAATCGAGCAGCTCGAGCTGGCGCTGGAGGAACTCGAGACCGAGCGCGATGCGCCTGGGCCTGAAATGGTTGAACGTGGCGTGGCGGTTCGGCCGGTGCCCGTCCGCAGTCTGCCCGGACATCTGCCGCGCGAGGAGGTCGTCCATGAGCCGGCGTCAGGTGCCTGCACCTGCCCGGACTGTGGCGGTGCATTGCGCGCGCTCGGCTCGGACGCGCACGAGATGCTCGACATCGTGCCGGTGCGCTGGCGCGTCGTGCGCAACGTCCGCCCCAAATACAGTTGCCGGGTATGCGAGAAGATCGTCCAGGCTCCCGCCCCGGTCAGCGCCGTGGCGCGTGGCAAGGCCAGCTTCGCGACGCTGGCGCATGTCGTCGTCTCGAAGTTCGACCACCATTTGCCGCTATACCGCCAGGCCGAGATGATGGCCGCGCAGGGTCTCGACATCGACCGCTCGACGCTAGCGGGCTGGACCGGACAGGCTGCGGCACTCCTCGATCCCATCGTCAACCGCATCCGTGACGAAGTCCTCAAGGCCGACAAGATCCATGCCGATGACACGCCCGTGCCGGTGCTCGACCCCGGCCGGGGCAAGACCGCGACCGGGCGGTTATGGGTGTACGCGGCCGACGACCAGGCGGCCGGCAGCACGGCACCGCGCGCGACCTGGTATCGCTTCACGCCAGACCGTACGGCCGCGCACCCGCTGGCCGATTTCGCGGGGTTTCGTGGCTTCCTCCAGGCCGATGCCTATGCCGGCTATGACGGGCTGTACCGCAGCGGCGTCACCGAGGTCGCCTGCTGGGCACATTTCCGGCGCAAGGTCTTCGATCTGCACGAGCGGTCGCCCACGCCGCTGACCACCGACATCCTCGAGCGGATCGGCGCGCTCTATGCCGTCGAGGCCGAGGTCCGCGGCCAACCACCCGACGTGCGATGTCGAGCCCGACAGGAGAAGAGTCGGCCGCTGGTCGACGCCTTGCGCGAGGTGCTCGACGCCGCCTTGCGTCGGCTGTCGTCCAGGTCCGACATGGCAAAGGCCATCGCCTATGGCACCAAGCGCTGGCCGGCACTGTCGCGCTTCCTCGACGATGGTCGCCTGGAGATAGATAACAATATCGCTGAACGTGCGCTACGCGGTGTCGCGGTCGGGCGCCGCAACTGGCTGTTCGCCGGCTCGCGCGCAGGTGGCGAGCGCGCCGCGGCCATCTACACCGTCATCCAGACCTGCAAGGCCAACGGCGTCGACCCGCAGGCCTATATCGCCGACGTCATCGCCAAAGTCGCGGCAGACTGGCCTGCCAGCCGATGGGACGAACTCATGCCCTGGAACTGGATGTCGCCGGCAGATCAGCCGATTGCGCAGGCAGCATAATCTGCGGCCTCCACATCACGCTTACAATCCGTCAGCGCGGGCCGAGCAGTCGTAAGCCGTCCCAAAAACGATCCTTCCATGCGAACGAAAGGATCGCGTCATTAAGCCGTGAGTTGAAACACCTAGGTAAGCAGTTCAGAGCGACCGACTTCCGCCAGTTCGCCTTCGAGCCACGGCAAAAGCATCGCGGACCAGGTCTCGAGCATTCCAGCATTTTGTAGAAGGTCGGACAGCGAAACTAGCTCGACCTCGCCCACCGCGTCCTCGACCTCACGATCGGGAAGCCCGCTAATGTCCCAGATCCCGATCAGTCCGATATGAACCCTGCCGACCGCCGTCTCGTTGTCGACCAGCAGCCCGACCCAACGACGACGCTCACACGTCACCTCGCCGAGTTCTTCCTGCAGTTCGCGCTCCGCTGCTTGCTCGACGGTGCCAAGCAACTGGAAGCTATCGCCCGAGGTTTTCGAGTCGACGAGATCCACATGTCCGCCGAGCCCGATTGACATGCGGCCATGCAACCTCGTCTCACCGCCCGCGGGCGTGCGCGTGTACCGCACGACGCGATCACCGATACGCAGGACAATGTACGGAATGATCTGCCGGTAGTCCTCGCGCTCTTCGAGCACACGACGGGGGCCAAACCACACACCAGCCTGCTCCAAGAATCCGATCGCAGCACCATGGTCCATTGGAACAAAGCCCGTCGTCCCAAGCTCGGGCGGAAGGCCGTCCGCATCAGTTGCAAGTATCAGACGGAGTTCAGGGCTGACGCTCATCAGCGCTCCTTTGCACGAGTATGGGAGTGGACAGGATGTAATCGAGGTGCCCCTGAAGGCCCGCGTTAAATCCGCGGTCTACGAAGTTCTCATTTCTGACGGGCGTGACAGCGTATTCACAGCCATCGAGGACTGCGTCCATCACGCCCGGCTCGGCGGTGACCCAGCCGAGCGGTCGCCAGTCTAATGAATGCTGGCTGCAAATGCGCTCGAACTCGGCAGCGCGCTCGCGCTCGACGATGACGACGACAGACCAGTCGCCCCAAGTAAAGAACAGGTTCCAAACGCTAGCGACGCGCGGCAAGGCTGCCGCGCTTCTCACTTCTTGCCGCAGAAGATCGTCGTGCAATTCCAGGTCGAACCCGCAACGCGAGGCCCTCCCGATGTTCTCGATGGCCCCAAGCAGACCATCCGAAGTGTCTGAGGCCGCTAGGACGAGGTCGTGCTCAGCGAGCAGCCGCATCGCCTCGATCTGCGGCTTGGGGAGCCTTAGACGATCATCTTTCGGTGACGGCACCGACGAGCCTGCGCTGGCGCGCTCCTCTTCAGCCGCCAGCAGATAGCGCGACATAAACGATCCTGCCGGCCCTACGACCGCCAGCCGGTCGCCAGGTCGGGCGCCTGCGCGACCGATCCTGCGTACGCCTCCCAGCGTGCCGACACCAAAGACGCGTGCGGCAAGCTCGGGACCGTGTCTCAGGTCCCCGCCACCGTTCCGGAACCCGAACTCCCCCATCGCATGGAAGTAGCCACGCATGAAGCGCTCGAGAATGTCGACCTGGAGATCCGCCGGGGCATCGATGCAATTGGTAAGAAAAAGTGGCTTGGCACCGGCGGAGGCGATGTCGCTCGCCGTTGCAACGACGGCGAGCCAACCCGATGCTTCCCAGTCGTCGCGGTAGGCCGCAAGGCTGCGGACGAGTGGACGTGGCCCCACATCGGCAGTGACTGCCAGCGTCTCGTTGCCCGCCTCGATGAACGCGCAATCGTCACCAACCTGCGTAAGGCCGTCAGCCGACATCGCGAGTGGTAGCATGATTTTCTCGAGGAGTCCGAACTCACCGACGTCGACAAGTCTCCTCGTGGCACTCACCGTGCTCATGCAGCTATATCCGACGGCACGATGGTCTCAAGCTCTCTGGCAAGCTGTAGTACCGTTGCGACCAACGCAGGCTGGTTGCGCGCACTGTCGAGGTGAACAAGCAGACCATAACCGACCAGGAATAGCGGGACGAGGTACTCGTGGTCCCAGTCTCCCACGATCGCCCGCCCGCGCGCTTTCTTCCAGATAACGTCGCGAATGATGCGGGCACGCGCGCGCACAGATTCCGGCAACCCATCGACGTCGTCAGCGTCCCTTAGGAAGCCAGCGAGCTGGAGGATAGCTTTCTCGGAAATCTGCGACGGAAGGGTTGTCCCGCGAAGGTTAAGATCGAGAAGGACGTAGTCGAGGATAATATGTCGATCGACGGCGGCCCAGCCGAAGTCGATGATCTGAACCGCGTCGTACGCCCCTAGGACGATGTTCTTCGGATGGAGGTCGCCATGCACCGCGCCGAGAAAACCGGTAAACCGCATACCTCGGTCAATAATTTTACGAACGATCAAGCTCGGATTCGGCCAAGACGAACCAAACATTGATGTCGTTACATCATCCCCAAATAGGGACGAAGGGATATATTTGACGCTCGTGCTATCATCGAGTGTCGTCTTGCGGAGATACCAATCGTACTGAGAGGCGTAGTCAATGTCCGAAGCCGGAAGCTCGGCACGTCCAGCTCGATGCGCAGGCTCGATGGCGTCCAGGGCCTGCGCCACAAGAACCGATATCTTCTCCCAATCTGAAGGCGCACCCGGTGAGAGTTCAGTCTTGTTGTCGAGAAGACGCCAAAGATCGCGCACTTGAACCTCATTCCGGCTACCGCCTTCAGCCAGTTCAGATAAAGACTGGAATGGCGCAAGCAGGATCGCGTGGTCACCGTCTCCCTCGTCGAGGTGCAGAGGGAAGGCAAACTTGTTTCTTTGCAGAGTGCTCAGTGCTGGCCATGCGTCAGCCCCCTTTTTCTCTTCGCGCAGCTTTGCAGGCGACCCGATCTTGACCACCAGCGGCTGGGATGCGGCTAGTCTCGCTTTCACCGCAGTCTTGTGGCTGTAGTAGGCCACATAGACCCCTGCGCCGCTCGCCCCCGCTGGCGCGCCGATCCGATCAAGCGGCAGAACCACGATCTCGACATCAGTCAGCGGAACGCGGTCCGCCGAGACTGCGGCAGGCCAGATACCGGATATCTTGTCAGAACCGTAAAAGCGCTCAAGCGCGCCTTTGACGGCGGCCTCGGCCTTCGGGTGCATCATCTCCGAGACGAGCACGGCTTCACCTAGCATCGTCGTTCAATCCCGCCATGGCAGCGTATGCGCGAAGTTCAACTCGTTCCCCCTGTTCATGATCCACAGGCCGTCGTCAATGGGAAGCGCCGCGGCGCGCACGCGAGCTGGATCGACCGAAATCATCGCCGGAACAGATTCTCCGGAATCGTCAAAAATGGTGATCGACCCACCGTCGCGTACCAGTACGCGCATCACATGCTGCGCGGAGCGGTCGGATGCGACCGTGCCCATCAGCACGTTATAGTCGATACCGAGTCCGACGACCGCTCCACGTGACATCGCGTCATCGAGCACTTCCGTCCAGAGTTCCTCGACGATTGTCTTGAAAGGTACGCGCCGCAGACGCAGCGGCGTATCGAGCTCGCGGCACATGCGGTTAACTTCTCGCTCCGCGTCGGCGCCACGGATACCAGCTGGGTGCGACGCGTCTGCCAGCGCAAGACCTAGCGGGTTCGACTGATCGGCTCTAACGCGCACCCCCAAAATGCTAGGTATCGCCTCGGGATACGGACAGTCGACACCCAATTGCACCAGCGCAGCATGAACGAACGCTGGTACGCAGCATTGGGGAGGCCATATCCTAGGGGTCACGCCGCATTATCCGCATCCGGGCAGAGAACTGCGCTCCACTCCTCGAACAGGAGAGGTTCGGTCAGCGGATCGCTACCCTCATAGATGCTTCGCGGCGGGCTGGCTTCGCCCTGCGTCGCGATCTCGATGAGGCGAAGATGGGCGACCGGCACCCCAGCATGCAGCTCGAGCGGTCGCGAGTTGTGGTTGTACAGTTCCAAGGTAAGCATTGAGGCTGTTGCCCCGCCAAAGCCCGGATTAATAAAGTCAGCGCCACACGTAACGCCAAGCCCGAACCGCGCAACGTGCGAGAGTGGAGATATCTGACCAGCGATGTTGGCCGGAAGACGGATCCGCTCGAAGGTGCAGCCTAGGACTAAAGCTCCCGGATCGATGGTGAGGATGTTCGCATCCTCGGGAGCAGCCAGCGCCGTCCCGGCCGCTGACGGCGACCACATTCGCACCGCCGACTGTCCCGGCAACCAGCGGCGAAAGCGGCGGCCAAGCCGCAGCACGTAGCTGGCGCCCCTGAGTTGAACTTCCGAATACGGATCTATTCCAACCGCGCCTGACACGATGCTCTCGGCGATGGCCGCCCTAGACAGCATCTGCCACGCCTTCTGCGAGAACCCGCACCAGCGATTCCTCAACCGGTGGATAGCTTCGCCAGTCCCATGGCGTCTCGAGCGCGAAGAACTCTGCGATCCGGCGACGGAAGAACTGCGACGGAAATTCGCCAGGCTGCGTGGTCAGGTCGCGGGTCAACACGCGCCGCCCGTCACCAATGAGCAGGTAGTGGGAGGATCCGCGAAGCGCCCGCCAAGCGGTGGCCAGATCGGCGACCTCTGCCGCTGACTCGGGGAACAGTTCTGCAGGCGTCACCCCCCAAGGCAACGGGACTATATGGAGATGGGCATGGTGGATGCCGCAGCCACCGCCACTCACCGAGGTGGCGCCGTGCTCGAATACGATAGGCCTTCCCAGCCTGGAGCAGCGGGCAACCATTTCGTCCGCCAGTTCCAGCATCTCGGCGCGCGCGTCGTCGTCCATCCCCGCACAGGTTTCTTCGTGCTCTATGGGGATGATCAAGAAGCTTCCCTCAAGCATCTGCCCGATGGTCGGCACCGCTACGAACCTGTCCGACCGTGCCACGACCCGGTGGGCGGCGACGCCTCGGTAAGACGACCGGAACCGGGACGGCCCGTCCGTCTGAAACTCGGCGCAAAACTCGCACGCTATCATAGGGCCTCCTCACTATTCCGCGGAACCCTATAACGGCGTTGCTGCCGTGGCGCCAACGCCGCAAATTCACACGTTGATGGCGAACGCGAGCTGGTCCGGTATGCCGGGGCAGCCGCGCTGGACCTCTTAATACTGGTGCCCCTCCCAAGCATCCGTTAGCCGGGAAGCGAATGACCGGTTGCGAGGTGAGCAGACCTTCAAGTCTCAAATGCGGAATGGCCTCGAATGGTCGGAAATCGACAACTTACGGAGTGACAGGTTTCCGAAAACCTTCCGCAAGAGCTGCCGAACTGGTAGCCTGAGTCCGGTAGTATCATCAAAGCTCAACGCGATAAAGCCAAGCACGTGCTAAACCGGTTCCAGTTTTTGGGGAATATCCCTCGCTAAAAGGGAAAACGATGCGAGCGCCAAGCCGCTCGCCCTCGAAGATATGGTAGAGAGCGAAGCCGAGTGCCTGTGCCTTTGTGCCAAGCGGGCAAAGCATCACGCTGGTACTGTGATGTTGAGCCAATCTCTGCTCGACGATCTCGCCTAGCACTGACGCGGTGCCAAAAGGATCATTGGCGGGGGCAAATGATCGATGCGTTTCGGAGAAGTTAGGGTCGCCGAGCTCGTCGGCTGCCCGACGCGATCTCAGTACGCTCTCTTGATACATATCGGCTCGCAGCGACGGGAGGCCGAATACTTGGTGTTTCTCGGCCTTGTCCTTGTTCTCAGCGACCGCGGCAAGCAGGCGATCATCGTACCCCATTCCAACAATTAGAAAGTCTTGGCCACCACGCAAGCTAGAAGCTCCCTCGAAACCACGTACAGGGCGCACCTCGAGTATTGACCCTGTTGAGAACGGTGTTTTTTCTTTGAGAGCGTAGTGTTTAGGCTCCGCATACAGCATGTCGAAAACGCGAACACCGAGGCGCTTCAAGTAGAGCGTAATGAGCATTAAATGAGGTCGGAGCAACCCGGTGATGTCTATGCATAGCCGCGTTGACCCGGCGTTTAATTTACCACTTGCGAGCAGACCATCTATCAGGGCCTTGCAGTAGGTCGCCTCGTCCAAGTTCGCGGATGCAAATTTTTGGGTATCTGGCAACTCAGCCTGAGAAAGACCGTATTCCTCGTGAATCAACCAAACTTTCTCGGTCGCCTGGATGCGCTCGTATACCTCGACGGTTCGTTCGCCGAGGTTGAACGCGGACAGGAACAGATCATAGGTGTCGGGCACCTGCCAGCCTCGGCTGCCAAAGATTTCCTGGCGCAGATAAAGTCCGTAGTCGTGTGTCATGGGCTCAGTCGCGGAAAAGATCGTGTTGGCTGGCAGCCAAGTGGCTCTTGCCGAAGTCCTTGGGCGAGCGCGCACGCTCGAACGGAGCATTCATTCGGCTCGCCCAATCAGCCTTCACCATTTGGAAGGCTCCATCCATCTCTGGATCGAAGATCGCATCCATCTCCGCTTCGCTTAGTGGCTTGATTCCCCTTCGTCCTGTTGGGAGGCCCCACTTAGGCACCAACATTCTGTTCAGCTGGAACTTGCCTGTAACCTGCTCGGAATTGCGCTCAGACTGCCCTCCAAGTATCTCGACAAGAAATGAGTAATCAAGAGCGAGCCGCAGGTTCTTTCGCGAGGTTTCGGATCCGACCCGAGCACTTACGCTGAAGCCGATGAGTGAGCATTCGATGGGATTGTCCGCAAACCTGTTGATTCGAAAGAGCTCCGCCAGTCGGTCAATGGCTATGAGGATAGCCTGTCCCTCACCACCAGCCTTCCTCATGTTGTTATAGAACCAATCTGCTGCGGCAAGCGCGCCTTTGCTTTCGGCATCAAGACTGATGCTACCTGACTCGAATGGGCGTTCGCCTTGAAAGGTAGCCCAGTCGAACGTCTGCTTCAGTAACGTAATTAGAGCCCTAGGTTGCCCCTCGGACATGCGTGTGAACTCGTCGAGGCCGCCGTAGTTATATCTGATGGAGGCATCTCGAAACATTTGTGCGATTAGATCCGACTTGTAGTGGTCAAGCTTCTGCCGATACCGTCCGGCGCCCCCGGAACTGACAAAGGCATTGCAGTCAGACCTGACCGACGTTGCCGCCTGTGCGAGGTCCAAGCCCTTCGCCCACGCATTGTAAATGAGGAAGGTGTTGAGTTTCTCAAGTAAAGGAGCATCGGGAACGGCGATTGCGTTCATGATTCCGGTGATATCTTCGTCGTTTCGAACCCCGTCGATCCCACCGCTTGGAAGCCGCGCTGTCAGTGCGTTCCGCAGATGCGCCATATGCGGCCTCTCTAAAGACGGCGCACCCTTGACCAGTCTTATGAAAAGCGGATCGAAGGGGTCGCGCTTTGGCTCCTCGAACCAGTCTGTCAGACGACGCCTCCGGCCTGCCAGTCCCGTAGACGATTGAGGCCAAAAATTTTGAAGCCGGCGCTCGACTAGTTGGGTCACCAAGTCTCTATAAGTTTTCTCGTTGTGCCGGAACCTGAGATCCAATCGCAATTCCTCAAACTCGGAATCTCTAATGTTTTCCTCACCCGCGCTCATCGTTGCGTGGGTCTTGATCCCGAACTGTCGCGCACCGATTTTGAGAGTGGCTGGCCCTCGTCGATCGCGCACAAGGGTGTTGACATGCCTCTGCTGGGACTCCGTTAGGTTCTCAAGCTCGTCCAGTTGATAGGCAAAGAGGAAGTCTCCCAGATTATCGTAGCAGTTTCGAAAGGCTTGAGGAATTCCAAATATTAGCCTGCCGCGGCTAGCTGTAACGTTTGGTACCAGCTCACCCGTAAATGCGGCGTTGTTGACTTGGTAGTCGAGCTCACGCCTGCGTTGCTCGAATTGGTCAACCAAGCATCCAATCCTACTTGCAGTAGGTAAATCAAAGTCGAAAAGCTGGCAGACCGCCGCACATAGCGTCGGCTCAATTTTATCTTTTTCACCGCCTTCTAACAGATCATCAATGGCCGCGAGCACTGCTATCCCGAGCGAAAGCTCAAGATAATAGGAAAAGACCTCTAGCCAAGCTTCCTCAGACTGGCCCTTGCCCTGGAAGCGGCCGGTCTCAAGCCCACTACACAGCGTGTATATACCCACATACCCATCAACCTGCGCGCCGGCGAGCGGAGTCAGCCTATCCCTTTCGAACCGCTTCTTCTGTAAGGCGAAGGAGGCGTAGCGCATGAGGTGCGTTTTACCGCTGCCCTTGCTGCCCAAGATGAACGTTGGCATTGGCGATGCGAACCTACCAGCACCGAACAAGGAGTCCGGACTATCAGGCGGGGCGATGTCGACCCAAAGTTCCTGGATTTGGTCGTCGCTTAGATCGTTGGCCTTCGTAAGGCTAAACGGGTTATTTGGTGCCCCACTAGACATTACCATGAAACCTTCGGGTATCTGCGGAAGATCGGTCGCCAAGGCCGTGACCCGCCATGGTCTGACCAAAATATTGGTAGACTGTTATCCGGCGTATTATGGGCGAAGCCAATGTAGAGCTGGCCATTGTCCCAACCCAGCGGGTGCGCGGGCATCAGTTCACGTCCATAGCGCCGACAGGTGGCCTCCGTCGGCACCCTGAGTGGGGAGATCTTCGGCTCGACATAAAGGCGGGAATTTGTTGCGAAGGCCCGGAATGTCGTATCGAGCTCTACCACGGGGTAGACTTCGTCGAACGCCGAATGCGTGCGTAGATGTTCGATCCCATCGGAAAGCCCAAAAAGCGGATAGTAGTAGGTTTTCGTCGCAGGACTTATAATCTTGAGCGGCTTAACTATCCGATTGGAATAGTCTAAACCTTGGTGCCCTGAGCCACACAGGTCGTCGATGAAGACGTAGCGGGTGATGTTAGGGTCTTGAATATTCAGGCCGCCTCCTGACCCGACGGCTGATAGATCAAATATATCTGAACCATGCAGGAAGAGGTTTTTCGGTAGCGCATTCTCCTGCCGAAAGTAATAGAAAAGGAGCGCGCTACTCTCCGACGGGTTGCCAAGCGACACGAAGCGCGTACGCCGGAGTTCGGCGTCGACCATGCTGCCAACCAAGCCTAACGTGATCGAGGGGTGCAGACCTAAGCGCACCTCTTTGGCGACCTGCGGGCGGAATGTGTCGCGAAATAGAGAGCGGAGCAGGGCTCGGATCTCGTTCACCCCGAAATACATAAAGTTGGAAAGAAGCCGGAGTGCCTGGAGTTGCTCATCGGCGTCAGGATCATCGTGCTCCTCGAACTGGTTGAGCCAGTCGAGCACTTGGGGCCAGTCCGCTCTTCGCTCCCAGATGGAACTGTGCAGGGTCTTAATCTTCCCCTGCAACTCGTCAGCCACGGCATCATGGCGCGGACCGCTACGCATCAGTGCGCACTCTCTTCAAAAGGAAGACGGACTCCTGCTGAATCAGACCTGCGGTGCGGTTGCGCTTCGTCATTAGGCCCCGCGAATCTATCGAGTCGAGGAGATGTAGCTGGGTGGAGAAGCCAAGCTCTTCAGCGATCTTTTGCAAGAAGAACGGCGTTGGAAATTCGAGGCCGCAGACTAAATTCGGTCCGACCACGAGGACTAGACTACCGTCGTGTCTCATGACGCGTGAAAGCTCAGACAAGGCGTCTCGCATCTCGAGCAGGTAGCGCTGCGCGATGCGTGCACGAAGCGGGTTACGCGTGAGAATCTCTTCCAAGAGGGAGTCGGCTTCCACCACGCCCGTCCCCAAAGGCTCAAGTGCTTCGTCGGCGGCGAGGTGTTCGCGCCCAATCGACTGCCGTTCGATCGGACGCAGCTTGCAAGCTGGGGTTAGGCCGAGCCATCCGAGTGACAGGCTAGACGCTCGCACATATTTTTGGGCCCCAACATAAGGCGGTGATGTGATAGCAAGACTCACCGAGGCGTCTGCGAGTCCGAGCGACCGCGCATCGGAGAAAATTTCAGGCCTATCGGCCGCGAATCGCTGTCCCAGCTCGGAACAACGCTGAATGTTTTGGCTGGCGATGCTCCAGAACAACGCTCCTACGTCGATCTCGGCGAGCCGCGCTAAGCGACGAATGACCTCGTCGCCCTTCGCTCCATACTTCGCGCTTCGGTCCGGGTTGATTTTGACTGGGACCGACAGCCTGGGATCAGCGTAGCTGACACGCCTTACCGTTGCTGAAAAGCTCACGTCAAACACCGGCCGAAGAGTTTCGGACACGCTGCGCTGGATGGCCGTCTTCAACTTTCCCAAGGAATCGGAAATTCTATCCGAGAACCAGTAGTTGCGATTTACGACATCAGGGATGTCCGGCGAGGCCGAAGGATAGGTCGCCATTACCTCTTCGAGTTGTCGTCGCGCGACCTCTCGATCCAACGGCGTGAGCTTCGCCCTCGTAACCAACCGTGCCAATGGATTTGAGTCCGAGCCCACGGGACGCAGACCGGCCAGTGCCCCTTCGTACAAAACCGTCCCGGAGCCGCAGAACGGATCCAATAGCGCGCTGCCCGCCACAGTTGGTAAAGCTGCAAGAAAAAACTGTGGGATGTGTATGAGCAGCTTCGCGGGGTACGGATGAATCGCGTGGGCGCTCTTGCTCGTGCCGCCATCCGAACTGATAAGTTGTCGGAAGTTCACCTCGACGGCTGATCCCTCGGAACTGAAGCGCGCGATTAGGTCAAGCAGACTGCTCTCAGCCGCCCCCCTCCGCTCTCGCTGCCTCGCACTCATCGCCATGAACTTGCCATTCTCCCGCAAGGGATAAACGTCGAGGCGATTAAGGCAACTATTCGATGATTTTTTTGGCGGCGGCTAGCGGAGTCCGCAACGGCCGCCATTGATCTGGCGCCGCTATGTCGAAAAAGCCATCATCGGTGTGGTCCGCGGTTCGGTCTGGTTCAACCATCGCCGGCTGCTGGAACCCATCGGCAACATCCCGCCTGCCGAAGCCAAAGAGCAATATTATGCTGCCGCGAACATCATCGATATGGCAGCGTAACTCACAACTCATGGCCTCCGGCAAACCCGGGGCGGTTCAAACCGCCGAGCTTGGTTCGGCCTGAGCGCGAACCTATAATGCGATCATGGGGACGAAGAACACGACGGCAAAGGGCAATGCGTTCCGCGACGCGCTGGAGAAGGTGCTGAGCGCGGCGGGCTTTACGACCGCGACTGAGAAGAAGGTCGGTCACAAGAACGTCGACGTGTCCGCCGTCTGGACACGTGACGCGATCACAGGCGTGCAGCGCTTCGCGTTCGAGGCGAAGGACTACGACGGCACGCTGCCGGCGAAGGAATGCAGCGAGTTCGCGACCGATCATCTGCCATATTTGCAGACGGGCGAGCTCGATCAGGCGTGGCTCATATCCAAGGGACCGATCGCGCCAGGCGGCCGGGAGGTCGAAAAGCTGCACCGCAACCTTCAGGTGATGACCTTCACCGAACTTCAGCGCCGGCTGCTATTGATAGACTCCTACCTCAAGGATCTCGTCGACCAATATGACCGCTCGCAGCTCGCCAGCTATTACGTGCGGCCGGAGACCACCGACCACGTCGACCTCGAACGGCATGTGGCGCAGTGGCTCGAAGCCGTCGATGCGCCGCCGCTCTTCGTCCTAGGCGCCTACGGCAAAGGTAAATCGACCTTCGCGACCCATCTAGCCGCTGGCATGGCCAGGCGTGCGCTGCAGGACCCCACCGCGCGGGCGCCGATCCTGGTCAGACTGGGAGAGATCGCCGATGAGCAGTCGATCGACGGCCTGCTGGGCAAGGTCCTCGCCAGTCAGCACCGCGTCACCAACTATCACTTCGAGACCTTCCAAGCGCTCAACCGTAACGGTCGCTTCCTCGTCATCTACGACGGCTTCGACGAGATGAAGCACGGCCTTACGCCCGCCAAGTTCCAGCAGGTGCTGACCGAACTGATGCGGCTGGACGAGGGCGACGCGCGTATCTTGGTGCTCGGCCGGGACACCGCCTTCCACGACGAGGACGAGTTCCGCGCGATCGTCGATGGCATTCAACGCACCGGCGCGGGCCGCGAGATCGTCGCCCCGGGCAGGCGAGCATATCGACACGTTGAGATACGCGGCTTCACTGCTGAGGAGGCCCGGACCTTCGTCGAGAGATACTTACCCGTCAGGGCGCAGGCTGAGCGGAATGGCCCAGCCACGGACCCGCAATGGATTCAGCAGCGGGTGACGGAACTAAGCACCGGCCGCTTCGACCGACTACTCGAGCGCCCCGTCCACGCGCAGATGCTCTGCGAGATCGCCATCCAGCCCGACCAGCTGCGGGCGGACATGTCAGTCTACGAACTTTTCGACAGCTTCGTCCACCTGCTCATCCACCGCGAGTTGGAGAAGCGAGGTCGCGATCCATCGTTCCCGCTCGACGTCCGGCGTCGGTTCAACGCCCATCTCGCCTGGTGGCTGTGGGAGAAGGGCGGAACTTCGACGACCACGCTTGCCGACATCCCACAGTCGATATGCGACGCGGCCGCCCGCGACCTGAGCCACTCGCTAAGCCGCGACGAGATGCGCAGGGAACTCATCCAAGGCTGCCTCGTCGAGAAAGGTGTCAGCACGATCTACTTCCACCGTTCACTGCAGGAATTCCTCGCCGCCGAGCATCTTATCGATACGGACCTGCTGAAAGGAGCTGGCTCCTCGAACTGGCTTCGCGAGGTGACTGCCGCCGTGACCCCGGAGGTGATCGACTTCGTCGTCGCGGGCGCGAACGTCTCCCAAGAGCGGAGGAACCGCGCGATCGGCTGGCTGCGGCAACTCGGGGAGGCACCGGCCGACCGCATCGAGCTGCTCGGCTTCGACCTCTTCACGCAGCTCGCCCGATCGATGAATGTCTCGATCAAGAACCCGATGGATTCGCCGTGGCTGATCTGGCTCGCGTTCTTCCAACGGACTGGTGCCAAGGACTTCGCCTTCAGGGGTCAGAACACCTTCTTGGTGCTCGCCGATCTTCTGGCGGCGGCGAGAGGTGCATCGAGAGAGGCGCAGGCGGCGGCGATCTACTTGCTCTGCCGTGTGCTGTTCCATCGCGTGGAGAACCAAGACTTCGGCTTGGCACTCGCCGCCATGGTCCCCGTCGGTAGGCTGGTGGAGGCGGTTGAGAACGCGCGCGCCAAGAAGTCAGAGAAGCAGATCGTCCTGCACGGCGAGGACTTCATGCTCTGGTCGCTTCTGCGGGCGTTGCGGGTAGGCTGGACAGAAGACGATACCCAGAGGCTCACCATCGATCTGATCCGATTGCACCACGACGCGATGACCGTCTTGCCCTTCGGTTTCGGTCAGGACGCTGGCGGCGACATCAAGACCGTCACACTTCCCGTGCAGGCGCTCTACCGGGCGATGTCCCAGATGAAACCGCCGGTAAGCGAACGCGGCATCGACGGGATACGCCCCTTCTTTAACGACGGCGACGTGAGGAAACTGATCGCGCCCGTCGAGGTCGAGCACCGCCGTCCTGCGATCCAAGTGGCCGCACCGAAGCCAGCTGACCGCCCGACGCTGCGCGTCCGTGGCAAGGGGACCTCCGATGCTTAGCCACGCGCGCTTACATCGCCGATCGGAGACGTAACGGTAGCCCTTGCGTCACCGCTTCCCCGTTGGCTGGCTATCACCTCGCGGGCGCAGTCGAGTATCTCGGCTACAGTTGACGAGGCGTGCCACCGACCGCTTCGAAACGAATGGCAGCTTTTGGTAACAGCGGAGCTTGCATCAAGTGACTGGAACTGGGGCGCATAGCTGCTGTAGTGTTCCAGATGAACGAACGGTCGGTAGCGCTACGGCGTTGCCCAAAACCGGCCATTCCGCTTTCCACCAGAGTTCCGACCTCCCTGTTGGCGGCCCAAAATTGAAGGCAGCGCACACGGTCGTCCATTTGGCATATTCCGACCGCGGGCCGTGATCATGGCGAGCGACAACGACTGTCGAGATCAGACGCTAAGAACGATGGGCAACACCTTGGTCAATTCCGGCGCGCCATCAAACACGGCAAAGCGCACCGGATAGTCGCGATAGTTGCCGACGTCACCAGCGCGTCGCAAAATCTCCAAGGTGCGTGGGACTGACGATACGCTTCACACGGGCGGGATGATCACCGGGAATGGTGCAGCTACCGTCCGGATTTCGCTTCGGTGCCGGCAGCCCCCCAATGATACATATCCTGGGGGTCTCCGCATTTTTCACCTAGGATATGTAACACATTACGGCATCGACCCAGCGCCAGCTTTTGATAGACCTGCTCAAGCGACAGATCGTTCGCGTGTTCGAGCTGCGCAACGCGGGCGTCCATCCTCCGACCATCTCGCCAGCAGTAGCCGATGGCGAGCTCGTCCGGATTGCGGGGGCTGGGAACTAGTCGGGCCTTCATATGCGCGCACCCTGCAGGCGCCAATCTAAAATCAGCTGATCGTCGGACCTGATCGTCCTCGCCCGAACTGCCAACTGATGCCGTCCGCTCGCATGATCCCCGAGGTGGCCTTGCCGATGTTGCGCTCCAGCACATCGCGCCATGGTACGAGTGTAAAATCCCGCGACCGTTCGACGACGGCGTAGCTTCCGCTTTCCAGGTCAACGCGACGCGCGATCACGCCCTCGATGCGGTCCCCGTTTTGCGCCGGTTCGAACGGCTTGCCGAACTGCTGGGCGAGCCGGCCGCCGGCATCGCGCATCTCACGCCGGCCAAGCTCATCCAGCGCGCCATTGCGCAGCTGGAATTCCCGGCCTTCGCCCGTCGCCAATTGCTGCTCGATCAGCCACTGCCTCCGCGCGGCCATCGCTGTCCGTACCTCTCGCCCGAAGCCCGCATCGCGCACTGGGGCGCCGATGCCGGTCGCTAGCTCGCTATCGAGCCACGTCGGCGCTTGGACCGTGGAGAGGTCGCCGACTTGCCGTGACGACAATATCGACAGCGTAACCGGATGATCGCGCTGCTGCCGCTGCGCGAACGCTTCGGCGCGGGCGAGATGATCGCCGGGGATGATCCAGCTGCCGTCCGCCAAACGATCCGGTCCGCCGCCCGCGCGGCGCATCGCTTCGAGCCGCCGCACATGGCTAGTCGCAAACGCTTCGCTCGCACCGGGATCGTAGCGCAGGTGCAGGTCGATCGAGTAGCGCCCGCCATTGGCGCGGGCGACGGCATCGACCGTGCGATCCGCCTGGCTTGCCGCGGCCTTGGTCGGCTCGATCCGCACTGTGGCGCCCTCGGGCACCGATGGCGTCGCGTCGCTGCGCCCGATTTCGACATAATGGACACGACCATCGATGCCATCGATCATCATGTAATGGCGATCACGATGCTCATCGGAAAAGCCGCGTTGGATCACGCGTCCGACGAGCGGTTCGCGTAACTCCGTGGCGACCACCTGCTCGACCCCGGCGCGGTCGAGCCGGCGGGCGGTCAGTTCGCGCTGCATGAGCCGGACGATGTCGCCGCGCTCGCCCATCCGGCGCAGCGTATCCTCCATCTCCTCGGCGAGCCGGTAGCGGCCACCACCCAGGTACTCGGCCAGATCCATAGCCTTGAGCTTGCGCAACCGCCCGGCCGCGATCGACTGCTGGAAGGGATCATTGTCGGCCGGCGACACGATGCGATCGGCATCTATCCGGCGCAGCAGCCGCCGGTCGATCGCGGTAAGTCGTTCCTGGTCGACATCGTGGCGCAGGCGATCCTCGATCTCGCGATCGGTGCGCGGCCCTAGGTCGAGCGTCACCAGCTCGGACGCGCGCTCGCGCAGCCCATGGGATATATACTCGCGCGCGATGACCAGATTGTCGCCGCGATCGTCGACGCCGCGCAGCACGATATGGGTGTGCGGGCGCTCGGTGTTGAAGTGGTCGACCGCGACCCAGTCGAGCTTCGTGCCGAGGTCCTGCTCGACCTGCGTCATCAGCCGCCGGACATAGGGCTTGAGGTCGGGATATTCGGTGCCGTCCTCGGCCGAGACGATGAAGCGGAACTGATGCCGGTCGCCGGCGGTGCGCCTGAGGAAATCGTCGCCGTCGGCGCGATCGGTCTCGGGACCGTAGAGCTCGCCCGGCAACCCCTCGCGCGTGACGCCATCGCGCTGGATGTAGCGCATGTGCGCGCGGGCGGCTTGGCCGCCTTTCCCGCGAAGCCGGATCAAACTCGCCTTCACCACCGCCCGCCGCACGCGCATGCCTGTAAATCGATCGCGGCTCGAAAGCAGCCGGCCGACGCTCGCGCCACGCCCGATCCGGCTGCCGTCGAAGCGTCGCGCCTTCACACCCGTCTTCGTGCCGGCGAGCCGCGCCGCTGCAAGGATGCGCCCGCCATATTTCGCCTCGCGCTTGCCGTCCTTGCTCCGGCTCTTGCCCAGCTTGGGCTTGAAATCATCGTCAGGCATCGAAATGCCCCGAAGTCTCGCGATTTCGGGCCGGAAATGACGGATTTCCGCCATTTCTCGCGCGACAGTCTCGCAACCAAAGGCTGATGTCTCTTAAAAAAAGGATGTGCAGACAATCGCTTATGCAGGGTCGCGAGACACTGCCTTTATCTTGTTTCCCCTTCCTCCCTTCCTCCGCATCCCCAAGGCTCGAAAATGGGGCAGAACTGACGCTGAGCCGCCGCCATCTATCCCCGCTAGAGAGCTCCGGTTGAGAGTGCCCCGAGCGTGGTATCGAGCGCCCGGCCCAGCGTTCCTTGCCGCACGTATTCCAGCGGAATGCCGCTTCGCCGGCCCCCGGAAACCGGTGCGCCAATGCCTCGCCGACACCGTGTCCGTACGGACATTCCACCCAAGCGCGCGATGCGTACGTCTCGCGGTCCGACGCCGCACCTGCGCCCTCGACCATGTTCATGACGACCTTCCGGGTGATCATCCTCACCATCGGGAACGGCATCGGCAGGGTGGCCGAGCAGCTATAAGGAGGGCGGCGGAGTATCGCGCCGTGAAGCGAATATGGGAGGCTCATCACGCTCAATCAGCCTTCGACAGCGCGACGAAGATAGACGATTCGACAGCCGATTTTTCGTTACCCGGATCGACCACTCGCACATCCCTTCGCACCGCGAACAGCGATGGCGGCGGGGCTAACTGTATCGGCACCGGTACCCGGCCGGACGGCGGCGGCGCGACCCTGGCGAGATAGGCCGCCGTCTCGATGGGCAGGCGAGCATGCCCCGCGAGATAATTGGCATAGCGCCCCGGGCCGGCATTATAGGCCGCGAACAAGCCGGGATAGCCAAATCGATCGTACATCAGCCGCAGGTAGAGCGTGCCGGCGAGGATGTTGTCGCGCGGGTCGTCGGGATTGTCGCCGAGGCCAAGCCGGGCGCGCATGTCGGCCCAAGTGCTGGGCATCAATTGCATCAGGCCCATGGCACCCGCCGAGGAGCGAATCGCGCGCCCGTCGAGCATCGTCCGCCCACCGCTCTCGGCCTGCATGACGCGCTCGATCCAAGCCGTCGGCACCCCGAAACGGTTGGAGGCCTCGACGATGTAGGGACGCCAGTCGGCGACTGTTTCCGCCTGCACCGGCCCGGCATGGAAAGCCGACGCGGCAGTGATCCAGAGCCTCACCGTGCCCATAGCAGCCGCGCCTTGCCAACAATGTCGACGCCTTCGGTCACCCCGAAGTAGCGTCCGTCGAACGATGCGGGCGCGTCCATCAGGAGGAAGCGCTGGTCCCCGCGCAGCCGCCGACATCCCGACCAATGCGGCAACGAGCGCCCCGCGCGATCAACGTCCAGTCGCTTAGTAACCGGCTGCCCGTTGACGAAAACTTGGTGTCCCAGCGCGCAGACGTCGTCGCCAGCTACTGCTGCGACCCGCTTCACCAGCGGCACGTTCAGGGGCACGTAGCGGCGCGTGGCAGCGAGCCGCCGATAGGGCTCGGGCAGCCGGGCGACCACCATGTCGCCGGGCTCTGCCGCGGTGCCCGGGGCGACCGCATAGAGGCCGATCGGCGCGCTGGCACTCGCGTTCCAGACGAGGCGGGGGGCGGGGGGCAGCGCGACGGTCAACAGCAGGGCGGCGACCCCGACCGCGCCGATGCCGATCCGCCGGACCCGGCGACGATGCCTTGCCTTGGCGGCGCGCAGCGTGTCGCCCCAGTCGAGCAGCGGCGTGCCGGTGATGCCGGTTCGACGCGCGCTCATCGTTCGAAATCCCGCCCGGCATGATCGCGGCTCCAGCCGTCGAGGTCGTCTATATGATATTGGACGAAGCGGCTGTGGCGGCGATAGACCGGCCCCTTGCCGGCGCGACGCAGGCGCTTCAGCTGTCGGGCCGACAGCTTGAGATAGGCAGCGGCCTGGTCGGTGTTGAGGAAGGGCGAACCACGCCTAGCGCGGTTCGCGCGGGCAATCTCGTCGTCGAGGTCCATGCTTCCGGTGTCCTTCGCAAATCGGCGACCCGGGATCGGTCGCCTGGGACCCCAGGACTGCGGGAACCGGCCTTGAGGCGGGAGTGTCGGAAACCGCACAGGCGGTCTTCGACACCCCCTGGGTTGGTCAGCGGGACCAGATGAGCTTCCACTCCGCGCCGTCGCCCTGCACCAGCTGTGCGTAGATGGGTGCGGGCAGCGAGGGATCGTCGATCTTGAGGCTGAGATACTCGGTCCCGCTCTCGCGCGCGGCCTTGGTCCAGGCCGCGCCGATCTCGATCGCACCGGCGTGGATGCGGTGGTCGGGCGCGCGGTCGTTGTCGCGTTCGCAGGGGCGGATCGTCGCCTTGGTGTTGAGCGTCAGGGTGCGGATGGTGCCTGCGAAGACGCCGTTGTCGTCGCGGACGAAGCTGCCGATCTGTGCCATGTCACTGTCTCCTTGCTCGCGAGCGCCGCCCTCTTGCGGCCTCGACAGGCGGTCGACCGGCAGGCGCGCGACGACGCGCACCGAAGGCCGAAACGGACGTGGAGGACGGCGCAGCCGTTGCGCGGGAACAGGAGCGGGCCTGCCAGACCCGCCGTCGGCGAGGCCGTGGGAGGACGGCTCTTGCTTGGGAGACTTGGACACCGAACAGATCGGGAGCGCCGTGATGACCGATGCCGGATTCGCCAGCCGGCCAGTTCCCCATGGGCGTGATCCCGGGCTTGGATCCTGCCGCCGATAGACCGATTACCAAGCGCGGCCACCCCTTGTCCGGCAGCGGTTCGACGGCTGGAAATGAAGGCCATAGGCGGTGAGGAGAGCGACCGCCCAATTGGCCTGATCGACCTGCGTGAGCCGCGATCCTCCCGAGTGGTGACATCCCGACGGGCGGGGGAATGCGGTTCAGGTACGTCAGCGCCGGGTGCCGTGCCACCGCCCGCCGTTGCCATGTATGCCGAGCGGGTCGAGTTGATTGTTGTGGCGATGGCCCCGTTAATACTCGCCGCAGACATCGACGCTCGCGAGGCAGCACGTCCTCGTCCGCATCGATAAGCTGTCATTTTGTCGATGGCGGGTATCGCAACCAAACTCGATTACTGCACTTTCGACAGCGCGCCGCCGCCCCCGCAGCGGGGCGGCGGCGCGCGAACTTTCTCCAGCCCCGGTCGCCGTGGTCGCGTCAGCGCGTCGCGAGGCAATCCCTCGCCTAGCGCGGTATTGGGGAGCCGGTGCGATGGCGACCGGCTCCCCTTCGTACGCGTTATCCGTCCTCCGGTTCGGCGGGTGGCGTCCGCCGCAACAGGACCTCCGCCCAGATGATCGACCCGGCGCTTCGCGCCGTCGCCGCCCAGACCGAGAGCGGTGCGAGGCCTTCGAAGCCGATGTCGCGCTCGATACCGAGCCCGTAGGGCAAGCGGAGAGAGGCGAGTTCGCGCAGCGAGAAGGCACCGAGTTCGGGACAGCCGAAGCCGAGATCGGCGAGGCCGAACAGCGTGTCGCCATCCTCCCAGAGTTCGGTCGCCAGCCATGTTCCGGCGCCGAGCGGATTAAACAGCTTCACCACTGGCACGGGGGCCGGCTCCGCCTCACCGGCACGCGCGGCGGCGCGGCGGGCCAGGTCGTTGGCACGCAAGGCGAAGCGCAGGTCGGGGGTCAGGAGGGTCATGCCGCCGCCCTCCGGGCTTGTGCCTCGGCATGCCGGGCGAGCAGCCAGTCGGCGGCGCGCGACGCGGCACCAGCGGCGCGGAAGATGGCGCGGTTGTCTTCGCGCAAAACGGCGAGCCACGCGGCGATATAATCGGCATGGCGGACGGTCGGCACGATGCCGAGTGCGGCGCAGAGAAAGGCCGATCCCATCTCGGCGACCAGTTCCTCGCGGGCATAGCCGGGCGTCCCGAAGGCGCTGGACAGGTCACGGCCCAGGCGCGCGGGATGACCGGTCGCGTGCGTCAGTTCGTGGAGGCAGGTTCGGTAGTAATTGACCTGGTCGAAGAAGGCCGGCTGCGGCGGCACGACGACGAAATCCTGCGACGGCGCATAATAGGCCTTGTCGCCCCCGACCCGGAACGCGACGCCGGAGGCAGCGATGACCTCCTCGGCGACCGGCACGATCTCGCGCTCGGGCAAGGGCACCGGATCCGCGGCGAGATCGGCGGGCAGCCCCTCGCATTGCGCGGCGTTGAAGACGGTGAAGCGCTTGAGGAACGGGACCGCGCGGGCGTCGCCACCCTCGGCAAGCGCGCGTTCCTTCTCCGCCTCGGGCACGAAGCGATCGGCATAGACGACGGTGGCGCCAACCTCGCCCTTGCGGACATGACCGCCCGCCGCCAGCGCCTGCCGGAAGGTCAGCCAGCCCTGCGACGGATAGCCCTTGGCGATGACCTCGCCCCAGAGGATCAGGATATTGATCCCCGAATAGGGCCGGCCGGTCAGCGCGTTGCGCGGCAGGCCGGGACCGACACTCGACCCGTCCGTTCCCCATGGCCGAACCCAGGGCAATTGCCCCGCCTCCAGGTCGGCGATGATCCGCCCCGTCACCTCGTCATAGAGCGATGCGCGATCCTCGCGCGGCTCCCGGCGCTCTCCCGAAACACGACGTTCATGGGTGTTCCTGTGCATGTCCCGATCTCCTTTCCCCGCCCAGCATGGCCCCCGGACAGCGGGGGGTGGACGGCGACGAGCGACCGGAAGGCCCGGTTCGAGCGGGCGGCGGCACCGAAGGGCGCAAGGCACTGGAGCACCCGCAAGCCTTGCGGGTTGCCGCCGGTCGCGCCGGGCCTAGGAGGGCGCGCCGGCCACTCCCGCTGACCGGGGAGGCCCAGACCACGCCGCCGCCGCACAAGCGGCGACCGCACCCTCGCGCCAGTGATCGACGCCGAATGGCCGAGACGCAGCCGCGGCTCGGCGGCGTGCCGCGAGAGCACGACCGGGTGCGCCAGCGCCCGGGGCGCCGACTGCTAAAATTCCTTGGACATCAACAGATCAGCCCGAGGCGAGCCGTGCCTCGCACGCATCCTTGACCAGCTGCTGGAGCAGCGCCACGCGCTCAGCCAACCATTCGAGCTCGGCGGGCGTCACCTTGTAGTGGGGCGAATAGCGGGCGTTGACATAGGCTTGGCGGAGCAGCTCGAAGCAGCGCTGGGCAAAGCGCGTATCGCGTGGCCAGACGGCGATGAGCTCGTGGACCAGCGGCTCGGCCTGGCTGCGCAGGAAGTTCAGCTTGTGCGACTTGGGGCTGTACAGCGTCAGGGTCAGCAACAGGCAATGGTAGAAGCGTTCGGCTGCTTGGTGGAGCAAGAATGCTGCATCGGCGTGATCGCCTTCGCTGATATAGAACTTTGCACCCTTGAGCGCTGTCTGGCCTTTCGGAAACCACTGGTCGAAATGTTTCCGCGCCTCCGCCAGCGCAGCCTTGGGCTCAAGCGGCTGGGGCGTGACGAACGGATAGTCCTCGACCTCGTAGAGCGCGATGCCCTGCTCGATCGCGTCGATGAAGAAGGGCCGGCCCTGCGTCAGCTGGTTGTTCACGTCGGCGAGGCTGTGGACGATGAAGGTGACCGGCGCGCTGATACGCTTCGAGATCGTCACCTCGCGGACGAACTGGTCGTCGGCCTTGGCCCAGAACTCGGCCGGCTCGGTCAGCCGCTCGTCGCTGACGACGACGAGGATGTCATAGTCGGATTGGTAGCCGCCGATGGGATCATCGACCCAGTCGCCGCGTGCATACGATCCATAGAGGATGACCTTGAGGATGCGGCCCTGCCGGCGCCATTTCTGCGTCGACAGCGACGTCGCCTGCTCGAACTCGGCGAACAGCACTTCGACGATCCGGTCGAGATCGCGGCGCTTCTTGTCCGGCAGGTGTTCGGGGTCGCTTCGCATCGCGTGCCAATCTAGCCCGGGCAGGCGAAAATGGGAACCAAGCCGCCCGGCCGGCTCAGTCTTCCGGCCTGCGGATGTCGCATCCGTTCAACCGCCGGCCTCCACCACGCCGGCGCAGCAGGTCGCGATAGCCCCCGGCTGCCATGGCGCTCGCACCGGCCACGAGGCGGCGGACCTGCGAGTGTAGCGACCGTCCGGGGGCATGCCAGTCGCGCCGGGTGCGCGCCTCGCCGAACAGTACGGCGGCGATGTCCTGGTAGCTGGCGCCGCTCGCACGCGCATCGGCGACCCGCAGGAATTCGATCCAGCGCGACATGCGCCGGTCGGGGGGAAAGAGCGTCGCGGCGAAGCGGCCGGCGCGGCACAGGGTGACGAGCCGCCTGAGCGGCAGCAGCTTGGGCTCAGCGGAGCATAGCCCGCGCACCCGGTACGCCAGGATGACGGTGCCGCCGGCCCTGAGGGTGCCGGCCTCGACATCGACGCGGATGCGATGCCAGCCATCGGACAGGACGGCATGCTCGCGTGCGTCCCGGCCCTCGACGACGGTCAGCCACGGCGCCAGCCGGTCGAGGTCGACCGCGTCGGGACCGGGGCCGGATGCCGGCGTGACGGTGACGGACAGCGTGCCGGGATCGAGCGCTTCATGCCACAGGATCCGTGCGGCGGGCGCGCCGATCCCCGGATCCTCGGCGAAAGTGCACCCCCCAGCGCTGCAGCGCGGCGGAGGACGGCACCGCACCGCGGGTCGCGGTGCTGGCGCGGGTGTACCAGGCGACATAGGCGGGATCGCGGCGCAGCCATTCCCACATCAGGCCGGCGCGATCGGTGCGGGCGAGCCGCCGATAGGGCGCCGGATCGCGCCAATCGACCGGATGCGGCCATTCAACCACGCCGCTGCGCGGCAGGGACATCCACCTGGCGAGCGTTCGCGGTCGCTTCGGATGGATATCGGTTTTGGCCCGGTGCGTGGCTGTGATAGCGTCTCGCGCTTGGGCAAGGGCCGTGCAGCCGGGGTGAGAATCCGGCGGCGCGCGCATGGGGGACGAAAAGGACGGCCGGGGGATCGCCGGTGGCTTGAAACGCCGCCCCGGGCCGGGGTGCCGCGCGATGCAGATGCGTGCGATGGCGTTCGAGCTGATGGGCCTGGCAGAGGCTGCGCGCGATGCCGATGACCTGGCGGCTGCGATGATGCGGATCACCCGCCACCTCGGCTTCGACTATTTCGCGCTGGCGCAGCACGTCGATCTTCGCGCGGCACGCGGCGAGGCGATCCTCCTGCACAATTACCCGCCGGCGTGGGTCGACTATTACGAGGCGAACCGGCTGGGCGTCTCGGACCCGGTTCACCGGGCCAGTCACGTGACCAGCGTCGGCTTCCGATGGTCGCGCATCCCGGCGATGATCCCGCTCACCGCCGCCGACCGCCGGACGCTGGCGCTGGGGTGCGAACAGGGGATCGGCGACGGTTTCACCGTGCCGGCGAACGTCCCTGGCGAAGCGCATGGGTCCTGTTCGTTCGCGCTCGGCGCCGGGCAGGCCATTACGCCCGAGGCGTTGCCGCTCGCCCAGCTGGCGGGCGCGTTCGCGTTCGAGGCGGCGCGCCGCTTGTGGATGGCGCGCGGCGCACGCGCCGAGCCGGCACCCAGCCTGACCGATCGGCAGCGCGACTGCGTGCTGTGGATCGCGCGGGGCAAGACCGACTGGGAGACCAGCCGGATCCTCGGCGTGAGCGAGGAGACGATCACCTGCCATGTCCGGCAGGCCTGCGAGCGATATGATGTGAACAAGCGGACATCGCTGGTCATCCGGACGCTGTTCGACGGGACGATCAGCTTCCGGGACGTGCTTCGCCCAGGCCATCCCCCTTTTCCGGGATAGGCGAGCGGCAACCCTGCCCGTGATCATCGCGGCGGCACAGCAAGGGGAGCCGCCATGATACAATTGATCCGCCATACCACACTACCGCTGGAGCATCCGGTGCTCCGGCGCATGTTCGCGGCGCGCAAGGCCGTGTTCGTCGACCTGCTCGGCTGGGACGTGCCGGTGGTCGACGGCCGCTTCGAGCTCGACCAGTTCGACGATGGCGAGGCGCACTATCTTGTCGTGACCGATGCGGCGGGTGCGCATCGCGCCTCGGCACGGCTGCTGCCGACGACCCGCCCGCATCTGCTCGGCACGCTCTTTCCCGGATTGTGCGCCGATGGGCCGCCGACGGGGCCGGCGATATTCGAGATCACGCGCTTCTGCCTCGACCGGTCGCTCGGTGCCCGCGCCCGCCGGGCGGCACGCGACGCGCTGGTGGTGGCGCTGGTCGACCATGCCCTGGCCAACGACATCGCGCACTACACCGCGATCGCCGGGCTCGGCTGGTCCCGGCAGATCCTCGCCTTCGGGTGGCGCTGCCGCCCGCTCGGGCCCGCGAAGGCGATCGGCGGCGAACAGGTCATGGCGCTCGAGATCGCCATCGAGGCGAACACGCGGGCCAGGCTCGCCGTAGCTGGGATCATCGACACCGCGTCATCCATGGCGGTGGCGGCATGAGCGGGCTCGCGGTGATGGCCCGGCCCGGCAAGGATGCCGGGGCCTGGCGCGCGCAGCTGCTGCGCGATGGCTATTGCATCATCCCCGGCCTGTTGCCGGCCGAGACGCTTGCCCGGCTGGACGCGGATCTTGCGCCCGCCTTCGCGGCGACGCCGTTCGGCCGCGGCGGCTTCTACGGCGAGACGACCCAGCGGTTCGGCCGCCTGCTGGCGCGATCGCGACATGCCGAGCCGCTGGTCATGCATCCGCTGGTGCGCGAGGTGGTGGAGGGCCTTCTCTCGCCATGGTGCGACACGCTCCAACTCAATGTCGCGCAGGCGATCGCGGTGCACCCCGGCGCACCGCAGCAGGTCCCGCACCGCGACCAAGACATGTGGCGGGTCGAACCCGGCGCGATGGAGTATCTCGTCAACGTTATCTGGCCGCTGACGCCGTTCGAGGTCGACAACGGCGCTACGCTGGTCTGGCCGCGCAGCCATGGTCGGCATGCTGCGACGCACGACCCTGAGACGGCACCCTGCGCGGCCACGATGGCGCCCGGCTCGGCGTTGCTCTTCCTCGGCTCGACACTGCATGGCGCGGGACCGAACCTAAGCAACAGCATCAGGCGGGGCGTGGTGGTCGGCTATGCGCTGGGATGGCTCAAGCCCTATGAGAACCAGTGGCTCGCCTATCCACCGGCGGTGGCCCGGAGCTTCACACCCGAATTGGCCGCGCTGGTCGGCTATCGCCAGCATCGGCCCAATCTCGGCAATTACGAGGGTCAATGCCCCTCGATCCTGCTTGGCGGCGACATCGACACGGCCCTCGGTGCGGTTGATGCGCTTCGCCCTGACCAGGCGGAGATGGTCGCGGCCTTCGTCGCCGGGCAACGGCCGGGCGGATGAACGCCGGCGCAACGACCGAGCGGGTCCATGACGCGGTGCGGCGAATGATCCTGACGCGAGGCCTGCGACCCGGCGCGCGGCTCGACCCGGCGGTGCTGGCGGATGGCCTTGCTACCAGCGCGACGCCGGTGCGCGAGGCGTTGAACCAGCTATGTGGCGCAGGGCTGGTCGATGCCCGCCCCGGCGGCGGCTTCCACGTCCCGATCATCGACGCACCCGCGCTGGCCGACCTCTATTGCTGGAACGACGAAGTCATCGGGATCATCCTGCGATCGGCGGGGCGCGTGCTTGCCGTCGTCGACGCGCGTGAACAGGAGTATGCCTGCGATATCGCGGACGCGACGGCCGCGCTCACCGAGCGGCTCGCCCGCGCGTCGGGTAACGAGGAGCATCTACGGGCCGTGCGCGACATCAACGCACGCCTGCATGCGGTCCGCCTGATTGAGGCCGACTTGCTGGCCGACACCGGCGAGGAACTCGCGCGGCTTTCGGCGGCGGCCGACCGCGGCGATGTTGCCGCGCTGCGCACCGGCTGGCGTCGCTATCACCGGCACCGCCAGCAGCTCGCCCCCGAGATCGTCCGCACACTCCTGCGGCATTAGCCGCGTGGCTGGTCCAGCAACTCCTTCGCCGACCGGCTGCAATCTACCGATATGAAACTAGCAATGATGATCGCCGACATATGCAAAATTAGGGCCGGGGCTCGTTGATCACAGCAAAAAGAAGACGGTCTCAGCGAGGGCGAAGGCTGCGAAGAAGGCGGTTGGGCAGCGGTAATAGCGGGTGGCGACGTGATGCCCGTCCTTGAGGCAACGAACATGATCTCGATGGGACTTCGGCGCCGGTAGCGGCGCTTGTCGTACTTGACTGGCTCGTTGCGTGATCGCCAGTCCGGGATGCAGGGCTGAATGCCCTTGGCCTGAAGAGCGTCTCTGAACCAATCCGCGTCGTAGCCGCCGTCTCGGAGCAGCCACTGCGCTTTTTGGCAACTTGTCCAGCAGCGCTGCTGCCCTACTGTAGTCGCTGACTTGCCATGCGGTCATCAAGCAGCTTTGTGTGCATGCCGCCCCCAGCCTTCGCCGGGCTAGGCATTGGTACAGCCGATCAGGCGGCCGAGATCCCTTTTTAACCCGCAGTCGCTCCATCTGCTCATCCCGGTCTCCTCGCCGAGCCTGAATCAGATCGCGACGCTCACATCAATGGGCCATGGCTCTAGACAGAAGCACCGGCCGATTCAAAATTGATCCATACTACCAATCCTTGGGAATATACAGCTAACTAAGAGGTAGGCGTTGCCAACAACTTCCAAGATAACAAACCCCTTGCGCCGCCTCGCCAGCCCAACTGGAACGCCAATCAGTTCGGCCGCTGTCGTCACCGGAACGAATGATGATTGCCTGCCCCCCCAAGAGTGGTATGCTGCGACCGTAGCAGGTATCTTTAAAATTGAATACGGATCCAGCATCACCAAAAGAAAAATGTAGAGACCGGACACGCTGAAGATTTACTCCATTATCAAACCGAGCTGGCACAACGTCAGACACTAACATTTTTCTGACATGAATTCCTTCAATTTCCAACGGCTTAACATTTAATATATTGGCTGCCGCTTTAATGACGTCCTGCACTATGCCAGGAGTGCTACCGTCAATATCGGCCGAAAGGCCAAAACTCTTTTGAACAGGATTGAATATACAATGCTGTAAAAATTTATTCTTTGGAATATCGTAAAATTTTTGGCCGTTACAAAATTGCCGTAAGCGGAAGCATTCCGCTTTAGAAAGAAAGGGGTGAGTAGAAAAGGGCTGAGGAACTTGGCGTAGGTCATCACTGTGGCCAGAAATTTTATCTTCAGTTTTATGAAGAACTATGCCCTCATATATTTCTTCAAAAAAAATCTTGCTTATTGTAAAATTGTCATGATTAAAATCAATAACTTCTACAAAGTTAACATTATGATCTTTGAATTCCATAAGATCGGTTGAGTGAGGCTGATCCCTCCTCCGCCGGACATATACGAGAGCTGGCTCTGCTATCTCATACAGCTCGGTTGGCGTAGCTTTACTAGCTGCTATGCCAGCCCCAGCGGTGTTTAAAGCAACAACCATCTCTCCTATGGTAACAAAAGGAAATCTCTCTATTTTCGATAGCGCGCCGATGAACGATTCTGCGCAAAACGATGAACTAATCAGAGACGCAAATCGCGCTGCTGCACGAACATTTGAATTTTGAACAGCCAAATTAAATAATAGAGAGGCGTGCCCAATCATGACATTATCCAGTATACTGGCAATTTTTGATAAGCAAATTTCTAATATAAGTTCGTACAGGATCATCCATCCGTCTTGCTATGGGATGCATAAAGAAAGCCCCGGGTGCCGAGATCGCTCCATCAACATCGGAGGCTTTCCATGCAGTGCGAAATTTATTCCATCTTCCATCGCAAGGGTTCTGCATTTCATTAAAGCCTAAAAGTCCCGAAATAGTCGGTATCAAGCATTCCTCCGTGGCCCAGGCGCGAGAGCCGCGCAGAGCTCGATCCAGCCGGTCCGTTTTAAACTCAGCGGCGAGGGCGCGTGCAGCACCTGAAGACAGCACCGTGCCGGGCCAGAAAGTCCACCTGACGAATACGTCTTCCCAGCCATCAAAAAGAGATAAATACGGTAGCCAGTTCGCGCGGTCGGCATGGAAATCTTGGACACATAAAACAGGTGAATCGATACCGTGCTGACGAGGCAACGTAGAAAGAACTCCAAAATTTAGAGGAATTTTCTCGCTTAGATACTCAGAATAACCTCTTTTTATCATTAGCTGATCTGAGTCAACAAAGGTGATAGTATCATACTGTCGGTCGGATATGTGATCAATGCATGCAATAGCATATCCATGAAGAGACCCCCAAGCCTGGGGTTGAGGATTTGGAACAACATCCACCAAGAATTGCTGCCAACGTTCCGTCTGTGCGATGATCGATCTATCTTTGCCGCCGTCATACAATACGATCGGAGAGTTTGGATCGCATGTTCTGAGGTTAAGTATAAGATCCTCGACGCAATCCGGTTGCCCGTGGGCGGAAATTGCGAAGACATTTTTTAGCATAGCCGCCTATATCGACACTCGTTGAGGATTTCACACTAGTGCGGCCCGTTGCGGTTGACGGAAATGGGTGCCGTTGAGCACTCGCCGCTCAGAAATGCGAGGCTTACCATGGATCTCCAGAGCAAACGGTTATGGACACACCGTCTGCTCAATCGTCAGCCAGAACAGGTCGCTCACTCACGCTTTCCTCACGGAACCTAATTCAGATCGCGTCACCCAAATCACTGGATCCAGACCCTAATTATTTTGCCCGGACATGTCGTTTTTCACGCCGACATGAAGAATACGGCCCTTTGTCACTTGCAGTTCCATGATGGTCCGAGCCGCACCGCCAAGCCTTTTTATTATAAAATGCAACCGATATCCGATGTCATGTGAGCCAGAACACCACGTCTCAATATAACTGAGATCTGTGGCTTCAGACAATTCGAGCAAGGATTGTTGCTTCAAGTTATTATTGAGGGAGCGTCCATTGACAGAGATGTTTTTAATGGAGATTCCTGAACGTGGTGACCACCCGGCAGTCAGGGTGCTACTTAGGTTAGACGAACAAGTAATCTCAGATGTTTGTATCTGATTGATTTTCTCAGCCGGGAATTCTGAAGCAGGAATTTGTTGAGCGGAGGCGATTATCGCAGCAAAGCTGATGAATGATGGTAACATCATATTCGTCCTGCAAAAACGTCAGCACCATCACTCGGAAGTTTGGTGCTGAGAGGGGTGTCTATCTCTATGAGGTTGTGCATAATTTAGGGAATGTTGTAATTATGGCCGTCACCTGCTCGCCCGCCACCGCCGTTATATGAGGCGCCTCCGCTGCTGCCGGTCCCAGTCCCAGTGCTTGAACCACTGCCTGCCCCGCTCCCGGTGCTTGCCCCAGTGCTGCCGCCCGACGAAGCTGCAGGTAATGTCGTCACGCTATCCCGGGCTGTTCCTGGATATTCGCGGATTTGACCGTTAGACGTATCATATGTTCCTTGATGGGTCACGCGGTCGTATTCATCGACTTGGTTGTCGTGAAGAATGTAGCCCCGGAAATTTGTTTCATCGACCTTAATGTTATGGTTGGGCTGGGCGTAATAGCCTGCGTTAGATATCGCATTTAAATCAAAGTTATCAGGATTTGCGCGTCCGGTAAGTTCCTGACCGTTTGGATTTAGGCTAGGGTGATTATGTATTTGTCCTAGTAATGTTGCACCATCCGGGATATCAAAATCTTGAAGAGGCCGCCCAAAGGGGCTGGTTCCCCAATCGGGACCCTTGAGAATCGTACTCTCCTTGATATTGCCGTTGGCATCGCGGTAAATCCACGCACCGTACTCTTGATGGTCAGAGTCAGGCTTGGCTTTTATTTTTGCTGCAAGATCCATCGATAATGCATCAACTTGTCGATCGGTCGCTTGATCGAATGTTGGTGCAGGCGGTGGGTTAACGACGCCTGTTCCATAATGAGGAGGTGGGCTTGTTGGGGGATAATAGCCAGGCGTCGGGTAATACTGGGGAGGTTGGTAGTACGGGGGATGGTATGGCGACCCGGTGACGACAATGTCTTCGCCGTTATCATAGCCTCCACTAATCAATTCAAGCTCGGCAGCCGTAAGCTCGCGCATAATAACTCTCCTAAGTGATATGTAACGCTTACCGTTCTGCGTTATTAAATATAACACATGGGTATTGATGTATTTTACCTGTCGCGTTTTAATAGAGTTCTATAGCTGCATGATGGGGTCCTCCAGAATTCCGTCCTATAGTGAAGGTGGGAATTTTTTAGGGGCTAACCACTTAGCCAATTTTGCCAAATGTCGGCATGTCTATTAGCGATACCTGTGCAACCGTGACGCTAGAAGGGCGCCGGGGAGGTGCTTGCGAGAGAAATCGTGCAACGAGCGCTACGGCAATCCACATCGAACGTGGATGGAACGCCCCCCTTTTTCTCCGATCCGAAGGTCAGGCTCCACATGCCACCCGCACTTCGCTCGAGCAGACGCAACCGCCTAAGGTTTATTCTTTTGAGCGCATCGCCAACAAGCTGGCGACAATCGGCGTGCTCATGACACTGAAACTGATAGACCGGATCTCCGGAGGCCTGCCGGCCCGACTGAGCCGCGGCGATCGCGGCAAGCGCATAGGATGCGTCCTTCGCAGACGATCCAGACGGCTGCACTTGACCGAAGCCACTGTCTTGAGAGGCGCAACTGCCGATACGCACCGCGACCTGATCATAAATTGCGTAGCCTGAAGGGTGGGCCATGTCGGCCACTATGTAGCTCCGCCGCATGCAGGTGCCCTTGGCGCCTTCCGTCCCTGCCGTATAAAATCGCAGTAGTTTCGAGGAGAATGCATCGGGTACCTGCGCGATTTCCATACCGATTATTTCCCTTGCAATCGCAGCGGGGAGAAAGCGCTCTTTGAGTATTGCGAAAGTTTCGGAGTTCTTTGGTGCACCTTGAGTAGCTGCCGATAGCAACGCAGCGCCTAAGATGGCCCTACCTACTAGGTATTTATGAGATCGCATTCGACAACCTCCCAGGAATATCAAAAGCTAAGGAGCCGATACGAATTAAACGATGCTGCAAGTCATTATTGTATCTGCTCACGACCCCCACCCCCTCTTCCGCCGCCGCCCCCAACGCCACCTCCGCTCCCGCCGCTCGGCGCGGGCGTGCTAAAACCGCTCGCATCAGGAGAGTAACCGTAACCCGGGTTGCTTAGTGGCGTCATACGGCTATAATCGGTAATTGCCTTAGCGGTATCGTTGGCAATTTGCTCCCGCCGCGTGGTTTCTGCACTCGTCCAAACGCCATCGGCATTGGCGGCGTTTATTTGATCTCGAGCTACCGAGCTGAGATGGCCTAGTTCGTGCAGAGCGACGTAATCCAGCCCCCCCGTATTCTTTGCGTAGCCCGCTATCAGGTCGACGTTGAAAGAAACTTTTGGACTGCCATTATTATAGTCGGACTCACCACGAGTCGTGCCATTGGGGTATACATGCCCTTGATCCTCAAGGGTGAAGTTCATTTTTGACCAAAGAGACTTCAGTTCTGAGGCTAACACGTTGTGATATCCCGCCGCAGAGTCATCTTTTACTCTCACGACGGCATTATCGGGTAAGGCATTTATAGCTGCGTCATCATTAGCTATTGACGTTTTCCAGTCATCGAGAGCTTTTTTTTGCTCAGCCGTCAGAGGGACCGTCAGATGAGACGTGTCAACATGATGAACGCCAACGTTGAAAGATTCCGGGATTGTTACTGCAGGGGGGGGATTTGAGCCCCCGCCGCCATAATACGGCGGGCTGGTGGGTGGATAATATCCCGGGGGTTGGTAGTAGTATGGAGGTTGATAATACGGCGGATGATATGGCGATCCGGTCACGACGATGTCCTCGCCGTTATCATAACCTCCGCTGATCAATTCCAGTTCGGCAATCGTAAGGTCGCGCATTGTAGCTTCCTTTCTAATGTCGTAAGATGACTAGATTTTTTCCGAACCTTTGAGTCCGAAAATTATGGTTCGGCAAGCGCTGCATTAATTGCCAAGGGGTGGCCAATCTTGAGGAGTTTCCGGACACGCTCGCTCATATTTTGGAAGCGATCGTCGCGAAAAACGGCCTCCGGATCTTTAAGGAACGTGTTGCGAAGAGAGACATCTCGGCTAATCGCTATCAGAAGTTCGAAAGCTGGAGTCTTTCCCGTAATTAGATAAGACGATTCTGGCTGTAAATTTTGAAAGCAGCGAAGCGCATCGCGTTCTTCGGAACCATATCCAAAAAGAATTTGATCTTTATCAAAATGGCGCGTGACTGCCTCCGGTCCGCCTGGGCTCCTGAGCGAGACAGAACCCGCCAAGCGGGATATTTTCTGCGGTGGAATATAAAACGTCGAGTTGGACGTTATGCGGCTTCGCGTATCATAATGTTTCAAGTCCGAAATGAGGTGTTTATCGATCAGGGGATCTACACCGACATATTGGGGAGCTATATAGTGGTATAAATGCGCATCCGGCCCATACGTATCTAATAAAAGAGTCGATAGGTGCTCGAATGCGCGATTTTCGAAGCCTGTCGGTGAATAGCCCAACTCGCCGGTAACGCCGACTTGCCAAAGAACCGTATGCAGAGAGGGGTCTAACCGCCGGTTCCGTACGAGCAGATCGGTTGCTTCGTAGCTCAGAAGGCCTGGAACCATCGGATCGAAGCCGATGTCAGCGACCATGTAGTCCAAGGCCGAAATGCCTGGGCGCATTACGGCGGTGTGCCCTTCTGCTCGGGCGATATGCACTGCCCGATGTGCCGGAGTAGCAAAAAATCCTGGGTGGCCGTAAAATATTGCTACTACACGACGCCCTTGGCGAACGCGATGAAGCAAAGCTTCGGCCATGCAGATATAGGTGGTGTTTCGCGGCACGGCAGAATTGTAAAGAATTCGGAGATCAAGGGCGTCCGGCCGCATGTCGCTCAGCCAAACTTGGGTCACCCGGTCATATAAGCAATGGAACACATAATCCGCCGAACGAATGTGCTGTTCGTCGTTTAGCATCATGTCGGTGTGGCATAAGCCTGAACCTAGGATTAGCAGGGTGCCTCGTTTCCCGTCAGCGCTCCCTGCATCGTCGGACAGGCCCCGAGTGATCTCTCTCGCATAATCTTGCCAACGCTCGACGGAGTCGGCCGTGGCATTGAGTTGGGACGGTGAACGATTCACCGCCCCCGCTCCAAATGAAACAAACGTGAATTTTGGCCGATCGCCCGTACGTAAATCACGTTAATTCCTTTAATTATGCAGTTAAACATCCATTTTGAATGTGATTCTTAAGGGCTAGAAAGCATCCTATCTAATGATTCCGATATTTTCTTGCTTTGCATAATAGGATTTGTGCATTGTGCGCAATATGGATTCGCGGCGGGATGAGATAGAGAATGCGTCAGCGTTTGAGGAAAAGGGGAGCTGCGCGCGGCCTGGCATGTTAGACGAAGTCAGCGGAGGCTTGGTCAGAGGTGTCACGATGGATCGCACGCCTCTCTTCCGACCCGAAGCCCTTGCCGCAGCTTCCGACAGCGGCCTTGGGGAGCCGATCGCGAAGCTCCCTGTCAGTTGGACACTCCTTTCAATGGCGATGGGAGCGCTACTCTCCGCCTTTATTGCTTTGATGGTCCTTGGTACCTACACGCGACGGGAGGTCGCTCTGGGATTGGTGAGTTCGACCGGCAATAACATTCGAATCACGGTGCCCACCCCAGGTATCGTGAGGGATGTTCTCGTCGCCGATGGCCAGAAAGTTAGGGCTAGGCAACCGTTGGTCACGATAGAAACTTCCCATAACGGTGTGACCGGCCGTTCGGTAGATGAGGAACTGATCAGCAACCTAGATCGCGAGCGTGCGAACTTGAAGCGACGCCTCAATTCGCTCGGCCAAGCTGCAGCAATAGAATTACGGGGCATGCCAGCCCGTCTTGAGGCGCTACGGCAGGAGAAGATGGCCGCAAAGGCGCAGGAGCGCTCGGCCAATAAGCGGCTCGCGATGGCGACGGAAGCTCTCGCTCGCATTGAACCCGTAGCGGAGCGCGGATTCATTTCAGGCGAATCGATGCGACGACGCAAAGAAGAGATTATAATATTACAGCAAGCAATTGCCGACGCTCGTGGCGCGGAAGCGCGACTGGATGGGCAGATAAGCGAACTTGAAAATCAGATCGCTCGACAGCCCATGTTGGTAGCGCAGCAAAGAGGAGAATTGCTCGATCAAATTTCCCGGACCCAGCGGGACCGCGAGATGGCAGCGGCGCAAACCGGATTTACCATCCGATCGCCGACATCGGGGGTCGTAACAACCCTGCAAATTGCAAAGGGGCAGCCGGTAGATGGACAAATGACGCTCATGACCGTCAGTCAGCATCCAAAAGGCAGTATGCTCGCCGAGCTATTCGTTCCTTCCCGAGCAATAGGTTTCCTGGAGCCTGGGCAGAAAGTGAGGCTACGCTTCGATGCTTTCCCATACCAACGCTTTGGAGTGGGGACGGGTCGAATAAAAACAATTTCTTCAACCGTCCTGCGCCCCGACCAAGTGGCTGCGACTATTAGGATAGAGGAGCCAGTATATCGGGTGGTCGTGTCGCTCGACCGCGATACCATCATGGCCTACGGCCGTCAGTACCATATACGCCCTGGCTTTGCGCTAAGTGCAGATATTGTGTTGGAGAGGCGCAGCTTCGCTCAGTGGCTGCTTGATCCTATACTCGCATTGCGGGGAAGGCTGTGATTCCTCCTCTCAACCTGTCTGGTCGCAGACGCTTGCCGATCGTCCGTCAGGCAGAGGCTGCGGAGTGCGGTCTTGCGAGCATTGCCATGATCGCGGGATTCTACGGCCATGACATAGACCTTGCGACAATGCGGCGCCGCTTTGGTCTTTCGATGAAGGGCGTAACCCTCCGGACGCTGATCGATGTTGCTGCTGGGCTCGGTTTCAGCAGTCGACCTGTTCGTTGTGAGGCCGAGGAACTCGCAAACCTCCGGCGGCCAGCCATTCTTCATTGGGGCACCAACCACTTCGTTGTACTGGAACGGGTCACCCGTCGAGGCATCGTTATACACGATCCGGCCAACGGACGTGTAGCCGTTGCCCCTGCGGTCTTGTCGAGGATGTTCACGGGGGTTGCGCTCGAGTTGACGCCGAATGCGGCGTTTCAGCGGGCGCGCGAACGAAACCCCTTGAAGCTCGGCGGCTTATTTACGCTGGAGGGCGGCATCGCAACCGCTCTTCTACAAGTTATTGTCCTTTCACTCGTTGTTGAGGGATTGCTGGTGGCGTCACCATTCTATCTCCAATTTGTGATCGATGACGCAATATTGAAAGGTGATAGAAGCGTACTTCAGGTTTTAGCTATTGCATTTGGTCTGCTGACCATATTTCGCGTGGCTACAACTTTTCTACGTGGACTTACCACCCAATTTATCGCCAATGTTTTGTCTTTCGACATGAAGGGCAGAATATTCCATCATATGGTGCGATTGCCTCTAGACTGGTTCCAAAAAAGGCAAATTGGAGATGTCCAAAGCCGCTTCTGGGCAATCCGATCCATTCAGGCATTCGCATCGCAAGGGGCTCTGACGGGCTTGTTGGACGGCATTCTTGGCTTTGTCGTGCTGGTGCTGATGTTTCTCTATTCGCCCGTACTGGTAGCAATCGTCTTTGGTTCGATAGCTGCCTATGCTTCAATAAAAGGCGCATCTTTTCAACTTACCAAGCGCTTTGCCGCAGACGCGATTATGACCGACGCACGAGAGCAGACGCGCTTCTTGGAAACGCTACGAGCAGCGCAAACAATCAAGGCTGCTGGATCTGAAACGGTCCGTGAAAGCCAGTATCGTAACGCTTCCGCGGCGTCGATTAATGCGCAGATCCGATCTGGAAATATTGGCCTTGGTGCGATGGCGGCGGATCAATTACTAAACGGATTAACCGATGTAATTGTAATATTTATTGGTGCCCGATCCGTCATTTCTGGGCAGCTTACGGTCGGTATGCTTACGGCATTCCTTGCGTATAAAGGGCAGTTTGTGGCGCGCTTTACCAACTTGGTGGAGCAACTATTCTCTTGGAGGCTTTTAGATCTTCAGTTGGAAAGGCTTGCGGATATCGTGCTTACGCCGAAAGAAGCAAGAATAGATAGCGGGGGCCACGAGGGGGTTTTAGATGGAAATATCGTCTGCCAAAACCTGTCTTTCCGTTACGCATACGGCGAAAGTTTGATTCTACAAAATTTCAGTATGTCGGTAAAATCGGGTGAATGCGTTGCAATAATTGGTTCTTCTGGATGTGGAAAGTCAACGCTCGCTAAGTTGATTACAGGATTGTATGAGGCAAGCGGCGGGGAGGTGCTTATTGATGGACGCCCTTTGAAGCACTGGAGTAATCGCTCTCTTCGTAGCCAGATCAGTTATGTTTCACAGGAAGATCAACTTCTTACGGGTTCAATAGCCGAAAATATTGCCTTCTTTGCAGAAAAGATCGATATCGAGCGGGTAAGACAGTGTGCGCGTACTGCCTTTGTCGACGATGAAATTTCGGCGATGCCTATGGGGTACGAGAGCCTAGTGGGTGATATGGGATCGAGCCTGTCGGGGGGGCAGAAGCAACGCATCATCATAGCGCGCGCGCTTTATAGATCACCGCGGATTCTAGTGTTGGATGAGGCTACGGCGCACCTCGATGTGGCAAACGAGAGAGCCATAAGCAAAGCGTTAGCTGCACTCACGATAACAAGGATTGTCATAGCTCATCGGCCTGAAACAATCGCTGCTTCGGATCGAGTAATCTCTCTCGATCGCCGCGAACTACCCTCAGACTTATTGGATTTTATAAAATCTCGTACCCCCGCTGTCCAAGAGAGTTAAAAAGTATGGACCTACCGTCTTGTGAAGTGGCCCGTTACAATACCGCGCTCATTGATCCAACGGTTCGCGTGGCGCTAAGGCATTTTGCGCGAGTGGAGCCAAGATTCGTGTCGGCTGCATTCATAAACGATATCCTAGATGCCAAAGCATTTCCTACGATATCTGTGGGTGAGCTACTTCGCGCAGCAAGGGCCGGTGGTGTTCCTGCGGTTGGTGCTTCTGCCGGACTAGAGGAGATGCGAAATAATGCACCCTTTTTGACGTATCTCAAGCGAGATCCCGACTCTACGGCAGCAAATCTGGTCCGCATTGAGGAGGTTCGGCAAAAGACGGTGATCATTGGGCACGATCGCTTCGGTGCCGACACTCTCACACGTGAAAATGTGGAAGCTCTTTGGACAGGGGTGGTGATATTAGTCAATATTGGTAACGATAAAGTATCCGCTTTTTCGGAGATCGACAATTACAGACAAATGATATCAGTAGAATCGGCGTTCATGTCTAAAGAAAAGTGTTATGAAATTATAGATTATTGTGAAAGTTTGGCCTATAGGCGTAGCCGAATCTCTGAAAATCGAAGCGGGGTTAATACGGATACGATCTCTATAAAAGCTAGAAGTAGTAGCTCGGTCGTCCTTAGAGATAGGTCTAACCCCCTTGTTGCGGAAATATACCGGCGTTGTGCGGATATAGAACGCTTGCCAGAGCAGTATATCGAAACCATACAATCAGTTCGCTACAAAAAGGGGCAGCGCTTTCGCACGCATTTTGATGGCGGCTTGGGATTACCGCGATTAACTACGTTTCTTCTGTATCTAAATGAGGAATTCAGTGGTGGGGAAACCTATTTTCCCATGCTAGATATGGCAGTTTCTCCTAAAACCGGAAGTTGCCTTCGTTTCCCAAGTTGCATGCCGGACGGTCGAGTCATCTGGCAATCTGAGCACGGTGGTTTGCCGGTCACGGACGGCACGAAATATGCGCTAAATATATGGGTAAGGTGCCCCAATGTTCCCGTGTCAGTCTGAGTTTCAGAACCCTGATAAAATCTAGTGCAATGGTGCTTATTTGGGTCATAATCTATTGATATGAGTGCTTTAATCTGGTTCAAACTCGGTAACAAGGCCGGGATGAGCGACCTTTTCTGGCTGACTGATGAGCAGATCGAGCGGCTCTGGTCGTTCTTTCCGAAGAGCCGTTGACGGTCCCTCGGTTTCTCCCCTGGGCTTGATGCGAGATTTTGGCTCGATCGGTCGGCGTTAACCCCGACCGACGTAGCATATTCGGCTAGGTGTTTGGTCCCGGCATTTGATGGTGCATCATCGGCGCAAGCCTAGAAGGAAGCACTATGGGACAGGATCTACACGGGAGCCCCACACGACAGAGGCGACCGTCGAGCGCTATCATTACGACAGCCACGAACAGCTCCGCCGCCGCCTACAACTTCGCCCGCGGGCTCAAGGCACTCAGAGGGCTCACACCCTACGAAGCCATCTGCAAGGCATGGCAAAATGAACCCGACCAATTTACATCAAACCCGCACCATCATATGCCGGAATCAAACAGCTGATCGCGCCGTGGCTTCTGGCTCAAGCTGCTCGACGCGCTGGTGAATGCTGGTATGGTCAATGAGAGTACCGCGATCGGCAGCACCTACATCAAGGTGCAACGCGCAGCTTTCGGCGGAAAAGGGGGCGCTATATCCAGGCGATCGGTCGCTCGCGCGGCCGATGGACGACCAAGATCCACGCGCTCACCGATGTCATCGGCCGCCTCTATGCGCTGATGCTGAAGGCTGGCGATGTCAGCGACTTGAAGGCAGCGCCCGCGCTTATCGAACGGGCGGGCCGAATGCGTTACCTCCTTGCGGACAAAGGCTATGACGCCGACCGACTGCCCGTTCGCTCCGTGAAGCTGGAGCCGTTCCTGTCATTCCCGGACGGCGAAACCGCAAACGCACCACCCGCTATGACAAGGACCGGTACCGCGGCCGACACCTGATCGAGAACGCTTTCTGTCGCCTCAAAGACTTCCGCCGTGTCGCCACACGCTATGACAAACTCGCCGCCAAATTTCTCTGAGGCGTCGCCATCGCAACCGCGATCGCATTATGGCTCTTATTGAGTCTTGAACCGCGCCGGGTTTGTCGGAGGCTCCAACTCCTGAGAGGAAGGGGCTATGACGAGCAAGACCACGAACAAGTTTTCGCCTGAGGTGCGCGCGCGCGCCGTGCGGATGGTGCTGGATCACGAGAAGGATCACCCGTCGCGCTGGGCAACGGTGGTGTCGATTGCAGCGAAGATTGGCTGTGCCGGCCAAACTCTGCACGAGTGGGTGAAGAAGGCCGAGGTCGATAGCGGCACGCGTGTCGGCGTGCCGAGCGATGTTGCCGACCGGATGAAGGCGTTGGAACGCGAGAACCGGGAGCTGCGCCAGGCCAACGAGATACTCAGGAAAGCGTCGGCGTATTTTGCGATGGCGGAGCTCGACCGCCGAGCGAGGTGATGGTGTCGTTCATCGACGCGCATCGTGAGGTGTACGGGGTCGAGCCGATCTGCCGGGTTCTGCCGATCGCCCCATCCACCTACCATGCGCATGCAGCCAGAAGGATTGAGCCGACCAGGAGGTCGGCTCGGGCTCGGCGTGATGATGCGCTCGGGCTGGAGGTGCGCCGCGTGTTCGAGGAGAACTTCCGCGTCTACGGCGTGCGCAAGGTCTGGCGCCAGCTGCGGCGGGAGGGGTTCGACATCGCCCGCTGCACCGTTGCCCGCCTGATGCGGACGATGGGCTTGGCCGGCGTGATCCGCGGCAAGCCGGTGCGCACCACTGTCAGCGACAGGACGGCGTCATGCCCGCTCGACCGGGTAAACCGGCAATTCCGTGCGCCGGCGCCGAACATGCTCTGGGTGTCGGACTTCACCTACGTCGCGACCTGGGCAGGCTTTGTCTACGTCGCCTTCGTCATTGACACCTATGCCCGCCGGATCGTCGGCTGGCGCGCCAGCCAGAGCGCGCATGCCGGCTTCGTCCTTGATGCGCTTGAGCAGGCACTGCACGACCGTCGGCCACTTCGGGGTGGCGGCCTCGTCCACCACTCCGACCGCGGCAGCCAGTATGTGTCCATCAAGTACACCGAGCGCCTCACCGAAGCGGGCATCGAGCCGTCGGTCGGAAGCGTCGGAGACAGCTACGACAACGCTTTGGCCGAGACCATCAACGGCCTCTACAAGGCCGAGGTGATCCACAAGCGCGGACCCTGGCGCAGCTTCGAGGCCGTCGAATACGCCACGCTGGAATGGGTCGACTGGTTCAACCATCGCCGGCTGCTAGAACCCATCGGCAACATCCCGCCTGCCGAAGCCGAAGAGCAATTCTATGCTGCCGCCAACATCATCGATATGGCAGCGTGACTCACATCCAATGGCCTCCGGCAAACCCGGAGCGGTTCAGTCTCGGCCCTAAAAGGCCCCGTACCCGTACCGACACGCGCTGTAGTCCGTGGCCGCTCTCGCCTTCCTCTACGGACTTCGCATCAAACATGCCAAAGGAGGAAAAGGATCTCATGACAACCATCGACGTCGAGCATGCCAGCCATCGGGCAACCAGTTTTCGACCGGTACGGGGGGCGGACAGGCAGACCATACGCACTCTGCGGATGTACTCCCGGGAGCCTGTTAGAAATTAATCTGTCAAAGTAATGCTCATCGGGTGGCGGCTAAGTCGCCGACATTCGGAATATAAAGTTTGTATAAAGTTCGTATATCCGACTGACCCGCACATTCTCCCAAGGTCGCGAATGATCGCGGCATATCAAGGAGAACGTCATGGAACGCGATAACGATAAGGCACCGACGTTGGTCGACCTGGGCGATGCCCGTGCCCTGACCCAGGGGCCGGCGGGTACCCCGATCGACGAGGTCCAGGGGTTCCTCGGCGCCGGCTTGGCCGACGACTGAAAGGGTGGCGGGGTGTTCCCGGGAACATCCCGCCGTTTCGCGATGAGGTTCTTCCTACCCCCGTTGGTCGGCTTCTGCTCAATCGGCGATAGCGTGATCTTCCTCGATGCCCGCTCGGATCGCTACTGGATGCTTCCAGTCGCAATGAGCCAAGCCCTTAACCGACAGTGCGCCGGGGCAGAACTTGCGGGTGATGAGGCGGGACCGCTCCTCGCGCTCGTCCGGGCCGGACTACTTGACAGCACCAAGGGCGAACCTCTCGTGCCTTGCCAACTCCCGCGCGCGCGGACCAGTCGCCTTGAGGTAATCGACACCACGCCCAGGTCCTCGACGATGATTGCCGGACTGTGCTTCGCGGCGAGCACTTGGCGCATACGCAGGCGCGGCCTGGGATGTGAACTTGCACGACTTCAGCGTCGGCAAGAGCAGCAGGCCGGAACTGCCCGCGATGTCGATCGCCATGCGGGCGCCTTTGCGCGACTGCGCCTGCTGGTCAGCCCCACGGGGCACTGTCTTCCCCTGTCGCTGGCGCTGGCCCGGCGATGTGCTTCTGCCGATGCCCGGCTTGTCTTCGGCGTGCAGTTGGCCCCGTTCGCGGCGCATGCCTGGGTCCAGCGCGACACCGAAGTGCTCAACGACGAGTTGCATGTCGTGCACGCGTTCACGCCGATCCTCGTGATATGATCCGGCCGGCATTCGCGGCATGGTTGGCCAAGTCCCAGCCCTTCGGTGGAGGGGAGCAAGCCCGCTTTTCCGAGGCAGCCCGCCGGGCTGGCCTTGGGGTATGGCACATCGACGATCGGATGATGATCGCAGCGTCGCATGCGATTGCCACGCCGGAAGGCTGTATCGTCGGATCGGTCTTCCGGCGCGGAGAAACCACGTCGCTGACGGAAGCGACGCTTCGCGCTTCGTCTGGGACCATAAGCGCGGCAAGTGAACTGACGCGTGACCATTGGGGCGATTATGTTGCCGTCGGCACCACGCGTGACGGCCGCTACGCCTTGCGCGCACCGTTCGGCAGCCTGCCATGCTATTGGCATGAGGCACCCGACCATGTCGTCCTGGCCTCATCCGTTCGGCTGTTGGGCACATTCGACGGTCCGGCTCCGGCCGTCGACTGGGATGCCCTGGGCCATTTCCTCGCGGCCACCGACTTGCGCAATGGGCGCACCGGCCTGCGCGGCGTCGAGGAACTTGGCGGCGGGCAGGCAATCGAGGTCTCCGACCGCGGCATTCATCTCGAGCGGCACTGGTCTCCCTGGTCATGGGCCGACCGGTCGCAGGCTTTCGATACTGGCGATGCGGCGGCGGAAGCATTGGCCCGGGCGATCGACACTGCGGTCGTGTCACGCCTCCCGGTCGACGTGCCGGGGATCCTGCTCCTGTCCGGCGGGCTGGATTCGTCGGTCGTGGCGGCGGCGCTGGCATCCGGCAGGTGCCGCTTCACGTGCCTGACGATGGTGGTCGCGGACGCGCAGGGCGACGAACGCGATCATGCCCGGACCGTCGCGCGCCATCTCGGCGTCCCGTTGGTCGAGGTCGTGCGCGATCCTCGGCAAGTCGATCTCATGCGTCCCCTCGCACGTGGCTTGCCGCGACCGACCGGCGCGCAGTTCCGCCAAGCCACTTTTGCTGCTGCGGACGACTTGGCGAAAGAAACTGGCTCGACGCTGGTCATCGATGGCGGTGGCGGCGACAACATGTTCTGCTCGCTGCAAAGCGTCGCCCCGGTAGTCGACGCCCTGTTCGCCATGGGCAGGGGAGCACGCCCCCTCGCAACGGCGGCCTCGATCGCACGGATGGCCCAGGTCAGTATTGCCGCTGTATTGGCACGCGCCGGCGTGCGCATGATGACGCGTCGTGCGGCCTATCGCTGGCCGGTCGACCACAGCTTCCTCGACCCCGGGATAGTCGATGGCCTTGATCGTTCCCATCCATGGCTCGACGTGCCGCGCGGCACACCGCCGGGCAAGGCAGCGCAGGTCGGTCATCTCCTTGCCGCCATGGCGGTCACGGATGGCCTCGATCCGGACCGACAGCCGGCGCTCCTGTCGCCGCTCGTCTCGCAGCCCATTGCCGAGGCTGCGCTACGGGTGCCGAGCTGGATGTGGTTCGAGGAAGGACGAAATCGCGTGCCCGTCCGACAAGCCTATGCCGCCCGCCTGCCCGCATCGGTGGTCGGGCGGCGATCCAAGGGCACGCCGACCGGCTTCCTCGCGCGACTGGTCGAGCGGGAGGCCGACATGTTGCGGCCTTTCCTGCTCGACGGATGCCTGGCCATCCATGGCGTCATCGACCGGGCGGCGGTGGAGGCCGCGCTGGCGCCGGGACCGGCCCGCGACCTGCGCTTTGCTCGCCTCCTGCAACTCGCCGACGCCGAGGCGTGGGCGCGGTCATGGGGCTGATGCCAGGGGTCGAGTCACGGCCGAATGGTCACGCCAATTCCGCCACCGCCGATACTGCTCGCGCTTGGCGGGATCGGGATCCTCCTCGCCCCGAAGCCAGAAGCGGAACCAGTCGAGATTGCGGGCATAGACTGCGGCCCGGTGCGCCGGCTGCCATTTGATGTGATGCTCGTCCGGGAAGATGCGCAGCTCGACGGGGACGTCGTTCTCGCGCAGGGCCGCGAACGTCTCGAGCGCGAACAGGCCTTCCTCGTCAGCCAGCTGGAAAAGGATCGGCGTGCGCAGCCGAGGGGCCGCCTGGGGCAAGGATATCGGCGCCCAGAATGCGGGATCGTCATCGGTCACCTTGGGAAAGCCCATCGCACGCATCTCGTCGGCGAGGACGGTGCCCCCGTAGATGAGGTCGCTTCGCAGGTAGCGGCAGCAGGTGCTGAGCGAGGCCGCGCGGAACGGCACGCCGGCGACCAGGGCATAGCGCGCCGTGGTCGATCCGTCGCTCAGCCCAGTGATGCCCATCCGGTCGCGGTCGATGTCGCCGCGCGCGGCAAGCTTCGCCAATCCCGCTTCGAGCGATGCATGGGTGCTGCGCCGCTCGTCCCAGTTGCGCAAGACTGCCGCGACGGCCTCGGCGCTTGAGAGACTGGGCTGGGCTTGCACGACAAGCGGCGGCCGCTGAAAGCTCAGCACCGCGATCCCATTCGCCGCCAGCGGCAGGATCGGATATTCGTCGCCCGTGCCGCCGCGCAGGAAGCCGCGGCTGGTGTACTGGACGATGACGAGCGGCCAGCCCTTGGCAGGTGGTCGTCCTGCAGGCAGGACGAGATCGCCCCAGGCGGGAAGACCGGCAGGGTTCGTCCAGCGCAGGCGCTCGACATGGGGCTTGGCTAGTGACGCGAACTCTGGGTTTGGATCGAGGACGGTTCGTGTGGTACCGCTGGCAAGGTCGATCCCGACGATGCGGCGCGGCACCAGCGATGCTTCGCGCAGGCACAGCAGCTCCTGAGGCGCCATGGTGCAGCCGACGAGGGCGTCCTCGGTGGCTAGGAGGCGACGGGCCGCAGCCTCGCCGGGCGTCCAGCGAAAGAGCGACGTACGCTCGTTGTTCGGGCCCTCATAGCGGATGAAGAGAAGACTGCGGCCGTCGAGGGCCCACCATGTCCCGCGGATCGAGCCATGGCATTCGGAGGCGGTACAGGCCAGACGCTGGCCATCGTTCCCGTCGGCCCAGATCCGGCGGCCGGCAAAGGGGGACGGACCGTCCACCTCGGCGCCCGACCTGCGCCCGTCCGACGTCACGGCATTCAGGGGAGAGGGCTCGCTCAATACCGGTTCACCGCCCAGGCGGACGATGTCTTGGCGACGGGCACGCACAACGGGGCCACCATTCCTGGGTACGGACCAAACCACTCTCTCGAGATCGCCCGGCAACTGCGGCGCAAAGCCGTTGGGAGGGATGACGCGATGGTCGAACAGAAATCCGTTGCGGCCCTCGGCGCGCACCCCGTCGGCGAAGGTCGTTCGCCCGGGTCGCGTCGCAAAGACGAGCCTTGCCCCGTCCTCGCTCCATGCGACGGCCTCGACATCGACCGGCGCGTCGGTGATCCGGACGGCGGCGCCGTCGTCGACCGAGACTCGCCAGGCCTGCGTCCGGCCGCCGACGCGCTTTAGATAGGCCAGGTAGCGTCCGTCGGGCGACCATGCCGGGACGATGGTCGCAGGCAGGCCGCTGCCGGTCCGGGACCCGCGCACGACATTTTCCGCGCGTATCGCCTCGCCGCCTTCATCGACGATCCGTGGCCGAGCCTGCGGCTCGAGGCCGAGCACGACCAAGGCCTGGCAGACGCGATTGGCCTCGGGGTCGGCGCGCGAGATGACGAACGCGATCCGGCGACCATCGGGCGACACGGCGAGCGGGCTCGGTCCACCGACCGAGGGGTCGGGCTGGCCGATGTCGCGCAAGGCCAGTAGGTCGTCGAGCGAGACCGGTCGACCTGTTGCGGCGGCCGGGGTGATTGCCGGCATGATGCCGGGGCATGGCAGGGGCGCGGCATTGATACCGGCGACAGAGAGGCCAGCGGCCAGCAGCATAACGCTCACCACGACTTGCTCACCGAAACGGCGAGGACACGCCCGAACGGTGAATAGTTGGTCGAGTCGTAGGGCGTGTCGTACGGCAGGCTCGTCGCGATCGGGCTTGGCCTGGCATCCAGGATGTTCTGTGCGGTCACGACAAGGTCGACGCCATGCCACCATGTCGCCCCCGAACCGGTGCGGTAGCGAAGCGTCAGGTCGCCCTGGGTCATGCCGCCGATGCGGCGTGCCGGTGTGGAGCGCAGGTCCTCGACCCCGCCGATCCGGCTCACCGCGCCGGTGATCGTCAAGCCGCCCTGGGTCCAGCCGAGGGTGGCTCGTCCGCGAAAATGAGGAGGATTGAAGATCGTGCCGGCCAGATCGACGATGGGTTGTGCCGGCGTCAGCTGCTGATCACTTTGCAGATAGGCGCCGGAAAGGGTGGCGTTGATCTGCCCGGCACCAACGCTGCGATCAAGGCGGGCCAGCATGTCGAGGCCCTTCACGCGCTGCCGCCCGGCATTGCGGTTGGCGTTGTCGATGACCGCGACCACGCTCCTGGGGTCATAGGTGCGACCCGTGGCGTTGAGGAACTGCCCCGCCCCGAGACGCAGGCTCTCGAGGGTCGCAAGGCTGGGGGAGCGCAGCACCTGGTCGGCATAGGCGGGATCGGCGAGCGCACGGGCGATGAAGGTGACCGGTGCCACGATGCGATCCCGATAGAGCGTTTCGAAATAGCTGATCTCGATGCTCAGCCCGTCGACCGCGCGGGGATGCAGTGCCAGCGTCGTCGACCAGCTGCGGGCACGCTCGGGCTGCAGGGTATCGCGTCCCCCGGACAAGAGCAGGGCCGTGGCCCCCGATGGCAGGCCGGTGCCGCCGAACACGGTCGCTGGAAGAGCGGCGACCACCAGCGGCTGGTAGCGCTGGAGGAGCGTCGGCGCACGGAAGGACCGGCCCCAGCTCGCTTTCAACGAGACATCGGGCGTCGGTGCATAGACCAGGCCGAGCTTGGGCGTGGTGACCGCATCGATGCCGGGATAGTCTTCATGGCGAAGGGCCAGGCTGGCATCGAGGCGATGGATGGCCGGGATCGCCTGGGTGGGGCCGACGAGCGGCAGGCTCGCTTCGGCATAGGCGTAGCGGCTGTCCTGGTGCGCATCGACGTCCTGCGCGCTATTGTCGCCGCGCTGGCTGACGAGCCGATTATCACGATAGCCAACCCCTAGCGCGATCTTGGCGGGACCGCCGGGCAAGGCGAAGAGCGGACCGTCGGCCGCGAGCTCGACGCTATGGGCATCGTTGCAATAGCAGCCGAAGGTCCGGCTGGTCAGCTGGGTACCGGTGAACTGGTTGGTGGCATAATGGACCCGGTCCCGGCCTGCGCTGCCCGCGAGTTCGAAGCGCCACGCGCCCGGAGACCAGCGCAGCGCGGGCGCGATTGCGGCCGAGTCGCTCTCGGCAGGCTGCTCGGCGTGTCGAAATGGCGTCACCCCGGCGGTGCTCAACGGAAACTGGGAGAGGCTGCGGCGATTGTTGTAGAGCAGGTCGAGCGACAGCTCGACAGTGTCGGCGAGCCCCTGGTGGCCGCTCAGCACCACGCTGTGCCGCCGGAGCGATGGGTAGAGATCGAGCCCGGGCACCCGGTCGCGAGCATAGTCGCGGTCGGCGGCGCGGATGGCGGTGCTGTGCCCGAACTCATAGGCGAGCAGCATGCCGCCGCCCGACCATCGCTTTCCCGCAACGACGCCGTAGACCTGCTCGACATTGCCGCCATCGGTGGAGGCGCCGAGGCGCGCGCTCGTGGTCAGCCCCTCAGCGTCGCGCCGCAGCCGGATGTTGGCGACGCCGGCGATCGCGTCCGATCCGTACAGCGCGGAGGCGCCGTCCGCGACGATCTCAATCCGCTCGACCGCATTCACCGGGATCGCGGAGACGTCGACGCTCTGGCGCGAGGCACTGTAGGCGAGGCGCCGGCCGTTGAGCAGCGTCAATGTCGCGTCGCTGCCCAGGCCGCGCAGGTTGAGCGACGATCCGCTCCCGACATTGACACCGCTCCCCGCCGGCACGTTGGCGCCGATCCCGGGGTTCTGGCCGCCCCCGAAATTCTGCGGGATGGTCCGGATGACGTCGGCGAGTGTCGCTTGGCCTTCGTTGCGGATCGTGTCGGCGGTGCGGACGATCAGCGTCGAGGCGACCGGGGCGCCGCGAATGCGGCTCCCTGTGACCACGATGTCCGTGTCCGGGGACGGCTCGGTATCCGCCCGGACGTACGGCGTGCCGTTCGGTCGAACCACGAATCCCTGGTTGATCGGCTCGGCCCGCAGGCCCGACCCGGCGAGCACGCGTGCCAGCGCGCCTACAGCATCGAAGCGCCCCTTGAGCGGTGGCGCGCGACGGCCGGCGACGAGGGCCGCATCGACCATGACGGCCTGCCCGGTCGCCTGGGCGATCGCCATGAGCGCCGATCCGAGCGGCTGGGCTGGCAGGTCATAGGCGTGTTCGTCGCGTGCCTGGCCATTGGCCGGTGCAACAACGGCCAGGCAGACAAGGCCGGCAGCCCCGAGATAGAAGCGATTCATCGTCGTTCCCCCTGCGGCATGATCGCCGCTCCACCGGGTTCAACGACACGCGATCCATCTACCCCCCTTGCGACGCACGTGAGGTGCCGCTGGTCGGCAGCAGCAGGATGGCACCATCCGCTCGCGTCTCGACGCGCAGGCCGAACATGCGGGCAAGGCTGGCCGCCAGGTCCGCCGGCTTGTCGGCCGGGAATGCCCCGGTGACCCGCAGCTGGGCGAGCGAGGGATCGGCGAGGACCAGCCTGGTTGCCGTATAGCTGTTCGCTTCGGCCACGACCCGGTCGAGCGGCGCAGCGTCGAAGCCGAGCATCCCGCTCGTCCAGGCTGTCGTGCCCGCAGGTATCGTCCTGGGCGCCGAGAGATGCGTCATGTCCGCCGTGGCGGTGACCTGCTTGCCGGCCGTCAGGCGGATGCGTTGCTCCGGCGACTTTGCCGATCGGGCGGTGACCTCGACGATGCCCTGGATCAGCGTCACCCCCGCCCCGCTTGGTCGCATGTCGACATCAAAGATCGTGCCGTGCGCAACGACGGTCATCGCACCTGCCGTCACGGTGAACGGGCGACGCGGATCATGGGCCACGATAAACCGCGCGCGGCCCTGCTCGAGCACGAGTTGTCGCGCTTCCGGCGCGTAATGGATTGCCAGCGTGCTGTCGGTATCGAGCGTGACGCGTGAGCCATCGGGAAGGCGGATGGTACGAAGCTGGCCGACGGCACTGGCGACGCGCTCCGGCACGGCGACGCGCGGCGCATGCGAAACGCTCCATCCCGTGACGACAAGGGCCATGGCGGCGGCGCTGCCGAAGGCGAGGCGGCCGGGCGTGCACCCACCGACATGCCACCAAGGCCTTGTCAGCTGGGCGCCGTAGCGCAGGCTGCTCTGCGCCAGGATGGTGCTGTCCTGCCAGTGCCGTTCGACCCGGGCGAAGGCGGCGGCATGCGCGGGGTCCGCGTTGCGCCATGCCTCGAAGCGAGCACGGTCGCGTTCGCCATCGGGCGCCTGGAGACGCGCGAGCCATGCCGCGGCCTCGCGCTGCAGCCGTCGATCCTCAGCCATTGTCGGCCTGATCCAGTTCATAAGCGAGAATCGCGATCGCCCGGCTCATCTGCTTCTCGACCCCTTTCACGCCGATCCCGCAGGCCTGCGCGATCTCGGCATAGCTCATGCCGTCGACGCGGTGCGCGAGAAAGATGGCACGGGTGCGGGGCCGCATAGCCTCGACGGCGCGCTCGATGCGCCGCAGTTCGTCGCGCGCCTCGAGCTGTCGCTCGACATCGGGGGCAATCAGTTCGATGCCGTCGAGCGGGACGTGCATGTCCGAGGCACGGCGAAGGTCGCGCTTGGCCTGGTCGAGACCGACGGATGTCGCGATCTTCCAGAGATACGCCACCGGTCTCTCCTGCGCGAGGGAGCGCAATCGGTCCGGCCCCAGGCCGAGCAGTCGCACGAACGCGTCATGGACGAGGTCGAAGGCATCTTGGCGATCGGACCGCCTTGCACGCGATCGCGCCAGGCGAGGCGCCTCGACCGCATACAGCGTCTCGACCAGCGCATCGTCGTCTTGGGCGCGACGCGCGCGAGGGAGTGCCGATCCACTGCTCATGGCGAGCAGCGGACACGCGCCCGCGCGGCGCGCGCGGCAGCTTTTCCGGAAGACATGGGACGCCTCCAGCGCCGAGGCGAGCCGGCCGGGCCAGCGATCGGGTCACTCGCGCAAGGGACGTGGCGGGCGTTTTTAGCCGCCGAGCGCGGCCTGGACATCTACGCCAGCAGCCCGGAACGATCGTTCGTCCCGGCCAAAATATCCCAGGCAAGGTCCTCAAGCCTCGATGCGGACCGGGGCCCGCACGCCACCAGCTTATCGCGTCCGATGCCCAATGCAAGGCGGGTAAGCGGTGGACATGCTCCGTCGACGGCAAGGCTGTGCCGCCGAACCGGGCCCTGAGACATGCTTGAACATGCGCCGGCGCCTTTAGCCGCGAGGCCTGGACATACGCGCCAGCGACCCGGTCGCTGCTCTGTTCGGCATGGGCTGCAACTACTTTACGCATTTCCCCGATGTCGACCAAGGGGTCGATGCACCGTCGGCATCGATAAAATAGCGTTTCGCTACCCGGCAGCACTGGATGAAGCCATCCGAGAACGGCCGCCGGATTTCCAAGGACCGATGCGACCACCATCGGCGATGGTCTCGTGCCGGTGCTTCGGTGCCTGCATCGCTTGCATCAGGCCCGTTGCCCCATGCTTCGACTTTGCCTGTGCGACCACGCTGGTTCACGCGCTGGACACGGTCGACGCCGCGCCAATGTCCCCCGACACGTGCTTGCTGGCCCCAGCGAGGGTCTGATCGTGGGGCGGCGATGATGCGATCGTGGAGGCGGCCCGAAGGACAGGATGTCCAGTCCCGGGCTGGAGGCGCTCGTGACACCGACCAAATTGCTTATCGGACAGGTCCTCGTGGTGCTCGCGATCGTCGTTGCGAGTATCTGGACCGCAACCCAATGGGCCGCGGCTCGGCTCGCCTACCAGCCGCAGCTCGGCCCGCCCTGGTTCATCGCATTCGATCGTCCGATCTACCATCCGTGGTCGATCTTTCCATGGTGGTTCTCGTTCGACGCCTATGCGCCGGTCATCTTCGACGAGGCAGGCGCGATCGCTGCGGCCGGCGGCTTCCTGGGGTGCGGCGCCGCAGTCTTTGGATCGATCTGGCGGGCGCGGCAGTCCAGCAACCTCACCACCTATGGCTCGGCTCGCTGGGCGACCCGCAAGGACGTCGCGGCGGCCCGACTGCTCGGTGATCGCGGCGTCGTCCTCGGCCGGTTCGACGGTGACGATCTTCGCCACGACGGCCCCGAGCATGTCATGGCGTTCGCACCGACCCGTTCTGGCAAGGGGGTGGGCCTGGTCGTGCCGACGCTGCTCAGCTGGACCGGCTCGACGATCGTCCACGACATCAAGGGCGAGAACTGGCAACTGACCGCCGGCTGGCGCGCACGCTTCTCGCACTGCCTGCCGTTCAATCCGACCGATGCCCGCTCGGCGCGCTACAATCCGCTGCTCGAGGTGCGGCGCGGCGTGAACGAGGTCCGCGATGTCCAGAATATCGCCGATATCCTCGTCGACCCGGAAGGTGCGCTGGAGCGGCGCAACCATTGGGAAAAGACCAGCCATGCGCTGCTGGTCGGCGCGATCTTGCACGTCCTCTATGCCGAGGGAGAGAAGACGCTTGCCCGCGTCGCGACCGTCCTGTCCGACCCGCAGCGCAGCTTCGCTGAGACGCTGCGCCATATGATGGAGACCAACCATCTCGGCACCGATGATGCGCCCAGCGTCCATCCCGTCGTCGCCTCGGCTGCCCGCGAACTGCTCAACAAGAGCGATAACGAACGCTCGGGCGTGCTGTCGACGGCGATGTCCTTTCTCAGCCTCTATCGCGATCCAACCGTCGCGGCCGTCACAGCCGCGTCGGACTGGCGGATCGTCGACCTCGTGGAGGCGGCGCATCCCGTTTCCCTCTACCTCGTCGTACCGCCGTCCGACATCAGCCGCACCAAGCCGCTCGTGCGGCTGATCCTCAACCAGATCGGCCGCCGACTGACCGAGGAACTCCATGGCCTTGGCAAAGACGGCGAAACCGGTGCCGCCGGTTCCGGAAGCCGCCCCGAAAGCAGACGGCCTCTCTTGATGATGCTCGATGAATTCCCGGCGCTCGGGCGACTCGACTTCTTCGAGACGAGCCTCGCCTTCCTGGCAGGCTATGGCGTGCGCGTCTTCCTGATCGCACAGAGCCTTAACCAGATCGAGAAGGCTTACGGCGAGCACAACGCCATCCTCGACAATTGCCATGTCCGCATCGCCTTCGCGACGAATGACGAACGGACGGCGAAGCGGATATCGGATGCGCTCGGCACCGCGACCGAACAACGCGCGATGCGCAACTATGCGGGTCACCGGCTCGCGCCTTGGCTGGCCCATGTCATGGTCAGCCGGCAGGAGACCGCACGTGCCCTGCTGACACCCGGCGAGGTGATGCAGCTCGCGCCGACCGACGAGCTCCTGCTGATCTCGGGTCATCCGCCGATCCGGGCCAGGAAGCTGCGCTACTATGAGGACCGGCGCTACACTGCGCGCGTCCTTCCGCCGCCGACACTCGATGCAGGCGGATATCGCGACGTGCCCGCCGCCCGCCCTGACGACTGGGCCGGCCGGGTATGCGGAGCCGACCTGCGGCTTGCGGTTAGCACCGACGCTAGCAAGGACACGGAGGACGCCGGTCTTGAACAGGCCCGGCTTCCTGCCCACGAGGTCGAGCCGGCCATGATGGTCGAGCCGGAGATCGCCGACCCACTCGGCCTCGGCGATGACGATGGCGATCAGGCGGCCGAGCGACGCGCGATGGACCGTGCCCAGCAGGTCGGCACCGCTCGCACGGTCTATGGCCTCGACGCCGCCTCGGGCCGCCCCGACGACCTGCAGCTGGGGATTTGAGCGATGGACAAGACGAGCGACAAGGTGCGCCATCAACTCTTTCTCCCGAGACCGCTGTCCGACCGGCTGGAGGCACTCGCGGCCAGGCCCGGCGCGACCAAGTCGGCGATCCTCGTCGATGCGGTGACCGCCTGGCTCAACCGGCGCGGCGCCTCCGAGCTGGAGGACCGGTTCGCGATCCGGCTCGACCGGCTGACCCATGCGATCGGGCGGGTCGACCGGGACACCTATGTCATCCTCGAGACGCTGGCGCTGTTCATCCGGTTCGAGCTCTCGATCCAGACACCGCTCGCCGAGAACGATGCCGCCGGTCGCGCGCTCGGCGCCAAGCGCTTCGAGGCTTTCGTGACGCAGGTCGGGCGACGGGTCTCGACCGGACGCCGCTCGCTCGGTGGATCGCCGCAGGAAGACGATACGACTCCTTCTAAGCGGGGAGGCGACCGATGAGCGCCCTGCTGTCCGCGGAGCGTCGCCGCCGGATGCTGATCACGGCGCTGGGGACCGACATCGCCGTGGCGATGCGGGATCCGCTGGTGGTCGAGATCATGGTCAATCCCGATGGTGCGCTGCGGCTCGACCGTCTCGGCGAGGGCCGGAGCGACACCGGGGTGCGGATGGCACCCGACCAAGTCGAGCGCATCGTCCGGCTGGTCGCCTCGCACGCCCGCGCCGAGGTCCATGCGGAGCACCCGATCATCTCGGCCGAGCTGCCGCCGCATGTCGAAGGCCATGCCGGCGAGCGGTTCGAGGGCGTGCTGCCGCCGGTGGCGCCAGCGCCCTGCTTCGCGATCCGCAAGGCCGCCACCAAGCTCCACACGCTCGACGACTATGTCGCCGATGGGCTGATGTCCGCGATCCAGGCCGAGGCGCTGCGTGGCGCGGTTACCCGGCGCGACAATATCCTTGTCGCCGGCGGCACCAGCTCGGGCAAGACGACGCTCGCCAACGCGCTCCTGGCCGAGATGGCCGAGGAACGCTCGGGGCAGGACGCGCGTGTCATCCTGATCGAAGATACGCGCGAGCTGCAATGCCCGCTGCCCGATACGGTGGCGCTGCGCACGCGCCCGCCGCAGGTGTCGATGGCCCAGCTGGTACGCTCGACGATGCGGCTCCGCCCCGACCGGATCATCGTCGGCGAAGTCCGCGGCCCCGAAGCGCTCGACATGCTCAAGGCCTGGAACACGGGGCATCCCGGCGGGATCGCGACGGTCCATGCCAACAGCGGACAAGCCGCGCTCTACCGGGTCGAGCAGCTCTGCCAGGAAGCGGTCGTCACCGTGCCGCGCCAGCTCATCGCCGAGGCGATCGACCTCGTCGTCTTCATCGCCGGGCGCGGCACAGACCGCCGCGTCTCGACCATCGCGCGTGTCGCCGGGCTCGACCCCGACACCGGCGCCTACACACTCGCCGACTTGTCCCCGTTCAACCCGAAGGAGAACCGACCATGACCCGTATTTCCATCACGCGTCCGACCGCCGCTCGGCCTCTGCTTGCCGGTGCCGCGATCGGCTTGGCGCTGACCTTCGCAACCCAGGTCCAGGCCGCCGGCTCGGGCATGCCGTGGGAGGAGCCGCTGCAACAGGTGCTCGAATCCGTGCAGGGGCCGGTCGCCAAGATCGTCGCGGTGATCATCATCATCACGACGGGGCTGACGCTGGCCTTCGGTGAGACTGCGGGCGGGTTCCGGCGCCTTATCCAGATCGTCTTCGGCCTGTCGATCGCGTTCGCGGCGTCGAGCTTCTTCCTGTCCTTCTTCAGCTTCGGCGGCGGGGCGCTGGTCGCATGACCGCCCCGGCGACCGATACCGGTCGGCACCTCGATGGCTTCGAGGTGCCGATCCATCATTCGCTCGGCGCGCCGCTGCTGCTCGGCGGCGCGCCCCGCGGGCTCGCGATCATCAACGGGACACTGGCCGCCGCGGTCGGCCTCGGCCTCCAGCAATGGGTGGCCGGGGTGCTGCTCTGGGCCGTCGGCCACAGCGCCGCGGTGATGGCGGCGCGCCGCGATCCCGACTTCGCGCCGGTCCTCCTCCGTCACATCCGCCAGAAGGGATATCTCGCATGCTGAGCCAGAGGGCATGATGTACCTCGGCGAATATCGCGACCATGCCGAGCGGCTCGCCGATCACCTTCCCTGGGCGGCGTTGGTCGCTCCCGGCGTGGTGCTCAACAAGGACGGCAGCTTCCTGCGGGTGCTCGCGTTCCGCGGCCCCGACCTTGAATCCGCCAACGAGGCCGAGCTGGTCGGCGCCTGCGCACGGGCGAACAATGCGCTCAAGCGGCTGGGCAGCGGCTGGGCCTTGTTCTTCGACGCCGAGCGGCGCGAGGCCCTGGCCTATCCCGACAGCGACTTTCCCGACCCGGCGAGCTGGCTCGTCGATCGCGAGCGCCGGGCGGCGTTCGAGGCCGCGGGCACGCATTTCGAGAGCCGCTATCACCTGACACTGACCTGGCTGCCACCGGCGGACACGGCGGACCGTGCCGGGCGGAGCCTGGTCGAGCGCCCCGACAGCGACCGGGAGCGCGACTGGCGCGGTACGCTCGCTTCGTTCGTCGCGGAGACAGATCGCGTGCTCGACCTGCTGTCGGGCGTCATGGCGTCGGTGCGTCCGCTCGACGACCGCGAGACGCTGACCTTCCTACATGGCACCGTCTCCGACCGGCGCCATCCCGTCGCGGTCCCTGAGACGCCGATGTATCTCGACGGCCTCCTCGCCGACACGCCGCTCATCGGCGGGCTGGAGCCCAGGCTCGGGCAAATGCATGTGCGCACGCTGACGGTGCTCGGCTTTCCGAATCTCAGCCGCCCCGGCATCCTCGACGCGCTCAACCACCAGGATTTCGGCTATCGCTGGGTCACGCGCTTCATCGCGCTCGACAAGACTCAGGCGACCAGGACGCTCACTTCGCTTCGGCGCCAATGGTTCAACAAGCGCAAGTCGATCACTGCGCTGCTGCGCGAGGTGATGTACAACACCCCGGCGCAGCTGCTCGACAGCGATGCCGACAACAAGGTCGCCGATGCCGACCAGGCGCTTCAGGTGCTCGGCAGCGACCATGTCGCCTTCGGCTATTTGACGACGACGATCACGGTCAGTGACCGCAATCAGGCAGCAGTCGAGGACAAGGTTCGCGCGGTCGAGCGGATCGTCAACGGACTCGGCTTCACCGCCAAGCGCGAGACGGTGAATGCGGTCGAGGCCTGGCTGTCGTCCTTGCCGGGCCACGCCTATGCCAATGTCCGGCAGCCGCTGGTGCACACGCTCAACCTCGCGCATTTGATGCCGCTTTCCTCCGTCTGGGCCGGCCCGGCCGGCAACGACCATCTCGCCGCGGTCACGGGCCAGGAAGCGCCGCCGCTGCTCGTCGCCAAGACCGCCGGATCGACGCCGTTTCGGTTGTCGACCCATGTCGGCGATGTCGGGCACATGATGGTGGTCGGGCCGACGGGCGCCGGCAAGTCGGTGCTTCTGAACCTGATCGCGCTCCAGTTCCGCCGCTATCGCCAAGCCCAGGTCTATATCTTCGACAAGGGCAACAGCGCGCGTGCGTCGGCGCTGGCGATGGGCGGGGCGCACCATGCGCTGGGCGCGGCGGAGGCGGACGGCACGACGCTCGCTTTCCAACCGCTCGCCGATATCGACGATGCCGCTGAACGAGGCTGGGCCGCCGAATGGATCGCGGCGCTGCTGTCGCACGAGGGCGTGCCGGTCACCCCGGAGGCGAAGGACGCGATCTGGACCGCGCTCGGCAGCCTCGCTTCCGCGCCGCGCGATGAGCGGACCATAACCGGCCTCGTGCTGCTGCTCCAGTCCAACGCGTTGCGCCTCGCGCTCCAGCCCTACACGCTCGAGGGACCGCACGGCCGATTGCTCGACGCGGCCGAGCAGCAACTCGACCTTGCCGATGTCCAATGCTTCGAGACCGAGGCGCTGATGGGCCAGGCCGGCGCGGTCGCGCCGGTGCTGACCTATCTCTTTCACCGGCTGGAGGCGCGGTTCGACGGGCGCCCGACGCTGCTGGTCCTCGACGAGGCGTGGATCTTCCTCGACCACCCGCTGTTCGCCGCGCGTATCCGCGAATGGCTGAAGGTGCTGCGCAAGAAGAATGTCGCGGTCGTCTTCGCAACGCAGAGCCTCGCCGATATCGCGGGCTCGGCTATCGCGCCCGCGATCATCGAAAGCTGCCCGCAGCGGATCCTGCTGCCCAACGACCGGGCGGTCGAACCGCAGGGCCATGACATCTACGCGCGCTTCGGCCTCAACGACCGTCAGGTCGAGCTGATCGCCCGGGCGACCCCCAAGCGCCATTACTACCTCCAGTCGGCGCGCGGGAACCGGCTGTTCGAGCTGGGGCTTGGTCCCATCGCACTCGCGCTGTGCGGCGCGTCGGACCCGGCGACGCAGAAGCGGATCAATGCTGTGCTCGCCGAACATGGCCGCGATGGCTTCGCCAGTGCCTTCCTTCGCGACGCTGGCCTCGATTGGGCGGCCGATCTCATGGCCGATGCCCCGCACCCGGAACCTGGCGGAGCATCACTCTAGCGATGCAGAATCACGCGACGCCTGCTGCGGTCACAGCCAGGCTGCCTCGGTCCGAAATTATGGTGCATCTCAGATGCACGATAATTGCAAAAATCGATCGCCTGGACCTACCTGCCGGTAACGGACGAGCAGTCAACGACAGGATGTTTTGGTGGATGCGTGCATCAATCACGTCGCTAATGATTGATGCATACAGCATGTCCGTTGACAACTTGCATTCGAGGATGCATGTGCTGGATGCATCCGGCGTAAAGCCGCTTTATGCTGGTTGGGTGCCACAGATGCCTGCTTCAAAGAAGCGCAGTTATGCGCGGTATACGATGGCAGCGGTAGAGCTCCTCGGCATGCTGGTGCAGCTCGAGCGCAAGTCGCGCAGGATGACCGCGCAAGACTTGGCGGACCGGCTCGGCGTCGACCGCAGCACCTTGCATCGGCTGGAAAAGGGTGATCCGAAGGTCGAACTGGGACTTGCCTTCGAGGCGTGTGCCATCCTCGGCATTCCGCTGTTCGAAGAGGATGCACAGGGGGTGTCGATGCGGCTCGACGAAGCGGGCAAGCGCCTCGCACTGCTCCCTCGCCGCGTGCGGCCGAAGCCGTTGAGCATCAGCGATGACTTCTAAGCTGCCCCATCCGCGCGAGGCCTTTGTCTGGACCTGGCTGCCCGGAGCCACGACGCCGGTCGTTGCTGGCCGGCTGGTATCCGACGGCGAGCGTATCCAGTTCATGTATGGCCGTTCGTATCGCGAGCGGACCGACGCCATCCCGCTTTATATGCCGGAACTCCCGCTCGTGGGCGAACCCATCGCCCCCCTCGGCACACTTGCGATGGCGAGCGCGATCCGCGACGGCGCCCCTGACGCCTGGGGACGGCGTGTCATCCTCAACAGGACCTTCGGGGGCAAGGGCAACGACCTTGACGGGATCGAGCTGGACGAGCTGGTCTTCCTGCTCGAATCCGGCTCGGACCGGATCGGCGCCCTGGATTTCCAGACGTCTGCAACAGCATATGCTCCACGCGGCGGCAGGCACGCGACCGTCGAGGAACTGCTCGCGTCTGCGGAGAAGGTCGAGAAGAACCTGCCGCTCACGCTGGAGCTCGATCAGGCCCTCCATCATGGCAGTTCGATCGGCGGTGCCCGTCCCAAGGCGCTGCTCACGGATGGGGCGCAGAAATATGTCGCCAAATTCTCCAGCAGCGGCGACACCTATTCGGTCGTGAAGGGTGAATATATTGCGATGCGCCTGGCCGCGCTCGCCGGGCTGTCGGTCGCGCCGGTCCGGCTGATCCATGCTGCGGGCAAGGATGTGCTTCTGGTCGAGCGGTTCGATCGCGTGCCGACCGGGAATGACTGGCACCGCCGGGCGATGGTATCGGCGCTCACCATCCTCGAGCTCGACGAGATGCAGGCGCGCTATGCGAGCTATCAGGATCTTGCGGAGAAGATACGCTTCCGCTTCATCGATCCGACCGCAACCCTGCACGAGCTGTTCACGCGGCTGACGTTCAACATCCTGGTCGGCAATGTCGACGATCATGCGCGCAACCACGCCGCGTTCTGGGATGGGGCGCAGCTCGCCCTGACGCCCGCCTACGACATTTGCCCACAGGCGCGAGCCGGCGAGGAAGCCAGCCAAGCGATGCTGATTGTGGGCCGGCACCGCTCGAGCCAGATAGCCACCTGCCTGGCCGCCGCCGGCGACTTCCATATGACGTCCGACCAGGCCATCGCGATCGTGTCCAGGCAGATCGAGACCATTGGCGCACAATGGCTCGCGCTGTGCGACGAGGCGAGCCTAGGACCGGTGGACAGGGCGCTGTTCTGGGGACGGCAATTCCTCAATCCCTTTGCCTTCTACGAGCTTGAAGGGCCGGCGGCCGTACTCGCGGAGCGCGCCGCCACGATCCGCGGCCAAGTCTGAACCGATCGCGATTGGTCGCCTGCTACCGCTCGGCTAAACTGCAACGAAGACGAGAAGGACGTGAGCACGGAGCCGTCGTCCGCAGGACTGCGGCGGCGGCAAGGGCAGTCAGCATGACCTTGGTCCTGTCAGTTCATCTGGCCACGGAGGAAGGCGATCAGCTTCGGGTCGCTGCCGGTGCGTTCGAGGATGGGCAGGATGACCCGCCATCCGTTGTCGCTGTTGGTCAGGATCACGATGCCGTCGCCGCTCGCACGATCGATCGCGGCGAAGGTGAAGGCCCCGGCATCCTTACCGGTGTGGAGCATCGTTGTGCCTCCGGGAAATCCGAGAAGCTGCCAGCCGAGGCCAAAGCCGGTCCAGGGTGGACAGCTGGCTGCTTTCGATCCGGCACATATTCCGGGCGTCAGATCGGCCTGCGATCTGCTGCGCTCCGCCGCGACGGACGCGACCAGGCCCCTGTCGCTGCGCGCATCGATGAGGAAGCGCGCATAATCACGCGCCGTCGCGTGCGCGAGATCGGCAGCGTTGTAGCGCGTCACCCGCTCTACAGGGAGCGGCTTGCCGGCGTCGTCGTAGGGCACGGCGATCGGCGCCGCCTCGCCTTGCGCCGACACATACCCGGAAGCGCGCATGTGGGCGGGTGTGAACAGCCAGCGGCCAGCCAGCGTCTCGAACGACTGCCCGGTGCGACGCTCGGCATAGCGCGCCGCATATTGATACCCCTCGCCCGAATAGCCGGTGGTCGTGCCGGGATCATGATCGAACGCCAGTCCCTTCACATCCCGCCAGTTCGGCAACCCGGTGCGATGGCTCAACGCCATGCGGACCGTCAGCTTCATCCGCCGCGGATCGCGTGACAGGTCGGGATCGCTCCAGTAGCGATCCATCGGCTCGTCGAGCGACAGCCTGTCGGCTGACACCAAGCGCAGGATGACTTCCGCCGTCAGCGGCTTCGTCAGCGAGGCGAGATTATAGGGCGTGGCGACGGTCGCCGCCCGGTTCGGCCCTGCCATGCCCCAGGCGCCCGTCGAGACGATCCGTCCGTTGCGGATCACGGCGACCGAAGCACTCTCCACGTGCAGTTCTCGGAGAGCCGTGGTCATATCCGGCAGAGAGGCGTTGGCTCTGGCGTCCGCCATTGAGGCGCAAGCCAGCAGCGCAATCAAGCCTGCGTGAACTGTCCGCTTCAGACGATTGGCTGTATTACTCATGTGCCACACATAGCGGCGTCGAAGTCTGGCCACAACAACTGCCGGGTCTTCGGAGAAGGTTTCGTGATTGTCCCCACAAGGTCCCGTGCAGACCCCAGCCGGTATCTGACGCCGCGGCGCCGAGAGGCCGACACTCCATGCCGAGCCCGACCGCGATCGACGCGGGTGCGGGTGCCAAAGCACTGGAGATCGTCATGCCGTTCCTCGACCGCCGCCGCGTCATCGCCGCCATGCTCGCCGCCGCTGCCAGGGGCAGTTTCATCATGGGGGTCATGTCGGCGGCGACGCCGGCCCATGCGCAGTTCGGCGGGATCGTGTTCGATCCGCGAAACTATGCGCAGAACATCCTGACCGCCGCGCGCACGCTGCAGAGCGTCAACCAGCAGATCCAGCAGCTCCAGAATGAGGCGCAGATGCTGGTTGCCATGGGCAAGAACCTAAGCCGCATCGATTTCCCGCAGCTGGATGCACTCAAACAGAAGCTTGCCGAGATCGACCGGCTGATGGGCCGGGCGCAGGCGATCGACTTCCGGGTCGGCCAGCTCGACGACCAGTTCCAATCGCTGTTTCCCGGCGACTTCTCCTCGGCGCTCCGCACCGACGCCCGCGTGCGTGGTGCCCGCGCCCGGCTTGATGCCAGCATGGGCGCGTTTCGCCAGACGATGACGGTGCAGGCGCAGGTCGTCGAGAACGTCCGGTCCGACACACAGGCGCTCGCCGACATCGTCGCGCGCAGCCAAGGCGCGGAAGGCTCGCTCCAGGCACAGCAAGCCACCAACCAGCTCCTTGCCTTGACCGCCAAGCAGCAGTTGCAGCTCCAGCAGATGATGGCCGCGCAGTTCCGTAGCGAGGCGATCGAGCAGGCACGGCGCGCGACGCAGGCACAGGAGGCACGCGCGGCGACCAGGAAGTTCCTCGGCTCCGGATCAGCCTACACGTCCCAATAGCCCCACGGCGTAGACAGGCTGGATCCGGCCGGCGGCCGGTGATGCCCCGATCATCTGTCGCCGTCGCGGGGCGCGGTCCCGCTCCCCACCGCGCCCCGCGACATTCTCTCCACTTTGCCAGGAAGAGGATCTCATGAACGACCTCAATGTCATCGACCGCTTCCTGCAGGCGTTCATCACTTACATCGACAGCGGCTTCGGGCTGCTCGGTCCTGACGTCGGCTTCCTGACCGCGACGCTGATCGGCATCGACATCACGCTTGCCGGCCTGTTCTGGGCGATGGGCGGCGAGGACAATGTCATCGGACGCTTCCTCAGGAAGATCCTCTATGTCGGCGCCTTCGCGTTCATCCTCAACAGCTTCTCTCGCCTTGCCGACATCATCTTCCGCTCGTTCGCGCAGGCCGGGCTGACCGCCGGCGGTGGCACGCTGTCCGCGGACGACCTGCTGAAGCCCGGGCGGCTCGCCGGCACCGGCTTCTCGGCGGCGTGGCCGCTGCTCGACCAGGCGAGCGAGATGGTCGGGTTCACGACCTTCTTCGACAACTTCCTGACGATCATGATCCTGCTTTTCGCCTGGGCGCTGGTGATCGTCGCCTTCTTCATCCTCGCGGTGCAGATGTTCGTCTGCATCCTCGAGTTCAAGCTGACGAGCCTGGCGGGCTTCATCCTCGTGCCGTTCGCGCTGTGGAACCGCACCAGCTTCCTCGCCGAGCGCGTGCTGGGCAATGTCGTCTCGTCCGGCGTGAAGGTGATGGTGCTCGCCGTCATCGTCGGGATCGGCTCCAACTTCTTCGCCGAGTTCACGCAAGCGCTGCAGGGCCAGGAGCCCGACATCGGCCAGGCGATGAGCCTCGTGCTTGCCAGCCTGTCGCTGTTCGGCCTCGGCATCTTCGGGCCGTCGATCGCCTCGGGGCTGGTGTCCGGCGCCCCGCAACTCGGCGCCGGCGCGGCACTTGGCACCGCGGTCGGCGCCGGCGGCATCGCGCTGCTGGCGGGTGGGGCGGCCGTCGGTGGCGCGCGCGCCTTGGCCGGCGCTGCGCTAGGGGCGGTGCGTGCCGGCACCGCAATGGGATCCGCGGCCTCGACCGCCGCGCAGCTCGGTCGTGAGACGGGCGGCTCTGCAGTCGGCGGCATGGCCGCCGCTGCCAAGGGTGCGGCGGCCCAGAAGATCGAAAGCACCTTCGGGCTCGGCGCTGCCGCAGAGCGGGGTCGCAACGCCGCCTGGTCGGCGCTCAATCGAACCTCCGACGCGTCGCCGGGCACGAACGACGCCGACGGCGGCACGCCTGCATGGGCGCGGGCGATGCGCGACCAGCAGACGAGCCGCCATCGCCGCCAAGTCGCGATCCACGCGCTCAGCCAAGGCGATCGTGGCGGCGGCTCCGCCATTCCCGACATCAAGGAAAGGAACGACTGAACCATGGTCTTCAAGCGAAGCGTGCAGCGCTACGGGCGAACGCCGCCGCCCGAGACACCCTACCAGCGTGCCGGGCAGCTGTGGGACGAGCGGATGGGCTCGGCGCGCGTGCAGGCGCGCAACTGGCGGCTGATGGCGTTCGGCTGCCTGTTCTTGACCGCAGGCACGTCGGCAGCCCTTGCCTGGCAATCGATGCAGAGCCGCGTCACGCCCTATGTCGTCGAGGTCGACAAGCTCGGCGAGGCGCGCTCCGTCCAGCCGGCCGACGTCGCATACCGGCCGACCGACCCGCAGGTGGCGTGGCACCTGTCGCGATTCATCACCAACATCCGCTCGGTGTCGCTCGACCCGGTGCTGCTGCGCCGCGACTGGCTCGAGGCCTATGACTTCGCAACCCAGCGCGGGGCCGAGTTCCTGGGGGAATATGCCCGTTCGGCAGCGCCCTTTGCCCAGGTCGGCGATCGGACGGTGTCGGTGCAGGTCACCAGCGTTGTGCGCGCGTCCGACACGTCGTTCCAGGTCAAATGGACCGAGACCATGTTCGAGCGCGGCAACCAGGCGGGCGTCCAGCGCTGGACGGCGATCCTCACAATCGTGACGCGCCCCCCGACATCGGCCGAGGTGCTGCGCAAGAACCCGCTCGGCATCTATGTCGACGCAATCGACTGGAGCCGCGAACTGGACACCTCGCCATCGTCGCAACCCACACGCCCCGCCGCCCAGTCGCCCGCGACCCTGCCGCTCGGATCGCCGCTCGACCTTTCCCTCGGCGCCCGACCTGAAGCCGCGAACCTGTCCAACATGCAGGAGAAGAACCCATGAAGCCCGTCATCTTGCCGGCCATAGCCACCTTGGTCCTGGCCGGTCACGCGTGGGCGCAGGATCGGGCCGCGGCACCGCTCAAGGCGGTGCGGTCCGCCACACGCAGCGCCACGATCGAGCCGGCAGCGAACGGGTTCGTCAGCGGCGCGCAGGTCTATCCGTTCAACGACGGCACGATCTATCAAGTCTATACCGCGCCGGGACTGGTAACGGACATTGCGCTCCAGCCCGGCGAGACCCTCGTGGCGGTCGCGAGCGGCGATACCGCCCGCTGGGTGATCGGCGACACGACGAGCGGTTCGGGCGACGGCAAGCAGACGCATGTGCTGGTCAAGCCGGTCTCCGCAGGCCTGCTCACCAACCTGGTCATCACGACCGACCGGCGCGCCTATCATCTCAGGCTCGCCAGCACCCCGGCAACGGCGCTGTCCTCGCTGCGCTGGACCTATCCGCAGGACGAGCTGCTGGCCGTGCGACGCAAGGCGGAGGCCGCACAGGCTGCGGCGCCGGTGGCGACGGGGCTGGCGATCGAGCAGCTGCATTTCAACTACGCGATCAGCGGCGACCGCCCGCCATGGCGGCCACTGCGCGTGTTCGACGACGGGACAAGGACCTATGTCGAGTTCCCTGCCTCGCTGGCCAATGGCGATGCACCGCCCCTGTTCGTCGTCGGCCCAGATGGAAAGGTGGAACTGGTCAATTATCGGCTGCGCGACCGCTTCTATGTCGTCGACCGGATCTTCGACGCGGCCGAACTCCGGCTCGGCTTGAAGAAGCAGCAGGTCGTCCGCATCGACAGGATCGGGCCATCCGCTCAGCGGAGGGGGGCATGACCGAGATTGCCGAACCTTCGTCAGACGCACCTTCGCCCGCCGAAGCCATGCTCGACGCGCCCGCACCCGAGGCGCCCGCCCAGCCGCCGAAGGTCGACCCGGAAACATTGGCCATCCGTTCCCGTCCGGCACGCGCGATCCGCTTCCGCAAGGGTGCGATCATCGGCCTCGCCGCACTGGGCTCGGCCAGCCTGATGGGTATCGCGTGGATGGCGTTGAAGCCGCAGGTCTTCCGGCACGTCGCGCAGGACAGCGAATTGTCTCAGCCGATAGCGAAGCCCGCCGCCGACGCACTCTCTGGCCTCCCGGCCAGCTATGGCGATGCGCCCAGGCTCGGCCCACCGCTTCCCGGCGACCTTGGCCGGCCAATCCTTCGCGCACAGGAACGGGCCGAAGCGACCGTTGCTCCTCCGTCCGTCGATACGGTCGCGGCAGCACGGCAGCAGCGGATGGCCGACCTCAAGGCGGCGCGAGAATCGGGCCTGATGGCGCAGGTCACGACCGGCCATAGCGTGGTCACCCCTGCTTCCTCCGTCGGCCCCGAAGTCCCTGATGCCATCCCTGCGACGGCGACGGGGACGCGCAAGGAGCAGTTCGCCGCGGCCAGAGACACGGGCGGCGATCTCAACGTCGGCGCCCTCGTCACTCCTGCTTCGCCCAACAGCCTGCTGGCGGGCAGCGTGATCGCGGCAAGCCTCATCACCGGCTTGAGTTCTGACCTGCCCGGCATGGTCACCGCGCAGGTCACCCAGAACGTGTTCGATACCGTCACGGGGACGATCCTGCTCGTACCACAGGGTGCCCGGCTGATCGGCAAGTATGACAGCGTCGTCGCGTTCGGGCAGCGCCGTGCGCTGGTGATCTGGCAAAGGCTGATCCTGCCCGACGGCGGCTCGGTGCGGCTCGACAACATGCCTGCCACCGACCCGGAAGGCTATGCCGGGCTTGCCGACCGGGTCGATTTCCACACATGGACGCTGCTCAAGGGTGTCGCGATCGCGACCATGCTCGGCGTCGGTTCCGAGCTGTCGATCTCCGGCGGAAGCGACCTCGTGCAGGCGATCCGCCAGTCCGCCCAGATGAACGTCGCGCGGGCCGGCGACCAGATCACCCAGCGCAACCTCGACGTCCAGCCGACGGTCACGATCCGTCCCGGCGCGCCGGTCCGCTTGCTGGTGACCCACGATCTCATCCTCGCCCCTTATCCGAGAAGGACAAGCTGACATGGCCGATCTCAAGCTTGGCAAGCTGCCCGACCGCACGCCGGTCAAGCTGGCCATCACCATCACGCCGGACCTCCAGTCGTCGTTGCAGGCCTATGCTGCGGTCTATGCCTCGACCTACGGCATCGAGGAGCCGGTCACCGAATTGATCCCCGCGATGTTGTCGGCCTTCCTGGAGAGCGATCGGGCGTTCGTGCGCGAGCGCGACGCGCGAGTACGGGGGCAGAAATGATCGAGCGGGCATGGGAAAGGAAGATCGAGCCGCTGACGGTCCGCGTGGCAACGGCGGTTTGCATCACCGGCCTCAGCCGCTCGCGGATCTACAAGCTCATCCAGTCGGGCGACCTCGAGACGACGAAGGTCGGCCGTGCCACGCTGGTCCAGTATCGGAGCCTCAAGCGGTTGACCGACAATGAGGGTGGCGGAGAGGGGCATGCCGGACATGTTTTGCAACGCGACTAGCTTAGCTCCGTAAACGCCGTGTCGAGACGTGCCAGACGATCGGCGATCGCGCGGCTGACGCTGGCATGGACGTCGTCGGCGAAGTCGTCCGGCATTGCTTCTCGCGCAACGTCCGCGGCCGTGACGGCATTTTTGCGAATGTCGGTGATGACCTTGTCGATAATGGTCGGGCCGATACCTGCGGCTCTCGCGGTCTGGACGAAGTGCCGGCCCAGGACTTCCTCGATCCGGTAATGGCGGCTGGTGCCCGCCGACATCGCCAACCGGAAACTCTTCTGTGCCAACTGTCCGCGATCGACAGCATCCTGGACGCTCAGGACATCGTAGAAGGGCGTCAGCTTGAAGCCGCCGCCCGGACGCAGGAAGAGGCTGAAGTTTTTCGCATGTCCGTCGGTCGCGCCGATGAGCCAGAAGATGATCTGGCTCGACAGGAATGTCACCTGATCCTCGGTCGGATCGTCGCTACCGCCGAGCAGTCTTATGATGTCCGCCGCGGCGGGACCACCTTCGCTTTGGTATTTCTGGGAGGATGGCACGCCGAGTGCCTGGCAGCAGTCTTCCTGCGGAACGCGCAGCAGCCGGCCATCGGCGAGCCATCGGCGATCGAACCGCTCGACGACCAGCGCGCGTCGCGCCCCGAAGGTGACGATCTCGGTTTTCGCCACCGGCAAGCCGAAGGCACCCAGCAGCGCCAGGCAGTAATGCTCGTTGTCGACACTGGCGGTCATGTCGACCATGCCGGTGGATGTCGGGATCTCGCCGAGCTGAGGCTTTAGGATATGCGTTGTCGGAGTCGTTCCGATTGGACGTAGCCACTGGCCGTCGTGGCGCAGCAGCGCGGTCTTCTCCTGCGCACCGGCAATTGAGATTCGAAATTCCTGGCCAGGATCGATCCCGAGCGGCGCACCTTTGAGATTGTCGAGGAGGTGTTCGATATCCTCTTCGCCCAACGCTTCGCCCCGTATATCGCCTATCGCGTCGATGGCCTCACCGTCAGGCAGGAACTGCATCGCACCGACACAATCCCGGCCGATGCGGGCCAAGAGACTGTACGGATCGGTACCTTCGGCACCCGTGCGCTCCGCCACGCGGCGTCGGATATCTACGCTGTCGGGAAGCAGGTTGTCGAAAACGGCGAGTACCGGCGCGCCGCGATAGGTGGTTGCACGAAGCGGCAGTGACAGCGAGGCCGCAAATGCGTGCTCCCACTCGAGCCAGCTCTGATCATAGCGGAACGATACGGCGCCGCTCGTTTCCTTCTCGAGGCGGCCGACGAGGCGATTATTGATCAGCACGTTCAGGGGAACGTGGGTCTTGCGGCGTGCCATTGTCAGAAGATTTCGCTCAGGTCAGCGCTGCCCTTGCTGCGCGGTGCGATCTGCATGTCGAGGTCGAGCGCTGCCAGGATACCGAACAGGGTGTCGAGCTTCGTACCCGTCTGCCCGCTTTCGATGCGGGAGATCGTCTTCTGCCCGGTGCCAACCAAGGCCGCCAGAGCCTGCTGGGTGAGGTTGCGCTTGGTCCGCGCGTTATGGATGAGCGCACCGAGCTGTTTGGGAGAGCGAGCAATGTGGGCCACGGGAGACGCCTTTCAGTGACGGCATACCCTATAAGGGATAAACTAGCGATATACCTTGAAGGGTATAGTGTTTATTTATACCCTGCAGGGAGTAAATGCAATTTATACCCTGTGGGGCATTATCAACGTTAAGGACGCTGGGCTGTATCGGGCGTCCGCGAGGGTAGCGGCCAGAGGCGGGGAAGAGCTATTCTCGTCAGCATGGTTGGACGACGACATGTAACGCGCGCGCGATTCCAACGTTTGCCAGCCTTGCCTTCACGCCCTTGCGCAGATTTGGGTGGGGCGCCGTCGATATCCACCAAGCATTGCGACACTCGCGCTCTTTGCCTCGGGTCACAAAACAGAATGGATCCAGACGGAGCAGCTTGGCACCACGCCAGCGGCGTCGATGCCGTTCCTGCAGCATCGTGAGAGACGGTAGCGAATGTCCCTCGCGAGCACCCCGGAGGACCCAAAGAGGATCTACTCCACTTAGCGGGGAAACAGGACCTTAGCGGTTCCCAACCGCAAAAACCGAAAGGTGGTACCCATGTCCGCTAATCCTGACCGCTTTCTCCGTCTGAACGCCGTCCTGGCGCAGACAGGACTTTGCCGTTCCACCCTATATCGCAAGATGGCCGACGGCACCTTTCCAAGGAGCACTCAGCTCAGCACCCGCTGCATAGGTTGGCGTGCATCGGCCATCGACGAGTGGATGCGCAATCCCGCTTCCTACGATCCTGCGAAATGACGCCATCATCGCATGGCAGGCGTAGCAAGTCCTACGCTCGCTTGCGAAACTTGCCCTTGATGATGGCACCGCCGATCCGGAGTTGGTCGAGATAATCCGACCACCACTGCGCCATGCGCACCCGTTCCGCCCAGTGCGCGCCGCGATGATAGGCGGCGCGCACCTTGTCCTTCTCGCCATGGGCCAGCGCGCGCTCGATGGCATCGGGATGCCACAGCCCTGACTCGTTGAGGAGCGTGCTGGCCATGGCGCGGAAGCCGTGGCTGGTCATCTCATCGTTCTCGAACCCCAGGCGGCGCAGCGCGACGTTCAGCGTATTGTCCGAGATGCAGCGCTTGGTGGTATGAAGCGCCGGGAAGAGGAATTCGCTGTCCCGCGCCAGCGACCGCAGATCCTGCAAAAGGAACAGCACCTGCCGCGACAAGGGTACGGCATGCGGCTGCTTCATCTTCATGCGCTCGGCCGGCACGCGCCAGACTTTTTCGGCGAAGTCGATCTCGCTCCATTTCGCCTGCCGCAACTCACCCGGGCGCAGGAAGACATGCGGCGCGATCCTGAGTGCATGCAGGGTCTCGGGCCGGCCCGTGTACCCGTCTATTGCGCGCAGCAGGTCGCCGACTTTCTTGGGCTCGACGATCGCCGCATGATGCTTGACCCTGGGAACAGTAAGGGCGCCGCGCAGGATGTCGGCTGGATTACGCTCGGTGCGCAGGGTCGCGAAACCATAGCGGAAGACACGGCCGGCGAAGGAGCGGAGCCGAAGCGCCGTCTCATGATGCCCGCGACGCTCGACCCGCTTCAGCACGTCGAGAAGCTCATGCGGGGTGATCGCCGCGATCGGACGCTTGGCGATGCCATCGAGTAGTTCGAGGAACCAGCGCGCTTTCTTGATGGTAGCGGGGGAACGGCCCTCGCGCTCCATCTTCTCGATATATTCCCCGGCGACGAGCGCGAACGTCGTCTGCGCCGCCAGTTCGGCCTTCAGCCGCCGCTGGCGCTTTTCCTCCACAGGGTCGATCCCGTCATCGAGTTCGGCCTTGGCCTCGTCGCGCTTCCGGCGCGCCTGCATCAAGGTGACATCGGGGAAACTGCCCAGCGATAATTTGCGCTCGATGCCGCAGCACCGGTAGCGAAAGCGCCAGAGCAGGGCGCCGGATGGCTGCACCAGTAGATATAGGCCGTCCGAATCGGCCACCTTGTAGGGACGCTCTGCCGGTTTCAGCGCCCGGATCTGCACAACCGTAAGCATGGGGCCACGCCTCCTGCAACGTTCGTGGCCCCATGATTCGTGGCCCCTTTTGAGTGGGCCACGGCGGAACATAATGAGATTTCACGGGACCGCCGAGAGGCATTTTACCGCAGATTTCTGCGGTTTTCCAGGTTTGTTCCGGGGACGTGATGGTGCCGCTTACAGGACTCGAACCTGTGACCCCCGCATTACGAACGCAATAGATGTCCTACATTTTGGGGAATCTTGAGCGTCGTTAGCGCGGTGCCAGCGACAATTTAGCCAGCATTTACAGAGAACGTCTCTGACCTGCGCAGGAAATGCGCAGGACGGCTGTTGGCCAATCCCACCCTCCAAGACCTGGTGACAGGTCTGCCGATTTGCACAGCGCGCGTCTGAAAATGCGATTCAGGCGGCGCTTTCGTGCATCCAAAGCACTTCGGTCACGGGAAGCCGAAATGACGTTCGCCTCAGCACGGGCAACCAGTAAGCTTATCAACGGCCTGACGGCCAAATTTCAGGGGAAGAAGCCGGGCAGCGACCCGGTGCATCGGGGATCGATCGACGAGAACGAACCGGATGCGAAGCCGTGGGAGCATAATCGTTTCGAGACCCCGGCCGAGCGGATTGCGACCGTGGAGACGCTGCTCGACACGGCACAGGAGCTGTCCCAGCTCCACTATAAGCGATACCCGCGCACGGAGCTGTTTGCGCTGAAGGCACGCCATGCCGCGCTCGAGGCGGAGGAACAGCAGCTGAAGGCGATGTCGCCCGCCGATCGCCCGATCGGCCGGCTGGCGACGGTGCGCCAGGAATTCCTGGCGATCGACGCGGAGCTGGAGCGCGCGCGGCTGCGCATGCGGCCCTTCGACGTCTCGATCCTGCGCGCGATCCTGTCGTTCCTGAATGCCAAGACGGGGGAGATATTCCCGTCCGGCGAGGAAATAGCGGCGCGGGCCGTCTGTTGCGTCAAGGGCGTATGGCGATCGCTGGAGCGCCTGCTCCATCACGGCTTTATCGATCGCGTCCGGCGCAGCAGGCGAAAGCCCGACTCTGACGGGCAATTCGGCCCCCAGCGCGAGCAGACCTCGCACGCCTATTTCCTGAACCACCGCAAGGCGATGCCGAACCGCATCTATCAGCGCTTTCTCCAGCTCCGTGGGCGCCGATGGAAACGCCTGGGGCGAAACAAGCCTGCCCCGACGAACGACGCCCCAGCGGCCCCCACGGGCTTCCTGAGCGCTAAATCCGCCCTAGGCGAAGCCGTCCGCAGCCTCGGCGTCTCGGTCGCTAACGCGAGTCCCTGAATGTCCTTGTATCAGGACCTCAAGAGCAAAGTGGATAAGGAGTCGCTATCGCGACACGTTGATTAGGCAGCAGAATTCGAGGCACCCGGTAGCCTGCTGGTCCCCCCAGCTCCGCAAACGGATCACCTCAAGCACCCGATAGCCAAGATGCGGCTGTCGGGACCGGGCGGCTGCGCCGCCCGAGGGCTATCGAGGCGGGGACCGCAGGAACCGTGCCAGCCCTATTTCGACCGATCGCTGGTGGAAGCGTCGCCTTCGAGCAGCTCCGCCCACCGATCGAACAGCCAACGTCGACGGTCGAGATGCTGCGACCGATTGTACGCTGCCTCGACGGCCGACGCCTGGACGTGGGCCAGGGCGCGATCGATCGCGAAGCGGTCATCCGGGAAGCGTTCATTCATCGCCGTCGAGAAGGTCGCTCGCCACCCATGCGGCACATGCCGCCCGGCGAAGCCGCACCGATCATACAGCGCGCCGATCGCGCCCGCGCCGATCGCCTGACCGCCGCGGTGGAAGATCAGATCCCCGCCGCCGATGGCCCGCGCCTGGCGCAGCACCGAAACCGCTGCGGCCGACAGGGGAACGAGGTGGTCATTCGCCGCGTCGGCCTTCTTCGCAACGGCCATCTTCATCCGCGCGGCCGGTATCCGCCACAGGGCGGCGGGCGATGGGGCCTCGGTCGACCAGTCGACGCCCTCGATCTCGTCCCACCGCGCGCCGCGCACGGCCGCGAGGCGGACGGCGGTCAGCGCCAAGAATCGCGACGCCAGCCGGATGGCCGGGGCAGCACGCGCGCGATCGGCGGCATCGAGGAGGCCCCGCGCTTCGCCCAGATCCTCCAGCGCGGGCTGGCGCTGGGCAGGCGCGCCGGTCGCCAGCTCGCGGACCAAGCCAGCGGCGGGATCGCCGTCGACGATACTTCGGGTACGCGCGAAGCGGTAGATTGCCGAGAGGCGCTGCGCGATGCGGCGCGCCGTCTCGGCCGCGCCGGTCCGCGCGATCTTGCCGAGCAGGCGCAGCAGCTGCGGCGTGGTGATGGCGGTCGCCAGATCCTCGCCGATCGCCGGGAAGACGTGGCGCTCGAGGCTGGCCAGGACGTCGGCCGCGTGGACAGCGGTCCAACGATCGCGCCGCGCCGTATGCCAGTCGCGGGCCAGCTGCTCGAGGGTGATCGCTGATTGCGTCAGGCGCTCGGCCATCTTCGCAGAAATGACCTTCGGCTGCACGCCCTGGATGTACATACCGCGCGCGATCCCCGCTGCCTCGCGGGCAGCGTCGAGCGACACGTCGGGCCAGCTGCCCAGCGAAATGACCGTCTCGCGGTGATCGGCCCTGATCCGGACGCGCCACGCCCGCAGGCCGGTAGGCGCGACGAACAGGTGCAGGCCCATCGCGTCCCAAATTTTATAGGCGAGCGGCTTCGGCCGCGCGCTCTTCAGAGCTGCGTTGGAAAGCATATTGATATCCGAAAGCACGAACTCGTCGGACACAGTCTGGCGGTTCGTTAGGGATGGAATATGGTGGGGAGCGAATTTGCGGAGCCGAAATTCTTTTGGCATCGCTTCGCCCCAAAAGGGGATCAGGTCGACCACGAAGATCGCAAATGCTGATGTCGATTATAGACGGATATACGATCTGCCGTCAGCGCCTATGCATGCGATGCTATTTCAACATTTCAGGCGAGGCGCGTGGGCCTGATCAGCTCGGCTTTGAGTTTGGAACGATGGCTAGGGCGAAGGTGGAGGCGTCTTGTTTCTTGGCCGATTTAATCCGCTCTGACCCTATTAGCATATGGCAAGCTGACGAACTGAGCGTCGAAGCGACAGACGAGGCGGGCCTCGTACTGTTCACAATCACGGTGCTCGTATCTGGCGCCCCAGCTATCGAGAAACGACTGCCCCACTCGGATAACTGATCATTCATTGTTTTAAGGAAAGCTGACAGGCGGCTTCTGTTCGATATCGGGGCGGAGGGATTATCCGGCCCGATATTGCCGAATCGGTGGATTTGCGCGGTTTCCGGCGACCGCCATGCGATCGCCGTTCCCCCGCGATTACCCCCCGAAGTTGGACACGATCAGCTCGCCGACCCGCTTCGCGCCCTGAGCGCCGACCGTGTAGGTCGTCTCGACGTCGTCGACATGGAAGCGGGAGAAGACGGCGCGCGCGCCATCGGTGGCATTGATGGACAGGATGAAGCGGCCACGGATGTTAGCGAGCTGGTCGGCCAGGCGCTCGAAATCTGCTCGCTCGAAGACGCCGGGGCCGTAGTCGTCCTCGCAATCCCAATAGGGAGGATCGAGATAGAATAGCGCCCTGGGGTCGTCATATCGTTCGATAACCGACGCAAAGCCTAGCCGCTCGATCGTGACGCCCGCCAACCGCTCGTGCAGGCGTTCCAGATTGGGCAGCACCTTACGCGGATCGAAACGGCTACTGCCCGCCTTGTCGACGCCGAAAACACGGGACCGGATCTTGCCGCCGAAGGTCAGGCGCTGGAGATACAGGAACCGCCCGGCGCGTTCGATGTCGGTCAGGGTTTCCGGGTCGACGCGCCGGAGCCGTTCGAACTCGTCTCGGCTCGACAAACGGGAGCCAATGTCCGCAGCCAAGGCATCCGGATGGCGCTGGGCGACGCGGAAAAAGTTGATCACGTCGCCTGAGATATCGTTGATGACCTCGACGGGTGCGCGGCTGGATCGCTTTAAGAAGATGCCGCCCATGCCAACGAACGGCTCGATATAGGAACGGTGCGGGGTTGCGTCGATCAGCGCGGTGAGGCGGCGGGAGAGGTTACGCTTCCCGCCGAGATACGGGGCGGGGGTCTGGATGGTCGAAATGAGGCAAGTCCTTCGCGAAAGCACGTCGGCTACGCGCGCGAAGTTGGTGGCGTCGATCGGGACGATCGAACGCAGCCCGCGCCGACGCTCTGCACGTCGGAGGGGGATCAGGGTAGCGACCGATAATGATCGCTAATGATGGGGTGTGGTGGGGCGGTCCCGGCCTATCGCATCGCCCGGCCGCGTACCGGGCGGTTAGCCGCGCGATAGTACAGAGACCGCGCCCTGCTTATTTCCCGAACGGGTCTTTCATTCAGCAGGCCACCCGGCGAAGCCGGTGCCTGTACTATCCGCGCGCGGGCTGTTCCTTTCGGCTAAGTCCAGAGCAGCGCTACGGCCTTTAGCTGCCCCGGTCGGAAGGTCAATCGCGGCCGAGGGGATCAGTTGAGCGTGATCCGCCAGCGCTGCACCTGCATCGAGCCGCCATTGCGGACCGGCTCGACGCCGACCGCCGCGCCGTTGAGGTACAGATTGCCGTCGACCAGGCCCTGCCCGACCAGGCTATCGATCACGGCCTTGAAATCGAGCGTCCCGCCGCTCGCGCGCGCGCCGGAATAATACATGATGTACCGCCCCGCCGAGCCATCGGGCAGCCAGCGGCACGCCCATTTCCGCCCGGTCGGATCGGTATAGGTCGAACAGGGCGTGCCGCCGTTGTAATAGGTGATGGTCGTGTCGGCCGCATTCCAGAAGAAGCCGATCTCCACCCGCTTCGTCGACGCAACGCCCGCCACCTCGGTCAGGTAGAATTCGTTCAGAATGTTGTAGTCGGCAGGCGTGCCGGTCGTCGGGCCGATCAGCAGCTCCTGCCGGAAGGTGGTGATGGCCGACGCCTGGATCGGCGTGACGGGCACCGCAGGCTTACCACCGTCATAATTGCCGAAGGTCAGCTCCATGTACCCATAGACCCCCTTCGTCGACGTCTGGGCAGGCCAGCGCCAATTGACGGTGGAGCCATCGAGGCAGGCATCGGTGTTGCGAACGGAAGGCAGCACGACGATGGAGTCGGCATAGTCGACGCCCGCGACGAAGGCGCTTTGCGGGGGCGAGCTGACCGACCAGGGCGCGGCAAAGGCCAGATACTGACCACAGGTATAGGTCGTCTTGTCCGGCAGCACGATCGGACGCTCACCCCAGCGCGCGGCCGCCGGGGTGCAGGTCAGGAGGGCGGCAAGCGCGCCCAGGGCGAGAAGGACCGCGCGCATCACAGGCCGAACCGCGACTGGACGGTGATGTAGGTTTGCGCCGTCGACCCGTTCGTAACGTCGCACTTCCAGTATTTGGCCACCAGGGCGGAGGACAGATACTTGCTGGTGTTCGCCGGTACGACGATCGAGTCACCGGTGAAGAACGTGCTGTTGTCGTTCGATCCTCGCACGGTCAGCGTGAACGACTGATCGCTGCGCGCCCAGCAGCCGAAGCTGCCCCAAGGCGATGGAGCGCCGACAATCGTGCCGCCCGCATCGTGGATGGACCCCATGTAGGTCGCGCCCGCAGCGAGGGGCGTGGAGGTTTCAGCAAAATAGGCGGTGCGGGAAGTTTCCCGGACATTCCCTGCGCCCAGGGAATCGCCCCTCCAGGGTTGGACATTTCCGTCAGCATCCGTGATTCCGCCACGCGTGGGATTGCCCTTCGCAGGCGAACCGGACGGGGCAGGTCCTTGGACAAATGCGCCATTCGCAGTGCCCGCTGCGTAATAGTCGGCCGTCCCATCGCTATAGCCACCAATGGTTTGACCGTAGCGGCCGAGCCAAAGGGGGACTTTCGCCCCGGCCGTTGCCGCAGTCGGCGGGGCCAGGGTGGCCAGCGCGTAGGGCAGCGAATACAGCCAGCCGGTGGTGTCGGTCCGGATCGACTGGTTCTTCCCGTTCAGGTCGGTGCCGCCGATCCGGACGGCGAACCCCTTCGCGTCCTGACCGGCCGCACTCAGCCCCTGGATCATGAGGCCGTTGGCGTCGACCTTGATGTCCTGGAACAGCCCCGCACTATCGAGGCCGCCGACGCGAAACCCACCGCCGATCGCCAGCGTACCGGGGATCTGCACACCCCCGACGTTGCCGATCGTCGCGGTCCCGGCCGGTAGCGGCCCAAGGCTCTGCGAATAGATACCCTTCAGGGCCGACGCGATCGTCGCAGCGCCGGTGCCCGAATAGGGCGCGTCCGCCGTGCTGCCGAGCGTGGCATCCGCCCCATCGTCCGACTTGGTCGTGACGGGAAGCGGGTTGCTCGGGCTGGCGACCTTGGCCTTCCCATCGGAGCCGTTGAAGGTGACACCGGCGGTCGGAGTCATGGTGGACGGCGAGCCGATCTGCGCGACCTGCGCGGCCAGCCCCGACGAAAGACAGGCAAGCGCCAGCGCGCCCGCCCAAGGCAGGAGTTTCATTGTTCGTCCTTTCGGTGAAGGTCAGCAGCCCTTGGGGGCGGCTCCGGTGGCGAGGATGGCGCGCTGGCAATCGCGCTCCTGGTCGGCCGCTACGGCACGGTGATTGCCGCGCTCGACCGCGCCGATCGCCTCGGCAAAGCGCTCGACGATTTCGAGGAAAATGGCCTGATCGATCGTGATCAGCTTGCCGGAGGGCTTGGCGGTCAGCGGCGCCAGGCGCTCGGTCTTCGTCAGCTCAGCGGGCAGCGGTGCCAGGCTCGGCCGCTCGGTTCGCGTGATCGATGGCGGCGTTAAGGTCCGCGCGCACCCGGTCGACAGGAGCGGCAGGCAGAGGATCGCCGGGAGCAACCGGCGGAAGGGATTGGACCGCATTGCGCAGGTTCTCCACGATATGATGGGTGACAGCGGCCGAGGCGACCGTCTGCTGGGCTAGGCTGGTCGCGATGGTGCTCGACGCATTGGCGGCCAGCCGTTCGTCGGCGCGGGCGTCGGCGATCGCGGCCGCATGATCCTGCTGGGCCTTCACGGTGACGTGATCGGCACCCGCCCGCTCGCCCTGGTGGCGCACGACCAGGAAGATGACGAGGAGCGCCGCCAGCAGCCCGACGACGGCGATCGCGCGAAACTTCGCGCCGGTCATGATGGCAGCCCCTGGACGCATATCGCTCGCTCGCGAGCGCGGCGCAGGACCAGGCCGCGCCGCACGGTGCCGCCCGACTTGTTGAACGCGGGAAAGCGATCGCAGCCCGCGCGCCACTGTCCCGCGTTCCAGAGCGTTGCGATGCTGGAGCGGCAAACGCCCTGGGGGCCGAGATTGTAGGTCAGCGACACCCCGGCGACGATCTGATTGGTCCGCCCCTTCAGGGCGGGAATGCACCGGATCAGCGGCTCGGCATGCTCGATCAGCTCGCGCTCGAGCATGACGGTGCACTGCGCCTCGGTGAAGCGCTGGCCCATCTTCACGCCCTTGGTGATGCCATCGCAGGCGGTGGGCACGCCGATGATGTCGAGATAGGCGGTCAGATACTGTTTGCCCGCGACATGCTGGATGGAAATCGACTCGTCGGGATGGACCGTCGCCTTCACGGTGCGGCCGCTTTCCTCCTTGGGGATCAGGACGAACAGCGAGGCGGCCGCCGCGACCGATCCGACCACGCCCGCCAGGGTCTTTTTAGCGGCTGCCATCGGATCGCTCCCTCTGCTGAAGGACGCGGGCGATCGTCACGGCGACGCTGATCGCCAGCGCCAGCGTCTTGCTGTTGGGGATCGCAGCCTGGACGTCGGGCGGCAGGGCATTCCAGATCGCCTGCACCTGGTCGGGCGCGGCGAGCAGGAAAGCGAAAAGGACGGCACCGAACGCGGACACGCGCACGGACCACAGGCGCCAGGCCTGGCGCCAGTTGGGGATGGGCTTCACGATGGTTCTCCGGGGATGACGGGCACCATGCCCGCCACAGGTCAGGGGATCTGATCGAGCAGCGCGGCCATGTCGGGCGCGATGGTCCGGGGCACGGCCGGGCTGCTGTCGCCGAGCAACTGGCGGGCGGCTTCGATCGGCCGATGAAGGATCGCGCGGGCGCAGGCGATCGATCCGGCCGACAGGGTCGCGCCGCCCACCACCATCATCGCGCCGCCAATGATTTCCGGCATCACTTGCCCTCCCGCGATTGGCGCTCGTCCTCGCGGCGGGCGCGCTCGGCCAGATAGCTGACGTCCCGGTTCAGGCCGATCAGGACCGGGGTGTAGGTGTGGTCGTTGGCCTCGACCTGCTCCATCCGCTTGCCGAGCTGGTCGAGCCGCTCGTCGACGCGCGATCGCCAGCTCCCGATCGTGAAGAGCAGCCCGGCGACGCTGATGATCGCCCCCACGCCTGCGAAGAACGCGGAGAGGTGCGCCGTCCAGCGCTGCGCTGGCGGAGAGGTGTCGGTCATCGGTGTCTCCGCGATAATCAGGATTGGAAGACGACGGGCTTGCCATCGGTGGGGCCGGTCGGCTTTGCGCCGGTCTTCAGGTACATCTTGCCGTCGTCGGGATTTCCAAACAGCCACATACCGGCGATCGGCCATGGATAGTCCCAGGTCCCACCTGGCTGCGGCCCGACCGCCCGGCCGTCCGAAGTGCTGGTGGGCTTGCCGTAATTGGTACGAATGACGCCGCCCTGCGGATCGAACCAGACATAGCTTCCAGCCCAGCTGAACGGCTGCTGCCAGCTGCCGATCGGCGGCTGGTAGTTGACCGGCGTGCCATCCGTCTCGCTCGTCGGCTGATTATAATTCCAGTAGAGAACGCCCCCTGCGCTCCAGTAGCGGGTGTACGGCCCCATGATGAACGGCTCTTGCCAATTGCCGCTGATCCGAAAGGAGCCGTCGCTGAAATCCTTCTCCTTGGTCGCGCGGTTCACCTTGAAGACGTTGAACTTGTAGTCCGCCGTGTCGGTGCGTGCGAAGAACGAGAAGTTGCTGCCGGTATCGCCGCCCGTCTCAGGCACCTGCGTCGAGGTGCCGAACGACCAGCGCTGTGTCCCTGCACTCAGGAACTCGAACGTCTTGCCCTTGTCCGGTCCGCCATCCAGGCGGAGCTGCACTTCGTCGGCACCGTTCCCGAACTTGCCGCTGCCATAGACCGCGAACGGCTCGCCATTCGCGTTGGTGTTGCCGAACATGGTGACGAAGGTGCCGACTTCCGGCCCGAGCTTGATCGGGGCGTATGACGGGGTGCCGTCCGGATGGTACGAATTGACCGCCTGGTTGAACGCGATCATGGGCGCGCGGGTCATTCCGCCCGTCACCTCCACCACCGCGATCATGCCGCGCGCCTCGCCGGAACGCAGGTCGCGGCCGATATTGTTCGTGACCGAGATACCGCCCGGCCGGTTGGCCGCCATCAGGATCGCGGCGCAGCGATTGCCCGGCGTGCCTGCGTCGATGATGTGGTTATTCGCGATGATGCCGCTGATATACTGGGCATAGATGCCGGGGCGGCGCGACCCGACGATCGTGTTGTTGCTGATGTTGACTTCGTCATAGTTGAACACGGTGATCGGCGACGCATCCATGTCCGACCGGATCGTGTTGTTCATGATCTTGATGTTCGACAGGCCCTCGGTCGCCTCGAAGTCGAACACGCGGATCGCCTCGCCGGAGATGAGGCGAACGCCGGTCAAATCCTCATAGGTCGACTCGAAAACGTTGTCGCTGATCTCGACGTCATTGTGCCGCCAGACGTCCATTCCTCCCTGGCGGACCCGGTTGTGGTGGACGCGGTGGCCGTTGGAGCCGCGATCGGCGGGGTTGCGCTTGCCGGTGACGGGATCACGCCCGAACGACTGGTAGAAAAAGCCGATGGAGGCCGCGCGCCGATACTTGGGTTGGTACGGCCCGTCGCGCTCAACAGGCGAGTTGCCGTCGCGGAAGTCGAACAGATTGCCCGCCACTTCGATGCCGCACACCGTCTCCTCAAGCTGGTGCCGCTCGATGTCGACGCCTGCGACGAGATAGCCGTCCCCGTGGACCCAGTTGTAATTGAACTCGCCGCCCTCGACGTCGCAGAAAAGTACGCCTTCGCGGTAGATGTCCTTGAACTCATTGTGGTGGACGCGCGCGTTGCGACACAGGAACGTATCCTGGCCGCGCGTGAAGGCGTTGCCGATCACGATGCCGTCGCCGCGCCATCCCCGGAAAACGCACTTGTCGACCTCGAAATTGTCACCACGCATCATCGCGATCGCGTGGGTAAACTGCCACGCTTCCGACCCGCTCTGATCCTCATGGTTGTTGATCCAGGTCTGGTTCTCGATGTTGCCATCCATGATGAGGCCGGTGATGCGAACATTGTCGCACCGGGCGTGCTCATAGAAATTGTGGTAGAAAATGCCCGGAGGCCCGCCGCGCTTCATGGCCACCTCATCGCCCGGAGCAATGATCAGCTTCGCGTTGTTGGACCGGATATGAACGTTGGGCCGGAGCTTGATAACGCCCCGGACCTTGTCCTCGGTATGCTGGGCGTTGCCCGGCGGGTCGCCACGGTATCGAATGACATAAGGGCCGCCGGTGTTGGGGATGGTGATGCCCGACGCCCCCTCTTGCCAGGCGCAATCCAAAGCCCGCTGGATAGAAAATGCCCAGTCCGTGTCAGGGAACATCTGCGGCTTAATCTCTTCGCTGCGCCAATCCCGCATCAGCGCCGGGGCCGCTCCGGTGAAGCGCGGGGTAACGCTGCCCGCCGCGATCTCGGCCACCTTGGCGGGTGACGGCAGCTTGCGCACAAAACCCGTGCTGTCCGTCATCGGGTAAAGCCCGTCGCCGGACGGGCCGCCATTGGCCGCGCCCGCCCGCCAATTGTCCATCTCAACTTGGGCAAGGTTCTTCCTGCCCAGCAAGCTATTCAGCTTGTCGAGGATTTCGGTCGCCACGGTCATACCGCCGCCTTTTTCAATTCGATAACCTCGATCGCCGACCCGGCCTTAATGGTCAGGTCGAGAGGGTCGGTTTCGGTATTGGTCACTTGGAATGTGATCGTGTGGTTACCCGCCGGGATGCCGCTCAAATAGCTGAACGGCGTGATCGGCATCCGCCCTTGGCTGTCCTTGCTGTCGAGGATGATGTTGACACTTCCGGCGGGATAGGCCGTGTTGTTGTCAACGACGAATGAGCCCGCAAATTGCAGGTCGTCGGGCGACCAGAACATGCCAAAGAACTGGACCTTCAAATCGCTGTCATTGTCGTCTTTCACGAAAGCGATTTGGACGACGTTCGCGGTAGCCCCGCGCGACACGCTGACATCCGCGCTCATGATCGCGTAGCGCGTCTTGGTCACCGCCGCCGACTTGATGTCGCCAGCCTGGATGCTGTCCGCGACCACACGACGCGCATACACTTCGGCGGAAAACTCCCACCGCTTCAGCGCCGCATTGTAGGACAGGAGCCGGAGCCGATTGCCTCCGGCCGTGCTGACGAAATTGAAGTTCTCACTGAGAAAATTCAGTTCATTGCCGCGCGTCCCAGCGATGCCACTGATCCCGGTGATATACTGTAGGCCGTTGGCATCGACCGAAGCGGCCATCACGAAACCAGCGATGCCATCGCTGTCCGAGGCAAATGCTTGCATAAGCTGCGTGACTTTGGCGCTGGTGTTTCCCGCCAACGCGCTCACCTGGCTCAAATTTTGAGATAGCGTGCCGGTGATCGTTTGGAGGTCGCTCATCCCCGCGCCCAGGTTGCCGAGCGAAGTGTTGTAGCCCGACAGAACGTCCGCGAAGGTCGCGTTGCCAGCCTTCACCGCCTGGAGGTTCATCGTATAGCCGGTGCCGTCCTTGGCCTTGGCAAAGACGCCCGTGAAATCGCTCGCGGATGCGAACCCGTTCACCGGGTCTCTCGCCTCCGTTCGGAACGCTAAAAATTTCGTCGCTACGGGCTGGCCTTCGACCATCGTTCGCAGGTCGAACACCTGCAGCAGGTCATCCTGGCGCAACGCTTGCGCCAAAATGGCATCGACGTTCACGTCAATGGAGCCGAGCACATCGGTAACGGTTCGATCCCCGATCAGGGATGACGGGTTGCGTGTGTTGGTCGCCTTGTCCTCCGGCTTGTTGCCGTTTCGATCGCCGAGGTCATCCCAATCGACTAGGGCGGCAGGCTTGTCCGCCGCGCTGAAGCCCTCCACCGACAGCGACAGTTTCGAGACCTGCTCGCCAACCTCGATCTCGAAATCGCGGAAGAAGCCGTAAATGGTCAGGCTGTCGTAGCCGTCCTGGCCGATCCAGAGCGACGGTACCGCGCGCACCGCTGCGATGCCATTTGCGACCAGATCCAGCGCATCCGTCCGGATCAGCGCTTTGGCCGACATGCGCTTCGCGTAAGCCCGCCTGGTGATCGACACTTCGCCGAAATCGTCGATGGTCTTGCGGCTGAAATCGTTGATGCCTGCGGTGGGCGCGGCTTCTGTGGTGCCCAGCTTGACCAATCGGCCGACCAGCAGGGTGCCGACCGATACGGTCCCTTGCCCGGCCACTGTGACGGTCACCTGACCTTTGCCGCCCAGATCAAGAAACGTCACGGGGCCGCCCGTGACCTGCTGAGTGCGATCATAACCAGCCGTTTCGACGCGAACCGTGGTAGCCGTCACGTCGAGCAGGGCGACTGCGTCGACGCCGTCCGCAACCAGCGTGACGCTGATCTGCGCCGCAGCGCTGGTCAGGGTGCCGAGCGCCTGGTCGAACATCGCCCACCGATTGCTCGGCCCGATCGCCAGCCATTTGCCGTCCGCCTTCAGCGGGTCGACGCCGCTGTGGGCGACAAGCGCCTCGTAGATCACATGCTGGCGAAGCACGCGCGCGCCGACCAGATAGCCGGTCTGCGTGGACCAGGCCGGCGCGTCTGCCTCCGGCACGCTGCTCGCGCTCAGCACCGAATCGGTGACGGAGACTGGCTGAAGCAGCTGGAGGGTCGAAACCATGCCCTCGGGCGCGGGATCGCCCAGCAGATCCGGTACGACTTCGGTTTCGGTCAGCCCCTCGACGGTCAGGCGGCAATAGCCGACCGGCGCGATCGCCAGATCAATCTCGAAGTCTTTGTAAAAGCCGGTCGGGCTGAGCCAGGTGAAGCGATCGTCGGCGATCCATTGCGCCGAGGTGGCGCGCAGGTCGGCGAGGTGCCGCTGGACCGCATCGATCCGCTCGAGCGGTACCGCCAGTCGTACCCCCAGGCGCCGGGCAAAACCCCGCTGCGTGACGGTGGTGACGCCGAAATCGTCCGTGACACGACGGCTATAGTCGATGATTCCTACGGTCGCGCCTGTTTCCGCCTCGCCAAGGGCGAAGCGGTTGCCGTTCAACAGGACGTCCATCAGGCGGCGGCCGCGACGCTGACAGCGGTTCCGCCGTTCTCACTGGTGATATCGTCCAGCTTCTTGGCGGTTCGGGCGGTGTTACCGGCGATCGCGGCATTGCCCGAATTATTCTCGCTCCGGAGCTGCGCGATCTCGTCCTTCAGCGATTTGATCTCGCTGACCACAGGGTCGTTATTCTGAGCCGAGCTGGTGCTGGTCGACGCAGCGGCATTCTCGACCGTAGCCGTGGCGGTGGTCGTCTTCTTCGACCCGCTCAGCGATCCGATTATGCCATAGGTGGCCTCCAGCGCTGCGGCGGTCGCGGCTTGGATGCGGGCCAGCTCCTGGCGGCTGGTCGCGACGTCGGCAGCCTTGCCGAGCAGAGCTTGGCTGAGCGCAGGCAGGCCCTTTGCCGCCTCCATATCGCCGCCGCGCGCCGCCTGAATGGCGGCATTGAACTGGCCCTGCAGCGACACGAAACTGTCCTGCCCACCCGCGTCGCTCAGACCACGGATGCGCTTGACCTCATCCATGATGCTGTCGCCGACGCTGGTCCAGGCCTGGCGCAGCTCGTCTGCCGCCCGCGCTGCTTCCTGCGCGTCCTGAATCGCATAGATCTGCTCCTGAAGTGGGCGGTTGCTGGCATCGAGCTTCGCCAGATCGAGGGCGCGCAGCGCGGCGGTGTCGCCACGCAGCTCGAGGAGACGACGTTCCAGGTCGGCGCGCTCGCTTGCGATGTCGGCCGCGCTCTTCGCCCCCGACATCGCAGCCTGTAGATCGGCAAAGGCGGGGGCGAGCTTCAGCAAGGCCGCATAGGTCGCCTGGCCCGCTGCGGTCGTCAGATCCTGCGCCTCGACCAGCGCGCGGAACCCCGCCAGCGTCGACGGCATGGTCAGGCCCATCGAGCCGAACACACGGCCGAGCTGCTCGGTCTTCGCAGCGGCCTGTTCGGCCTGGCTGTAATAGGCGCGGAAATAGGTATCCGCCGCGCTGGTCAGCGCACCGATGCTGTCGAACTGACCGGCAAGCGCCATCTTGGCGTCGATGCCCATCGCCGCCGTCGCGTCGCCCAGCTGCCCGAGTGCATTGGTCACCGCCTCGACCGTCGAGGCGACGCGGACCAACGTCTCGAACGCGCCCTCACCGACCTTTGCGAAGCGCTGAAGCCCTGGGAAGGCGGCGTCCGCCATGCGATCGGCCGCAGCGCCGAAGACAGCCGTCAGCTTCTCCTCGATCTGCTTGCCGGTCAGTCCCTTCAGATCGATCTTGCCGATATCGAGGACGAAGGCGTTCAACCGATCCTGGATCGCGCCGGTCGACGCACCGAGAGGGCCTGCGGCCGCGACGATCGCGTCGTTGAAGCTGCGCAGCAGCAGCGTGAACTGGTTCGCCAGCGCCGGGTCGGCCGCTGCATATTGCGTGGAGTAAGATTTCCCCGTCGTTATGCCGAGGAAACGCTTCTTCTTTTCGATCTCGGAATAGTATTCGGCGTCGAAACCACCGGACAGGATCGAGCCAACGCTCTGCGCCTTGCCGGACAGGCCATTCCCGACGACGCTCGTCGTGGAGCCGAACAGCGATCCGATGGCGCTGCTGATAGCGTCGAACACCCCGCCGACGATCGGCAGCTTCGACAGCAGGCCTCCGCCGGTGATCGACGACAGCAGCTTGCCGGTGAAGTCCTTCTGGAAACCCTCGGTCACCCCGGCCGACGCGTTGATATTGCCTGCGCGGACCAGGACGGAGGCGAGTCCGCCGATCTGATTGTCGATCGAGCGAAGCGATCCCATCATTTCGCGGGCGTAGGTGCTGGTCAGCGTGTTGACGTCCTTCAGCGCGTCGATCGATCGCTTGATGGAATCGGACTTGGCGGACGTGTCGCCCAGCACGGTGCCGGTGCCCGTGTTGGTCGGCGCCTGCTGCGATTTGCCCCCGGTGAAGGAATTGACCAGCGACACGCCGAGGGACGCGAGTGCCGCGACCGTCGCGGCACCCGCTGCCAGGTTCAGCGGGAAAGGCAGCCCGGCGATCGCCGACACGACCGCCTCGGTCGCCTTCGCGGCGGTCCGGGCGACGCTCTTGGCAATCTTCTGGCCCGTCTCGATCGCGTCCTGGGCGATCGACCGCACCGACAGCGCGAATTCGACCGCGCGGAAAGCCTTCTCCGCGATCGTCAGGGCGGCATAGCCCTTGCTCTGCTCATCGAAATAGCCCTTTGCGGCATTCGCCATGTCGCCGAAGGCGCCGACGCGCAGGGTGGCGGTCGACAGCTCATAGGCCGTGTTGGCCCGCGCCTGGGCGCGCTGGTCGTCACCGGCTTCGCGCAGCTTGGCGTCGCGCTCCGCCTGAAGGCGGGTTTCGGTCGCATGGAAGCCGACATAGATGTTGGCCATGTCGCCGATCGCGCGGCCGACTTTGCCGAAGGCATCCGCCATGCCCGTCGCAGCGTTCTGGACATTGCGGGCTATCAGGTCCCAGCGATCGGCGGTCTCCGTCAGCCCGGCGTTCCAGTTGCGGGTCGCAGCGGCCGTCTTTTCGGTCTCCTCTGCGATCTGCACCTGCTGCTTGATGTAGGCGGCGCGATCCGTGGGATTGAACTTCTCGGCCTCGGCCGTCGCCCGCACCAGCGCCAATCCCTTGGCGCGTTCCATGCTCGACGCGCCGATCAAGCGCGCTTCTTCGCGCAATTCCGCAAGGCGGGTGTTTCCGGTCGCGGTTGCCGTGTTGAAGGCCGCCGCCCGACCGGCCGCGTCCAGATCCGCGCGCGCCTTGCGCTGGGCTTCCAGTGCGGCGGTCGCCCGCTTCGCCTCCTCTACCTGTCCACGCGCCCGCGCCGCCTCGATCGCGGCCAGCAACGGCAGGTCGCTGATCTGTTGCTGCACAAGGGCCGCTGCGCGCTCGGCTGGTACCAGTCCGGCCGAGACAAGGGCGTTGACCTGATTCTGTGCCGCCGCCTGGTCGCGCATCCCGGCCGTGCTTTTCTCGGCGTCGGCCACACGCTGCGCGATCGCCAGGCGCACCTGCTGGTCGACCATCGCCTCGATATCGGCGCGCTTCTTGATCGCGGCGCTCTCGGCCTTCACCCGCGCTTCGGCGATCAGGGCCTGCGCCCCAGACACGCGATAGGCGTCCGCCAGGGCATAGAGGTTGCGGATCTGCGCCTCGGTCGCCTCGGACTCGCGCGCCAGCTGCTCGGCGTGTCGGTCGACCTTTGGCGTGCGGTCCGCCTTGATCTTGTCCGCCTTGTCCTTCAGCCGCTTTTGGGCTGCATCGACTGCATTCTCGCCGATCTTGTCGACGACCGCGTTGGTGCCGCTGACGAATTCGCCAGCGGCTTTGCTGTACTGGCGACCGAAGGCCTCACCGATCTTTCCGCCGATCGTGCCGAGGGGAGCGACTGCGGCGCTGAAGCCGTTGGTGACTTTCTTGCCCAGCTCGCTGCCAACATTATCCAGCGCGTTGGCGGTCTCGGCCGATCCGAACATGCGGAGCAAGGGCGATACGGCGGTGCTGAGCGTCTTGAACCAACCGCTCGCCCAGTCATAGACCGCGCGGAAAACGCTGACCACGCCGTCGGCTGCCCACTTCGCCGCGTCGACGATCGGCTGGAATATCTGCATCGCGATGCCGACGACCATGCCGATGAACCGGCTGATCGTCGGCACGATGACCGACCACAATTCGACGATCGCGTTATAGCCGCCGACAAAGACGCCGTAGATCTGCGATACGAAGGTTTGGATTTCCTTCATGTCGTTCGGACCGAACAGCCAGTCCATGATCGTCTTGCCGCTGATCTTCATGCCGAAGGCGTCGCTGATCGACTTCCAGACGCCCGCCAGCACGTCCCCGACGGTGACGCTGACATCGCCCAGCTTCTTCATCTCCCGGTGGGTCAGGCCCAGGCCATCGGCGAATTTCTTCAGCGCCGCGTCATTGCCGAGCTGGTCCTGCCAGCGCTTGATCCCGACGCCGACGACGGCAAGCGGTGCGAGGACCGAAAGGGAGGCGCTGGCCCATGGAGCGAGCATGCGCGTGGCGGAAGCGGCCGATGCGTCCGCCGAAGTGGTAACGCTCGCCTGCGCAGCCGCGAGCTGGCGGTTGGCAGCCGCTGCCACCTCGGCCGCCGACGCGGCCTCGAGGCGCGCAGCAGCAAGAGCCTGCTGTGCGGACACGTCCAGAATCCCGGCCCGCGCGGCATTTTCTTCAGCGACGGCCAGCTCGGCCGACGTGATGGCAGCGCGGGCACCAGCACTGCCAGCCGCCGTTTCGGCCGCCGCCAACGCGGTCTGCGCTTCCGTCAGGGCGGCGATCGCCGCAGCGCTGGGACGGGAAACGATCGCCAGGCCAATGATGGCGCCTGCCATCTCCTTAAGGCTGGCGCCGGTCTGCATCATGATGCCGGAGAGCTGCGAACCCTGCTGCAGCAATACGGTCAGGGGCTTCTGGCCGCCCTGCAGGCTCACGATGATGTCCTGAATCTGGAAGTAGATATTGGTCAGGTCATTGGCGCCGAGCTTCCCCCGCTTGCCGATATCGTCGGCGCCGTCCGCCGCGCGCGCCTGGGCACGCTGGACCTCGTCGAGCCGCCCGGCCAGCTCCATTGCGCTGCGGGAATATTCATCCTGTTGGATCGCGCCCGAGCGGTAGAGCCGGGCGGCATTCTCCAATTCCCGGCGCAAACGCTGCTGGGTCGCATAGAGCGGATCGACGGACGCGCGTAGCGAGTCGATCGACGCATCTTGCGCGGCCTGGGCTGCTGCCGCCTCGCGCGCTGCCTTCGCGGTATCGCGCTCTGCATCGGCCAGTCGGCGCTGTTCGGCCTCCAGGGCCTCCGCGCCCCGGCGGGCCTCGGCATAGGCAGCACCGGCCGCACGGATGCGTTCGGCCTGGTCGGTATGCCCTTCGCTCTCGGCCGCAGCGGCACGTCGCGCGACATCGAGGGCGCGCAGCTCGTCGGCGGTCTTGCCGATCGCGGCGGCTTCCGCCTCGAGACGGGCGGCATAGCTCTCGGCCGACGCGATTTCCGATGCGCGCGCCTGGGCGGCTGCGCGTTCCGCCGCCTCATGCTCTCGCAGTGCCTGCGCGCCGCGCCGGGCCGCCGCTTCGAACATGGAATAGGCTAGGGCGGCGCTGCGGATCTCCTGCGCCTCGCGCTCGCGATCCAGGGCGCGCTGGGCAGCCTGCTCTTCGCGATAGGCCTCCATGCCCTTGCGGGCAGCTGCCTCGAATAGCGCATGCGCGTGGGCGGCCTCTCGCAACGCCTGGGCTTCCTGGGCCGCAGCGACGGCCGCTTTCTCGGCCGCCGCCATCTTGGCCTCGGCCAGCTCCTCGGCCTCGAAACGGGCCTTGCGGGCGGCCGCAAATTCCTTGTCGTACAGGGCCTGCTCGGCCTCGCGGATGCGGGTCGCCAGATCGGTGTTCTGGGTGCGCTCGGCCGCCAGGGCGCGCTCCTCGGCGCGCATGCTCCGCAATTCCTCACGGGTCTTGCCATAGGCGGCGTTCTGACGCTCGAGCTGCCGCACCATCGCCTCGCCCGCCTTTTCAGCCGCCCGGCTTTCACGCGCAGCGGCGGCCAGCTCGCGGGTGGCGGCATTGGCGAAGGTCTGGACGGATGCGGTTGCGCCGCCGAGGTCGATCATGCCTCTGGTCGCGTCCCGCATGCGCTTTGCATCGGCTGCGACCTTGACCTCGGTCGACTCCATGGCCGCCGCCAGGCGGGCCATCTCGCCGAAGCTGTCGCCCGCATCGATGACGAAATCGACGCCAAGACCGGGAGTATCGTCATCGAGCATGGCGGTCCTCCCGGTCTGACGGTCAGCCCAGCACGCCGCGCAGCTCGGCGTCCTCGATCTCGCGCTCGCGCGCGGTCACGACGCCGGGCCACCAAGGCGGTGGGCAGGATTCGCTTTCGGCCGACCGGCCTTCAGCGAGGTATGTGATGGACAGGCGGCGCAGGAGCCGCGCTTCCCAAGGCTGGATCGGGACGCCGGTCACTGACTTCCATGCCCGGATTTGCCGCCAGCTCACCGCATCGGCGCCCATGCCAGCCGCTTCCGTCAGGCCGATCTCGATCAGCCAGTCGGTAAAATGTGGCGCCGGATTGGGCGGCATCTTCGGCTCGATCCGACGCCGCTTGCATTCCTCGATCCGGCTCGGCCGTTTCGTGTCGGATGCCTCGCGGCCCCGCTGACTGCGCGGGTCCGGCTTCGGCGTGGCATGATACCACGCCAACTGCCGGACCCAGAGGGTCAGGCAGCGATCGAGCTGGCGCTGAAGTTTCCCCAGTCAGCGAAGAAGCGCGCGGCCTGCTTGGTGATGAAGCCCAGCGCCTGAGTCGAATAGACCGTGCGGTGCAGCTCGGCGCCGGTGGGGCCGTCGGCGCCCAGGTCGAAATTCTCGAAGTGCGAGGTCAGCTCGGCGAGGTCCTCGGCCGTCTCGGCCTTGCGCTCCTCTGGCGAGGCGGCAGTGATCTTGCCGTCGTTGTCCTGCATGCGCTTCAGCGCGCGCGCGGTCTGGCGGGCTTCCACGATGCTGGCCTGTGCGCTGCCCGGACCATGCATGTGGATGCGCACCGGCTTCGTGCGCTCGGCGTCCGAATACATGGGTTCGCCCGCCGCGTTCTTGACGTGCAGGGCGGCGGTGGCAGCAACGGCAAGGCTGAGGATGTTGAGATTGCTCATGGGGGTTCTTTCGCGGGAAGATGGCGCACCGACCCGCCCCGCAAACCCGCGATAGCGGGGCGAGCCGGTGCGTGGGGAACCGGCATCGCGGGTGCCGGTGGGGAAGTGGTGGGTGCCGCCGGAGCGGCGGGGTGGCCGATTAGGCCGCAGCGACCTTCACGATGTCGGTGCAGATCTCGATCGTGGGCGCGGCGGTAACGACGTTGTTCGCGCCGTCGACATTCTCGGGCATGCCGAAGGTCCGGCCGCCGAAATAGCGCTTCGAGCCGTCCTGGTAGGTGACGCGCATGGTGTAGAGCTTCTGACTTTCGTCATCGGCCGAGGTCTGAAGCAGCGCCTGGCCCGCATCAGCGCTATCGAGCGCCATGTTCGGCTGCAGGGCGCCGTTGTCCTTCGATCCCTTATACTTCTGCTTCGTCCCCTTCAGGGGCTGAAACTCGACCTTGGTGAATGTCGCACCGAACGCGCCGATCTTCTCGATCAGGCCGATTTCGATGTACGTCAGGGCGCCATAGCCCTGCGCGTCCTTGGTCGCGGGCGACGCCGCCGAAATGGCGAGCGTGGCGCCAGCGCCGGTCTGCTGTCCCATGTAATTTTCCTCTGGATACGTGGCCGAATGGGCGGCCGGTTATCGCCCGCCGGTCGGCGAGCGAGCGGGTCAGCGCGCCTGGCGGGCGGTTTTCGCGGTGCTGGCGTCACCGTCGGTGGCATCGGCCGGAGCGATCTCGACCAGACCCGCAGCGTGGTAATTGTCGAATTCGCCCTGCGTCAGCTCAAACGGCTTGTTCGGGACGAATGCCCGCTCGGTTCCTGCGTCCGTGAAGGCCTTCACGGCCACCGCGCTCACCTTGGGCGCCTGCTGTTCGTCACTCATGACTATTCCTTTCGGTTGTTGGGTCGGTTGAAGCTCACCCGGAAATCCTGTGCCTGCTCGAAGCTGTCGCCAGGGCCGGTAAGGTCGGGGCCTCGACCGGCGGGCCGCACGCTGACACGGGGGGCGCAGGCATCGACGACCAGGTCCATGATCTTGATCTGCTCATCGTAGGACTGCGCCCGCACTGTCACGGACACGCGATCGAGCATGGCGCTGGCGTTTCCGCGCCGAAGATATTCGCGCTCGACGCTGCTGATCGTCCTGACCAGGAGCGCGGGGAGCGGGGTGTCCTCGGGCAGGCGTCCACCCTTGATGCGGGCGGTCGGCACCTTGGCCGTAAGGGGCGCATAGCCGTGCAGCAGCTCGCCGATGATGTCCGCACCCGTCATGCGTCATCCCCTTCGGTGCTGGCGCCAGAGCGGCGCGCGTTGATGTATTGCTGGGCTGCCGCGATGGCATCGCCCTCCCGCGTATCACGGGCGGGGCGCAGGAACGGGCGGGGCTGCGCACCCGGATGTTCCACCATCGGCCCCACGAAATTGCCGCCGATCATCAGCGAACCTTGCCGCGCCAGGTCATTAATCCGGCGAACGGTTCGGCCCTTCCGATCCTCTGCCGCCACGCTGATGAGGTGGGGCGCGGTCCCATATTCCAGCCAGCGGCCGACATAGGCGCCCGGCCCGTCCAGCATGATCCGCGCGCGGATCTGGCTGTCGTTACGGCGCACCTTGACCTTGATAGAGTCGGCGATCGGCACCTTCACGCCGCCGGTCGTCTCCGCCTCGCGGCCGCCGAGCAGATCCTTAGCCCCATCGGCGATGACCTCGGCACCTGCACGCGCCGCGCCTGGCAGAACGCGCTTCAGATAGGTCTCGGGCAGCTCGCGGATGGCCCGCCAGGTGGCGGGACTGCTCCGACGTCGCACCATCAGGCGGCGTTGCCCGCCGCGCCGTAATCCTCGACCATCATCTCGATGCCCGAGCGGCGTCCCAGCTCGGCGATGGGTGAGACGATCTGCATGACGCGATCGCCAAAGACGATCCTCATGTTAGGCGCTACGTCGGTGCGGAAACGCATCCGGACGCGGGATCGTCGAACGTTGGTGGGAATCGCCTCCGGCTTCGCACTGCGGCTCGGCATGACGTCGCGGACACTAGCCCACACCTCGTCGACCAGAACCCACTCGCCACCGCCAGCCCCACGAAAGCTCTCGTCTGCTACCGGACGCTCGATGCGGAGGCGCTTATCCAGCTCGCGCCTATCGAGAACGATCATGAGTTGAGCCGATAGTTGAAGATCAGGCGCTCAACGTCGGCGGGCTGATCATCGTATCGACCGCGAATGAGGGCAAGAAGCGCGAGCCTCAGCGATGCGGGCACTGCGCTGCCATCGGGGCCGTAGCCGACGGCCAGGTCGACCGCGATCGGCCGCTTGAAGAACGACGTCGGCCAGTTGCCCAATGGGGCAATGCCACGCGCGAGGTCCGCACCCGTCAGGTCGAAAGCCGCGATCGAAGCTGGTTCGATCGCGCCGCCTGGCTGGACGGTCCCGATCGCCACCAGCTCCCGAACCTTACCTACCGTCAGGTGGTCAAGGTCGATCGGCTCATCTGCGATCACGCGCACCGTCTGGTTGACCAAGCGCAGGCCAGTCAGCAGCTCCAGGTCCTCACGCGCTGCCGCGATCATGAGGTTCAGCTCGTCATCCAACGCGCTGCCATCGATGCGGAGATAGGTCTTAACTGTCGCCAGCATAATCGGCTCGACGAGGGGCGGGGAGAGGACCTCGGCCGCGCTGAGCATCAGGCTGGCTCTCCAAACCCAGCAGCGATAAGCCGTCCCGCTTCCTTGGCGTCGATATGCTCGCCGACCGTAAGCACCCGGCCGGGCACCCATGAAATGGTGGGACCCTCTAGCCCGACCAGGATACGTACCGCGGTCACCTCATTAGGCTCAGCACCATGGTCGCCCGCCGGGGCATCCGCGTCGGCCGTGCCGGTATCCGAGCTGGCGCCGTCGGCTGCCGGGGCGCCCGTGTCGGTCGGGCCGGTGTCCGGGCTGGCGCCGTCGGCCGCCGGGGCACCCGTGTCGGTCGGGCCGGTGTCCGGGCTGGCGCCGTCGGCTGCCGGGGCGCCCGTGTCGGCCGGGCCGGTGTCCGAGCTGGTGCCGTCGGCTGCCGGGGCGCCCGTGTCGGCCGGGCTGGTGTCCGGGCTCGTGCCGTCGGCCGCCGGGGCACCCGTGTCGGTCGGGCCGGTGTCCGGGCTGGCGCCGTCGGCCGCCGGGGCACCCGTGTCGGCCGGGCCGGTATCCGAGTTGGCGCCGTCGGTCGACGGGGCGCCCGTGTCGGCCGGGCCGGTATCCGAGCTGGCGCCGTCGGCCGCCGGGGCGCCCGTATCGGCCGGGCCGGTGTCCGAGCTGGCATCGTCGCCCGCCGGGGTGTCCAGCCACGACGCGTCGCCATCGGCGATCGCCGGACTGTTTGCCGCACGCGTCTTGCGGGGATTAGTGGGGGCTTTCGCCATATCGGATCTCCTTTGCGAGCGGCAGCTTCGCCTGCGGCTGGCAAAGGAGGCGGGTCCAGCGGACCCGCCTCCCGTTGCGTCAGGCAGCCATCTTGAGGTGCTTGACCGCCTGGCCGTCGGACAGCTCGCCGTCGTAGCGAAGCAATCCGGCCAGGCCGATCTTCGGCCAGAACCGCTCTCGAACGGTGCCGATCAGGGGCGATCCGACCTTGCGGACCCAATAGCGACCGAGGTCACCGAAGATGACCGCTCGGGCGCCGGCGCCGATCGTCGGCACATCGTCATTGATCGAATAGGGCTTCTCGAGCAGCGTGTTGGGCGCGCCCGCGCGGATGTCGCCCATCTGCCAGAGGAAGTTGCCCTGGCCATCCTTCAACTTGCGGATGGCGAGCAGGGTCGTGTCGGCGAACATCCAGCGACACTTCGGGCTGCGGCGGTACGGAGCGCGGACCGAATGCTGAAGCGTCAGCAACTCGTCCGGGGCGATGCCCAACGCGCTGGCGGCGAGCAACCCTTGCGTCGACGCCGTCACGATGCCGTTTGGCTCGTTGTTGCCGGTGCCGACGGTCAGACGCCGGTTTGCTTTGCGACCCGAGCGTTCGCCGATCGCCTCGGCGACAAAGCCCTCGATATCGAACACCGAGTCCTGCATCAGCTCGAAGCTGATCTTGATCCACGGCGTTGCATCGACAAAGGCATCCAGGCGCTTCTGGCCGAAGGTCAGGTCGCCCGAATTGTCGTCCTTCAGATCGTCGGCCTCGGCCTTCGATCCGGTCGAGTCATTGTCGGTATCGTCGTTCGTCGGGATGTCGAACTCGTTGCCCGACCCGGTAACGATCTCGCGGACGAGATCGCCATCATACATCGGACCCCAGTCCTTCATCGTCTTGACGATCTCGCGCGCCAGCTCGACGGGGACGGTGTAGCCGCCCGCCTGCGCCGTTCCAGCGACCTGGGTCCGAGCTTCCGAATAACCCCGGCGCAGCAGCTCACGCTGCTCGGTGGTGCAGGCGGTGATGTCGCAGCCGCTGCGGAGATATGCGTCGAACGCACCACGATATTCAGGCTGGCCCCCGTCCTGACCGCGCGGGCCGCGCTCTCCGCCCTCATTGCCGTCCTGGCCCCGGACTTCGCGGTCATCGCCGCGCGGGCGCTGCCGCTCGCGGCGTTCTTCCTCCTGATTTTCGATCTGCGCCATGCGCTCTTCGCGCTTGATGTCGATCTCGACCTTGTCGAAATCCTTCATGATCAGGTCGTGACGCTGTTCCAGCTCGGTCGCGCGGGCGTCGTCGGTATTGGAAGTGATGGCGTTGAGCGCCTCGCGGGCCTGCGTGACCAGGCGGCCGCGCTTCTCCTGAAGCTCGGTCAAGGTGGGCATATATGCTCCTGGCAAGAATGGGAGCGTCGGGGAAAAGCGCCGACGCGCGCCTCGGGCTTGCGCCCGGTAATCAGCCGATGCCGCGCTCGATATGCGCCTGGCGCGCTCGGCGGGCGGCAATGCGCGCGCTCCCGCCCTGGCGGTCATGCTGCCGCCGCTCATCCCGGAAATGCTCGAGCGACCGCAGGCCGATCTCCGTCTCGGGATATTGGGGGAAAGCCGTAATCGTTACCTCATACAGCTCGACTTCCTCGATCGTGCGCTTGGGCGGCGTTACCGTCTCATCCCAAGTCTGCTTGCGAGTGCAGAAGCCGAACGACATGCCTTTCACGTCCCCGCGCTCGATCAGCACGGCCAGATCCCGCCCATCGGTGGTGTCGGGCAGATCGATTTCCACCGCCAACCCCTTTTCATCCTCGGCCAGGCGCAGCGTGCCGGAGCTGGTGCGGCCCAGCACCCGATCGGTCCGATGGGCATACAGCGCCAACACGTCGGCCGATCGAAGCGTAGCCTTGAAGGCGCCGGGGGCGATGGTTTCCAGCCAATAGCCGCAGATGTCGGTTTCCGTATCGAACACCGCCGCGTAGCCGCGCACCGTATGTCCGCCCTTGTCGGTCGTGATGTCCCGGACCTCGAGCTTGCGGTCGAGGACGCGAATCTCGCGCCCGTCAGGCTGCTTCTTTGTCGCCATCGGCTTCCTCGTCGTCGTTGAGGGGCGGACCGCCGTTATGACCCATCGACGCGGGCTGATGGCCCAGCGGGACGGTCGCGCCCTGAATGTAAAGCTGGTCGCCGTTGGGAAGGGGCGGGCGGTTTTCGAGCGCTCGGGCTTCGTTCGGCGTAATCTGGCCGGTCTGGATCGCACGGGCCAAGCCCTCGGTCCGGCTCTTGAAATCGCCGCGCTGAAGGCCGTCCATGTTGTGCTTGACCTTGCGGGAGCGACGCCGCTGACCGAACAGCTTCAGGTTCAGCTCGTCTTCCAGGGCCTTTGCCCATTGGCCGACTAGGTGCTTTACGAGTTGCAGATCCTGCTGCTCGGTATTGGAGAAGGTGCCCTTCGACAGGTCCTGAAGAAAAACGGGCGGCAATCCGAACAGCCGCGCAATCTCCTGGATTTGGAAAAGCCGCGCCTCCGTCATCTGACCCTTGGCGGGATCAGCGCCGACGGGCGTCAGCTTGTGGCCTGGGGGTAGGCCGAAAAACGACTGGCCAGCCCGCTTTGCCAGATCGATCGCCCGGCGGATATCAGCCAGGGCGCGTTTGAAAGCCTCCAGGCCTTGCGGCAACGGCCCTTCCAGAGCCAGCGGTGGAATGCCCCCGCCGACAAAGAAACCTGCCGCAAAATCGTTCATGGCGATCGCCAGACCGATCGCCTTGCGTCCCATGTGGATCGGCCCATAGGCATCCAACTGGTTCGCCTTCAGGGCGAACGGGACATCAATGACGTCGGTCGCCGAATATTCGACGTTACCGCAGCGATAGAACTTCCGGCCGTCTTTCCGGCGGACGGAGGTCCTGGTCGGATCGAGTGGCCAGATCGCGACTGGCGTTACGCCGCGACGTTCGATCCAGGCAAGGCCACGGCCGCCGGTGAAGACCTGCTGCCAGAAATACTGGCGAAACGCGAAACTCGACCACTCGGCGTTCGGCGCTTCGTTCAGAAGCATTTGCAGATCGCCGTCGACCTTCTCGGTCTTGTCCTCTCCTTCGCGGAAAGCATGGAGCGGGAGCGATGCCAGCGTTCGCGAGAGGAAAGTCACCGCGTCCAGTACCGCCGGGACCTCCAGCGCCGTGGCAATGGTCACATGGGGGAGCTGCGCCCTTTCGTTGCCATAGCCGAGGAAGGACGACCATTCGTCCCAGCTGGCATCGGACGAGATGGTGTCGGGGCGCTCCATTGAGCGCTGCTCGGCCTTGCCGCCGAATGGCCAGAGCCTCATGCGGCGTTCGCCAACGTGAAATCGGGATCATCCCAGGGAGAAGTCGGCACAGGTTCTTCCTCCCGGCCAAGCGCCACCGCCAGCGCCGCGATTAGCGCCACTGGATTGTCGATCTTGGCTTCAATGCGCGGTTTGCGCGGGTAGACGTTGTCCTTCGCGTCCATCTGCGCGACGACGTTGGCGACCTGCCACTCCATCACGGGACATCCCGCATGGCGGATCAGCTCCGCTTTCATGAAGGCATCGAGCTGCTTCATGGGATCGGAGAAATTCAGGGTGTTCGGCACCACCTCGAGGACGGGGACGCCTTCCTTGACCAGGCGGTTGATCAGCATGGTCGCCTGGGCCGGGTCGTAGGCCACGGTCACCACCTCGAAGAGCCGCCGCGCCTCGCTGATCGCGATCTCGATCTCCTCGAAATCGGTAATATTGCCGACGCTGACATCTAGCAGCTCTTGGGCGTCCCAGCCTTGATAGGCGCTGGTATCCTCAACCGCTTTGCTGGGCAGGAAGTACCTGCCGAGGCGGATGAACGGGTCTTTCCTCGTCGGGCGATCGCCGATCGGCGGGAATAGATACTCGATTGCGGCAATATCGACCTTCGACGCCAGATCGAGGCTGATGATGCAGCGCCGCCCGGCCAGCTGCTCCAGCTTGGATGCTTCGGCAAATTTGACCGGGATGCGTGGACTGGCACATCGGCGCCAGGCTTCGATATCGAAATAGGCTGCTTTCGCCGCGACCCATAGATTCAGGTGCTTGGTCTTGAAGATCGCTCGCTTACGCGGTGTCGATATGGCGTCCCGCTGGCGAGCCAGCAGATACTCCAGGCCGACCGAGACGCCGATGTTCGGGTTGGCCTTGCGAAGCGCGGCCTCCGATTTCCAGTCGTCGTCCTCGTCGATGCTGTACTCGGCGAAGAACGTATCGTCCTCGAGCGGGGGACCTCCATTGTGGCCGATGCCCTGGAGCCGCTCCCGCTGCTCCAGGATCATGGCGTAACATGGACCCGCCAGGTTCTCCCCGGCGGTCGTAATCAGCAGCTGAAGCGGCTGATCGCGCGCGCCCATGCCGGTGATCATCGTATCGACTTGGCCGTCGTCGAGATGTTCGTGATACTCGTCGTGGATCGAGCAGCTCGGTGATTGCCCGTCACCGGGATCGCCGATGATGGTTTCCATCCGGGAACCGTCTTCCTCGCGCAGCAACTGCTTCGCTAGGATGGAGATGCCGAACTTGGCCTTCAGCGCCTTGAGCTTCTGGACCATCAGGCGGGCAGGCCTGAACACCTCCCATGCCTGCTTCTCGACCGTTGCGCCGGAATACACCTCGGCGCCGTATTCGCCGTCGGCGCAGAGCATGTAGAGCGCCACGCCCGATGCGATTGCCGACTTACCGTTTTTACGCGGCACGACCAACAACCAGCGCCGGAACCGTCGGGTACCCTTCTGAGTCCCGGACTTATGCAGCCACCCGAAGACGACGCAGAAATTCCAGATTTGCCAGGGTTCGAGGACGAGACGCTTTTTTTGGCGCGCCCAAACGCCCTTCGTGTGCGGCAATCGCTCGATGAATCGGCACGGCCGCGCCGCCTTCGCTTCATCGAACTCGTAAGGAAAATCTTCCGACGCGCTTCGGATCAGGTCGCTGATGAACCGCTGGCATTGGAGCCGGATCATCTTGCCTGCCGGGACTTTCCCGGAAACTACATCAGCGGCATATTGCCGGGCAATTGCGGGATAATCCCGCTCCGGCAATCCAGGAGCGACAGCCACCGCCCTAGAAGTCGTCGAAGTCGCCCGGCGCGTCCTTTTTGCCGCCGCCCAGCTTCATTGCGGCGGACGGACTGAGCATCAGTTCGCCGAGGAGCGACTGCGCCTGGCGCATGGCATCTGAAAGCATTGCGACCTCAGGCCGCGCTCGAATCATCTCTGTCATGACCTGCTGGCCGTCGACCTTTCGGATCGTCGTGCTGGTGCAGGTGTCACCAGTGCTTTCCAGGACCGCCTGGAACCGCTGGATCTGCTCCAGGCGTTGCGCCAGCAGCGCCACAATCTGCGCCCACTGCGGGTCTGCTCGCCCCTGCGCCTCCAGCTGCGCGGCAATGTCGGCGAACAGCAGCTGCGCCAAATTGGAGAGATGGATCGGCGCGATCATGGTCGGCGTCGCGCCTGGCACAGGGATTTGGGCCTGTTGCGCGGCGGCCAGCGCTATCGCGACGGGCTTTCTCTTTCGCCCAGATCCAGACCGGGGTCCACCACTCGTCATGGGCACCTCCGGAGGGGATCATTTTAGGTTTGAAATCGCCCGCGCGAAAATCTGGCTACGGGTCGGTGTCCGGTTTCGGGACGCCAAAGGGATCGACCCTCCCCCTCCCGGCCGCCTAGTCGGCGTCGGGTCGCGACCGACGGGCGGCTGCGCGCTCGGCCGCCGACTTGGCCGAGTGGCAGGGTTCGCAGAGCGCTTGCTTGTTGTCGCGCTCATCCGTGCCGCCTTCGCTGAGCGGGCGGATATGGTCGACCTCGTCGGAGGCAACCTCCTTGCCCGCCTTCAGGCAGGCACGACAGAACGGCTCCTCGGCAAGCACCTGGGCGCGATCGCGCTGGCCAGCACGGCCGCGCTTGCGCTTGTCCTTACGGTAGGGCGACGGCTCCCAAGCCTTTCGCGGCGCGGCCTGACGACCGAACCGAGGGGGCTGCATCGGCATGAAGGATCAGGCCGACGCCATGTCGAGCGACACGGCACGCCATGCGGCGTCGGCCTGGGGCCGGTCGTAGAAGCGCATGTAAGTCCGCGTCGAGATGACCCGCATCGAGTCCTTCACGGCCTCCATGGCGCGCTGCCAGCGCTCGTTGGTCGACTCGACGCGCAGGAGCATGAACATCGCGTTGTGGTTGATCTTGCCCTGCTGGTCGACCTGGAAGACACGGTTGACCAGCGCCCGCATCTCATGGGCGCTGCCTTCCGACCACTCGGTCAGGCATTCGTCGACCAGCGCCTTCGCGGCCTGAAGCTCGGGGCCGAACTCCAGCAGGTCGGACACCTGCACCTGCACCTTCATGCACCCGTCGAAGGACAACAGGGTGATGTTGCCCTTGGTGCCGCCCACGGTCGCACCGTACTGCTGGGCGAGCAGCTCCTGGAAGGCCCGGACCTGTTCGAATGCCTGCGCCTTGAACGCGGCGATAAGCTCGGACAGCTCCCGCGCCTTGGCCAGCAGCGCCCGCACCGTCTCATCCATGAGCAGGTCCTGCGCCTTCACCGAGGCGAGTGGGACAAGCGAGCCCTTTGCATCGCGCAGATAGGGCGAGCCACCGACATCGATGGCGGCGGGGTGCTGGCCGTCCGTCACGCGCCGAGCGCCCCGATGGCGGAACCGCGATCGCGCCGCCCCGCATAGAGGCTGTCCGTCTCGATCGAAAGGACAGTGACGGAGCTATCGGGATTTACCTTGAAGTGCGGCGAATAGTCGAGCGCAGGCGCCTGCTTTTCAAGCCGCAACGTCTGCATCTCGCGAGCAACCTGGGCAAGCCAGCGCCGCGACACGACGACATTGTCCTTCGGGTCCCCGGCGGCTGCTACGCGGTCCAGCGCGCCCAGATCGATCTGATTATGCATGATCATCACCAGCCTGCGGAACGGCCGTCCGGGCTGACCCAGAGCGGCGGGTGGACGGGACGGGCCTCCGGCCCGCGAAACGGTTTGACCAGGTCGGCCGCGATGCGGTGCGCCTCGGTCTCCTGGTTGTGGAAGTCTTCCTGGGAACGTGCGCCATGACGGGCGCGGCGGATCAGCGCCTCCAGGCGGTCGCGCGCGCTTTCCAGGTCGTCAGCAATGGTGCGCCGCTGCTCGCCCAGGGGGCGGGCGGCAGCGGCGCGGCCCGCGCAACCGGCGGTGGTGCTTCGGTTGGGTAGGGCCATCTCGGCATCTCCAAGACGCGAAAAGGCCCGCCTCTCCGGGGGGGATGAGAGGCGGGCCATGCGGTCGGGTCGCATTTCGCGCGGGGTCGAAATGGCCCGAAATGTGACCGTTTGTGCAGGGTAAAGTTTGGGGGGGTTACAAAATTCCTGCGTGGGCAGCGGCCAGCGTGGCCGGATCGATCTCGCTGCGCGCCGACGCCTGGAAGCGGGGCCAAAGGTCCAGCGCCACGATCAACAGGCGCTTCGCCCGCCGATGCGACATGCGATTGCGCCGCGCCGCGACGGTGAAGCCCAAGCCGCCGACGATCATGTCCAGCACGACGGAAGGATGTGCCAGGGCCTCGCGCCAGCGGGTATAGGCCACCTCGGCCTGCACCGCACCAAGGGCTTCATAGAAGCTGCCATCGCCTTGCGGGGAACGGTCGACCCGTGCCTCCAGGCTGGCGATCGCAATGGTTACATCGCCGACGACACGCTGATGAACGGCCACGATCTGCTCGGCCGCCGCCAGCTGATCCGCATCGATATCGCCGGTTCCATAGAGCCGCGCCAGGCCGCCTATCTTTCGGGTCGCGACGTCGCGGAGCGTTTCGGGCGTCGCTTCCTTGCCGGTATACTCGCGATCAGCCTTCAGGATCTGGTCGTGGGCGCGAACCGCGCTGCTGCGCGCGGCCTTGCGCTCCTGCTTGTTCAGGCCGGTGGTATCGACCGCAGGCATTTCGCGCGGCCGACCGAGTACCAGACGATGCACGCGGTCGGCCTCCCTGGCCCGACTGGCGGCGATCAGCTCCATGTTCTCAGCCGCATTGCGATAGGCGGGACACGGCGTCGCCGCGATGAGGCGCGCCGCCTGTGCTGCCAATCCCGAACCGAATGTCATGCTCAATTCACCCCGTTGTCATGGTGGTGATATGTCGGCCGATACTATCGCGGGAGGGTAAGAAGCGGGGGGCTTATCCGGGATCGAAGTCCAGCTCGGGCACCTGGGGCGGCGGGGGGATACGCACGACGTCGTCGTCGACGATATAGCCATAGGCGCGCAGCTCGCGCAGTGCTTCGGACAGCCGATCAGGCAGGAATATTCCACGCGCGCCCTGGCGGCGCAGGATCAGCTTTTCGTCGGTCAGCGTCCGCAAGGCGTGCCGCACGACGTCACGACTTGAGCCGGTGCCCTCGACAATTTCCTTTATCGACGGCGAACCTCCCCACCGAGCGATGTACGCCCGGATGAAAGCCAGCACCAAGAGCTTCCGGCTCACCATGGCCGGTTGCAAGCGCAGCGTCTCGTCCATCGACTGAAATTGTCCCCCGCCGGATTAATATAGGGAGAATCAGTGCTGTAGGAAAGGCATTTGCCCCTGTCCTACAAGGGCATGTTCCGCTTTCGTTCGCATATGGACGAATCGGAGGAACTCATCGCGGGCTATTTCCACTTCATGCGGTCGCAGCGCCGCAAGAAGAAGGCGGAGTGGACAGCCGCCGACGCCCGCCTGCTGCGCTCGGTCCAGATCCGCGCCGAGGAGGAGCGACGGGCCGCGCTGCGACAGGCGCGCCTCGAATGGGCCGAGGACCGCGACGCGTGGGAACGCCAGTGGCGATAGCCGACAGCCGCGATCGCCGTCAGGCTGCCTGCGGCTCCGGATGGCGAACCCGCGCGAGCAGCTGCAGGTCGAGCGTCCCCAGCACCTTCATGACGGTCGAAAGGGTCGGATTGCCGCCCTTGCCCAGCGCCTTGTGCAGCGCCTGGCGCGACAGGCCGGTGTCCTCCGCGACGCGGGAGATACCGCGCGCGCGCACGATGGTCCCCAGCGCGGCCGCGATAAAGGCGGCATCGCCTTCTGCCAGTGCTTCGCTGAGCAGCTCGAGGTGATCGTCGGTGGAGGTCAGATACTCCGCAGCATCGAATGGAATGGTTTTGGTGGTCATGGTCGCTTCCGTCGTGGTGGGGGCGGATTGGCGCGGCCTATAGGTCGTCTGCCAATTCCTTGGCCTGTCGGATGTCCCGCGACTGGCTGGACTTGTCGCCGCCGCAGAGCAGGATGACGATCTCTCGCTGGCGGATGGTGAAATACACCCGGTAGCCCGGCCCGACGAAAAACCGCATTTCCGACACACCGCCGCCAACCGAAGCCGTGTCGCCCAGCAGGCCCGCCTCGACACGGACCAGACGCTTGGCGATCGCCTTTTGCGCGTTCCGGTCGGTGAGGTCGGCCAGCCAAGCGGCGAAGATTTCGGTCTGGCGAACGGTGTAGGTCATGAGGTAAACTATAGTTTACGACGGAAGGGGCGTCAACTATAATTTACAATCGTTACGGGTGCAGCCCAAGCCTCGCCGTAACACCCGTATTTTGCTTGGGGAAAATGACACCCGCGTAATGTCGGGTACGAAATTGCAGGGGTAGCAAACCCCCAATTTTCAGGGGCACGGGCCGATCAATGCAGCCCGCCGAAGTCCTTCTGCGCGCCTCGCCGATCGAGGTACGCGTCCATTCGCTTGCGCCCGATATCCGTCAGGGACACCTCATCACCATCGACCTGGACCAAGCCCTGGCTCTTCAACCAGGTGATGTAGGGCGCAGCCGTCGCAGCCTCGACTCGCGTGGCTTCGACCAGTTCGGAGGGAGTTTGCGTCGCCCCGCCATGGTCCGCAATATACAGGATGAGGAGCATGTCCCAGGCAGGCTCGCCGAATCCGTCCAGCAACCCCGTGAAGACGTCGTCGCGTGTCCGGCGCGATGCGAAGATGTCGGCCGCGAGCCGCGCGCGTTCGCGCGGCATCATCGCGCCGCATCCTTTACGCCAGCGACCGTTTCCAGTCCGGCTCGCGAATGCCCGCATTCCAGCGCTCGCGGAATCGCCACGCGCCGATCGCCGTCGTCGTCACTATCGGATACGCCCAGATCTGCGCCTGGAACGCATAGCCGGTCGCTTCCATGGCCGGATCGATCAGCTTCGCGAGGTGGGCGACCACGGCCGCCAGTTGCCAGGCCGCGACCCATTGCGTCCAATGCCGCGTCGATCGCCAGGCCAGCACGACCAGCCCCAGCAGCAACGCCGTGTCCAGCGCCAGCGACCCCAGCGCCACGGTCGTATAGCTGCTGCCGTCGATCATCCGGTGCACCAGCTCGTCCACCGCGAACGCGCCCAGGTAAAGCCCGGCCGCGATCCGCTCCGGCGCACCACCGCGCGCCAGAGCGTACAGGCAGGACACCGCGAGCAGCCCGAGGAAAAGAAAGAGGCTCATGGCCTACCCCTTCGGACTGCCCGTGGTGCCAAGTCAACCGGACCCTATCAGGCCGCATTGGCCACGACAGTCAGGCCCAGCTTGGCTTGGCGCGGCGTGTCGCCGTGATCGCCGAATTCCTGGCCGTCGACCTCCATCGTGTCCTGCACCGCGCGGAAACCGTCATGCGCCGCATGGACGGCATCGCGCGTCGCCAGCAGGGCCTGCTGCGCCTCGACGATCCGCGCCAGCGCGTCATGGCCGGTGCGCAGCGGCAGGCGAGCCTTCTCGCGCCCGGCGACCGCCGCGACCTGCACCTCGGCCAGCTTCTTGAAAGCGGCATCGAGCAGCTTTTCGGCTTCGCAGAGCGGCGCGCCCACCGAGCGCACGACTTCGATACGGGTGGCAATGCTCGTCATTCGAATCTCCCCGGCGGGGGAGACCCCGCCTATTGCGTGAGTCGATCGAAGACCTTCAGGACCGGCCGCAGCAGGGGCGACACCCCTGCCGCCAGCGATACGGACAGCGAGAGGAAGATCATGGAGCCGACCGCGATGATCGCGATCTGCCGCAGGACCTGCCCCAGCGACTGCGTGTCAGGCTGCCGCCTCAAATTGGGCTGTGGCCAGAAAGGCGTCTTCGTCGACGCCACCGGGGCTACCGGGGCGGTCGGCTCGGCCGATACCCGTGGAAATTCGGCCCCCAAATTGTCGGGGGGCGTCTCTGCGCCACCGAACGCGATCGCGGCCGCGTGCCGCCGGTCGCGCGCGCCCAGAGTCTCGATCGCTTCCTTGATGTACCCGTCCACCGTCGACGCGCTGATCCCCAGCTCGGCTGCGATCTCCTTCGACGTGTGGCGCGCCCAGACCAGGCGCAGACATTCGCGCTGGCGGGGGCTGAGCTTGGCTGCCGGATCGATCACGGGCGCGCTCCGATGACGCTCGTTCCCGCGACGCCAGGCTGCGACGAACGCTGCTCGCCCTGCAATATCCGATGTTCGGTCATTGTTGGTGTACGGGATCAGCGCTGGGAGGAGCTGCATCGAATTCTGGCGACGCCTCGATCTGGACCGGGGGCACCCCCCAATCGAGACGCAGATCTTTCAGCCGCGACAGCGCTCTGGGAAGCAGCTGTGCGAGCTGCAGAGCGAGCGCGTCCCGCGAAGCCAAATCGTCGATCGCATCGAGCATCCCCGCGAACATTTGCTCCAGGGCCTCCACCGGAGGCAGCACCACCTGCATGGTGACAAGATGAGGCTGTGGGGGCGGCGGGGGCGGCGCGTTCGCGTCCGGATCATCCGTTTCCCCGGAGAGATACTCAGCCGTCGTGAGCAACACCCGCGCGATCTTGTGCAGGTGTTTCGACCCCACCTTGTTGCGGTGAATTAGGCTGTAGATCGTCGGCTGAGCGAGGCCGACACGCCTCGCCAGTTCGGCTTGGCTCAGCTGCAGCGCCTCCATGCGCTCTTTGACTCGCTGCCCTACGATCATTCGCAAAGGCTTATAGTTTTAGCTATTGCGCAACACCGCGCTTTTGCATACGACTCACCAATAGAGAAAACTATTGATGAGTCGGGATGATTCGATGCCGAACGACGACGCTGCAATGGCTGAAGCCCTACGTGAAGCGGTTCGTCGTGTCGGTTCGCAGGGCGCAATGGCGCGTCTGCTCGGCATCAAGCAGCCATCCGTGTGGGCTTGGATCAAGCGGGGCAAGGCATTGCCCCCGCAGCATGTTTTGCTTGTCGAAGAGCATACCGGCGTTTCCCGGTTCATCCTGCGTCCGGACATCTATCGGCAGGAGCATGACGCTCCCTCCCCAGCGGCTCCGCCGCTGATCGAGCAGGCGCAGTCGTGATGCGCCGAATCCATTCCGGTCTCGTCCGCCAGTCGGGTGGCGAGCGCCAGCAGCGTCTCCGTTCGGGGTTGATACCGCTGCTGGCGACCCATTTCGCATCGTGTTCCGATATCGCCAGCGTGGCCGGGCGTCCGTCGCCATCGCCACGACATAAGGCGACCGTGCTCGTCGGGCGACGGCCCGCCGAGGGTCGGCGGTGGGCATTCACCGAGGCTGCCCGCCGCCGACCATCTATCCAGGGAGCGCAGTAATGGGTGGCCAACGCATCCTGAACGACGCGCAAATCCATGAGATGTGCGTCCTCCGCGAACGCGGTTGGTCGCCCCAGCGCATCGCGGACCACTTCACCAACCAGGGTACGCCGATCAGCGTCGGCTCGATCAACTGGCAGTGCCTGGCGCAGGGGGCGGACAGCCCCCCGAAATTCCGGCGAGGCAGCTATCAGGCCGTCGCCGCGTACAGCCGCAAGGGCCGTCTGGTCCGTCCCTTTTCCGCCGAAGAGGACCAGGCAATCACTGCTTTGGATATGGAGGGCGTTGCTCTCTACCTCATCGCCCAGCGCGTCGGTCGGCCGCACAACAGCGTTCGCGCCCGTCTGATGACGCTGGCCCGGCGTGATGCCCGCAAGGAAGCCGGTCAGCGAGGCATGGCATGACCTATGCCCGCGATCCGCTGACTTTCGAGGCAGCGCTGGACATGATCGTCGACCGCCTCGGGCCATCGGCCGTGGCCGCGCTGGTCGAACGCGCCGGGCGCACGATCCGCGACTGGTCGAACCCGCACTTTCCGCTAACCCCGCCGATCGACGCCGCGCTAGCGCTCGATTGCGCCTGGCGCGCGTCCGGTGGCGTCGGTGCGCCGATGCTCGACACCTATCGGCGTCTCTTCGACGCGTCGGCGCCGGCGACGATCGCCGTCGGCAACCTGACGCTCACCGAGGCGACCGTCGCCTGCATCAAGGAAGGGGCGGAGGCGGAAGCGGCCCTCGTCCTTGCCATGCTGCCCAACGCCACCAGGCACGATCGCATGGCCGCGACGCGCGAGGTGGCGGAAAGCATCGCCGCTCATGAGGCGACCTTGATGATCCTGGTGGCCCAGCAGCCACCATGACCGCCCCCGCCGACCGTACTCCCGCCGATCGTACTCCCTACGACCCGCTGACCCGAAGCCGCCCCCGCCGATCCGACGCGATCGGCGGAGCGGTGATTTTCTGCCCGGAGCCTCGCCGCAAAATGCTCTGCGATATCGACGAATTGGTCATCGCGCTGTCCGAAGCGCGGGTGGCGCGCGACCGCATCGCCCGCCAGCTCCCCGAGGGGCATGTCCAGGACACGCCCGAGCAGACACTGCTGGTGCAACGCCTGAACAATGCCTTTCGGCACCTCTCGCAGACGATCCTCGATCTCCGCCAGGCGCTCGACGCCTACATGGATGCGCGGATCATCGTCGACATCACGCCGGAGTGCGGCCGGTGATTACGCCGGGCGCATATCTGAAGGCTCTGCGTTGCGCTGACCGTCGTTCGCTGAATGACATGGCAGCCGCCATCGACACGGTGCCGCACCTGACCGATTTCGAGCGGGCCGAATGGCTGGAGCGCATCGAGGCGGACATCGTGCCGATGGATCTCAGCACACTCGCCGTGCTGAGCCGCGTCTACCCGATCGATATCGCGATCATTTACGAGCTGGAGCGGCACCGCTCCGGCATCGAGGACGCGACCACGCCGCTGTGCATTATGTGCGGCAAGACTGACCGGGCGAAATGCACTGCGGCCCATGAGGCCGCGTGCATCTGGTCTGTGCCACCCATCCCCGCCGGAGCAGCCGCATGACCGACGAGCTGCACCGCCGCGTGACGACCACGCTGCGTACCCTGACGATGGGAACGGGACTCGCCGCCGGGATTGCTCTGGCCTTCCTGCTGATGGGCCATCCGCGCATCGCGCTGGCCGCCGTCATCATCATCATCTTCGCGCAGGTCATCTCGATCGAGACGCTGCGCGCCTTCGCCGAACTCCAGTCACGGGACACACGCTCATGAAGCCGATCGCGCCCACCACGCTGCACCCGATGACGTGCCGCTGTTCCGAGTGCCGCCCGAAGGAAACCCCGGCCGACAGTTACCTGCGGCCGAACGATATCGCCCTGTTGGCGATCGCGGGCGTGATCGTCGGCCTGATCCTCGCCGAGCTGGTCGACTGGATGATCGCTGGCCCCGGCGTCATTCCGGAGCTGGGCCTGTGAGCGACGCACAGGACGACGGCCACAACGTCACGGCCGACGAGCTGCGCCTGCTGATCGAGCGGGCCGAGCGGCTGGAGGAAGAGAAGAAGGGCATCAGCGACGACATCAAGGATGTTTTCGCCGAGGCCAAGGCGCGCGGGTACGACCCGGTGACCATCAAGAAAATTATGCAGATCCGCAAAAAGAAGCGGGAAGAGTACCAAGAGGAAGAAGCGATCCTCGACGTGTACATGAAAGCGCTGGGGATGATCTGATGGGAACCGCTAACCTATCAGCGGCCCAGCGCATCGCTGCGGCCTTCAACGATGATCTCGAGCGGATTTTCCAGGTCCACTTGACTGCGGCCGAGGCTCTCATGACGCCGCAGGAAATCACGGACATGCTGGTGAGGATCGCCACGAACGTCGGAAAGGCGGCGTCGGTCAGTGCCCTGCGGCATAGGGTCGATAGCCTGTCGGCGCAGCAGGTCTGTGACGCCATCGAAGCGACGATCGCCGAACAGGTGCGCGACGCCCGCCCCGAAGTGCTGAAGGCTTCCGACGCGATCACCGCCGCCCAAGCGAATGTCAGATAGATGGCCTTTGCTGATCGAACAGACGTGCCCTTTGAGAAATCCATAGGGGAGGTGGTTGCGCTCTTGGTGCGGTACGGCGCTGACGACATCGGCCAGTTGCAGTCGCGCGACCGCTTCACGCTGCAATTCGCGCTCGACGACCGGACGATCCGCTTCGTCATCCCCTTTGCCGCCCCCGAGCAGATCGAGGCGACGCGCGGCCGTCGTGCTTTCGAGGACGCCGCCAACCAGGCGCGCCGCCAGCGCGGCCGAGCGCTGCTGCTGGTCATCAAGGCGAAGCTGGAAAGCATCGAGTCCGGCATCGAGACAACGGAGCAGGCGTTCCTTGCCAACGTCGTGATGCCCAGCGACCGTACCGTCCACGAACATATCGCCCCGGCGATCGCCGCGCACTATGCGGGCAAAAAGACCGCCACGCCCCTCCTGCCGGGGCCGACGCGATGACGGGCGACGCATTCCACCGCGCCGACCGATGCTTCGCGTTGGCCCGCTCGACCACCTTCCCGGCCGAACGCGAGACGGCGATCGCGCGCGGGACCGCTGTCGCCGAAGCGGCGGGGATCAGCCTCGACCGCTTCGACATTCCTGGGCGGGAACGCGCGCAGCCGCGCATGGCGTTCCGGTCCCAGCCAGCACCCGACGACTACAGCGTCGACGACATTGGCGACCTCATGCGCGCCCATCGTCGCCGCATGCAGGAAGGCGGCTTTCCCGACATGCTGGACGCAGTGAACGGCTGGATCCACGAGCGGGAGGCGCGGCGATGACGGAGCGCCAGACCCGCACTTCCCGCGAGACAATCGCCGGATGCTTCACCTGCCATGGCGGCAACGCCCATTGGACCGGCGCCAATGCCCAAGCCACGGCCGCGCGCCATCACGACGCGACCCAGCATCCGACTTGGTGCGATGTCTCCATGTCCATCTGGTACGGACAGAGGCAAGCCGACCCGCGCCAGATCGATATCGAGGATGCGATCATGGGGGGAGCGGCCTGATGGCGACCAGCTATTCCATTGTCCGACTGGATCAGAAGCTATCCCGCGCCGTGGAGGTGGGCAGGGGCATCCGGCTTGAAGCGTCCGATCTCGATACCCTGGCCAAGCTCGGCCTTTTCGAGATGACACACCGTGCAAAAACAGAATTCTTGAAAGAACAGGCCAAATGTCGGGACGCGAAGCTCCAATCTACCAGCGGGGCAAATACTGGCTCGACCACTACAAGCGGAAAGACGGAAGCCGCCGAAGCGAAAACTTCTACGTCTTCTGGTACGACCCCGCCGCGCGACGTCAATGCAGCGCGTCAACGGGTACGGGGGATGAGGAATTAGCGCGTCGCAACCTCGATCAGCGGTATCTCGCCGATCGAGGCGAAGCAGCGGCATTCTGCGAGACGTGCGGCCAGCCCTTGGCTTCGGCGAGTGGCTATCTGCTGACCGACGCCATGGCCGACTATAATTTGGAATGGGGCGTCAACCAGGTGTCGGGCGACACCATCGTATCCCGTCTGAATCACGTCGCCGCTTTCCTGGATGCCGAGGAGGCTCTGGGGGCGAAGGGGCGTTTCGGACATGCCACCACTTGCGCGGTGGCGTGCAGCAAGCCGTTCGTCACCGCCTTTCGCGCCTGGTCCCGTAAGCAGCCGGTCGTCTGGAAGAACAAGAAGAAGGAAATCACGAAGAGCCGCCCTCGCTCCCCGGCCGCGACGGAAGCCGTCATCGCGCAGCTGATCGCGGCGCTGAACTGGGCGGCCGACGCCGATCCTCCGCGTATCGATAAGCGCCCGATCTACAAGCCGCTCCCCGCCGCACAGGTCCAGAGGACGCGACGGACCCGCATCGGCGTCGAGGATCTCGCGAAGATGCTGACCTATGCAGCCGAGCCGAACGTGCAACGCGAATCGCTTCACGCTTTCCTTGTCGCGTCGATCTGCACGATCGCGCGGCCGGGGGCAGTCGTCGACATCAATGTCTCGCCCGAAAGGGAGCAATGGTGGCCGGGGGCGGCGCAGATCGATCTCAATCCACGCGGCCGCGCCCAGAACAAGAAACACCGCGCCTTGCTGCCCGTCCTGCCGCTGCTGGACGCCTGGCTGCGCGAGGAGCTGGCGATTTTCCAGAGCCTGTCACCCGACGCGCGCGAAGGGCGCGGCTGGCTGGTGAACTATTACGGCCGGGGAATTCAGGACGTGGACCGCGCTTGGGACACGATGCTGATCAACCTCGACATGCCCCAGGTCAAAGAGATGCGACCCTATGTCCTTCGTCACAGCCTAGCGACGCTGGTCCGCAATCGCGGTGCCACGCGCTGGGACCTCGAAGGCTTCATGGGACACCGCTCGGGCAGTCAGACCGAGGTGTACGCGGTCGGAGAATATCCGACCGTCGTCACCGCCTTGGAGGCCATCATTTCCGATCTGGAAGCCCTCGCACCCGGCGCGTTGCGCAGAAAGTGCGCGGGAACAGATCAACCCTACGCATTCGAGGGAGGCGAAAAAATGTCGCCATAACAATGGTTTAGGGTGGTGCCGCTTACAGGACTCGAACCTGTGACCCCCGCATTACGAATGCGATGCTCTACCAGCTGAGCTAAAGCGGCCCGTCTCGTGAACCGGCTGGTGTCCGGTCAGGTGGGCGCGCTTAACAGGTTGGTTGGGGGGTGGCAAGCGGCTTTGTGATCTTTACCAGCGGTTAACTATGTCGGGGCATGACGGAGACATGGCCAGGAAGACCGTCATGAACCGCGAACCCCAGCATCCTTCGGAGCGTGCCGTAAGCGATCCGTCGGCGGGGGGCGAGGACGCGCTCCAGCGGCTGGGCGGGGTGGAGCGGCGGCTTCATGCGCGGGCCTATCATCATTGGGTCTCGCTGTCGGGGGAAGCGCGCTTTCCCTCGATCCGGGCGCTGGATACCGAGGCGATCGGGGACTTTGCCGCCAATTCGGTGCTGCTGGATTTTCGCGGCGACCGGATCGATCCGGCGATCGCCTATATCGGCCAGGCGCTGCGCGACGAGTGCGGGACGGTGGCGCGGCCGACGCGGATCGGGGATTTGCCCGAGGCGTCGCTGCTGGCGCGGCTGACCCGGCATTTTGATCATGTGCTGGCCGACCAGGTCCCGACGGGGTTCGAGGCCGAGTTCGTCAACGCGCGCGGGCGGATGACGCTGTATCGCGGCATCCTGCTGCCCTATTCGTCCGACGGCTTGATGATCGACTTCATCCACGGCGTCCTGAGCTGGAAGGAACTGGCCGATCCGCTGTTGCAGGCGGCGCTCGATTCGGAGCTGATCGATTCGGCGGCAGAAGCGACCCAGGCGCCGCCGCCGGGCTCGGCCGCTGCGCTGTGGAATCGGCCGGAGTCGACTCGCGGCGGAGACCCCCAGGCGGCCGGGCATATCGAATGGCCCATCGATGCGCCGCCGGGAACGCCCGTCGTGCTGGTCGGGCGCGTTGCCGAGGATGGTAGCGTTGCCATTACCGGATCGGTGGTCGGCGACACGCGGCTGGCCGACAGGGTATTGCGCGCCTCGCAATGAAAGTTGCGCTGCGGCGCAACATCTTTTCTCGCTCTCCAAAGGGTTGAGCGGCGCGAAAGCCCGGCCTAGGACTTGGGGCTATGGCACCGAATATGTCGCATCCGATGGCCGACGCGATTGCCGCGCGGCTGACCCAGGGCGCCCTTCCGGCGGAGTTGCAGGGGTTCGGCCCCGCGGAGGTGGCTGCCGCAGCGGCCTTCGTTGCGGCGGTGGCGCAGCAGCGCTCGCCGGGAGAACCGTCGATCGCGCTGGAGCCGATGTCGGGCGACGACACGCATCGCCGGATGCGCCTCGCCATCGTCAATGACGACATGCCCTTCCTGGTCGATTCGATTGCGGCCATGGTCGGCGCGGACGGTATCGCGATCGACCGGGTGATCCACCCCGTCCTGCCCGTCACCCGCGATGCCGAGGGACAGCTTCAGGCGATCGGCGCGGGCGGAAAGTCCGAATCCTTCATCTATCTGGAAATGGAACGCGCCGATGCGCGCGACCGGCGCGGCCTCATCGACGATTTGCGCGCCGTGCTGGCCGATGTGCGCGCCGCCGTGGCAGACTGGTCCGGGTTGCAAGACGCACTCGCCGCCGATGCGACCACGCTGGGCGAGAAGAATGGCGAGGGGGCGGCGCTCCTCCTCTGGTTCCTGAACGGCAAGCTGACGCTGCTCGGCCATGAGAAATGGTATGAGGATGGCCGCGATGCCCCCGCGCTGGGCGTGGCGCGCACGCCCCACAAGGTGCCGCTGCTCGCCGATACCTCGCGCCAGCGGGCGCTCGACTATTTCGTCGAGGGCGGGGCGGCACCGTTGCTGCTCAAGTCCAATGCGATCTCGACCGTCCACCGCTCGGTGCCGCTCGACCTGGTGCTGGTGCCGGTGATCGAGCAGGGCCGCGTCGTCGGCCTGTCGATCCATGCGGGCCTGTGGACCAGCGCCGCGCTGGCCAGCCCGCCGCATGAGGTGCCGGTATTGCGCACGCGCCTCGCCGCGCTTCAGGCCAAATTCGGTTTCGACCCGCGCGGCCATACCGGCAAGGCGCTGACCCATGCGCTGACCGCGCTGCCGCATGACCTTGTCACCGCCTTCCCGGCCGAGGCGCTCGAGCAGCTGGCGCTGACCGCCATGTCGCTGGCCGACCGTCCGCGCCCCGAGCTGGTGCTGATCCGCTCGGTCTTGCAGCGGCATCTGTTTGCCTTCGTCTGGCTGCCGCGCGACGAGCTGACCACCGCGCGCCGCGTCGCGATCGGCGAGATGCTGGGCGAGGCGGCGAACGGCTCGCTGCTCAACTGGTCGATCGCGCTGGAGGACGGCGTCGTCGCGCTGATCCGCTATACCATCGACCTGCGCCAGGACGGCCGCCTGCCCGATACGGCGGCATTGTCGGAGCGGCTGCGCAAGATGGTGCGCGGCTGGATGCCCGATGTCGAGGCGGCGCTGGCCGAGCAGGTGCCCGCGCCCCGCGCGGCGCGCCTCGCGCTGCGCTGGGCCAACGGCTTCCCGACCAATTACCGCAATGTCAGCGATGCGGCGGAAGCGGCGGCGGACATTCTGCGCCTGTCGTCGCTGGAGAATGAATCGAGCCGTTCGGTTCGCCTCTTCCCGGTCCAGCCGGGGCAGGATCGCCAGCTGAAGATCTACAAGCTGAACGGCGCGCTGCCCTTGTCGGACGCCGTGCCGGTGCTGGAGAATTTCGGCTTCCGCGTGATCGGCGAACTTCCGACGCGGCTGCGCGACGATTCCGACCCCTTCGTCCACGACTTCATCGTCGAGACCGAGGCGACGACCGAGCCGAAGGGCGCGGCGGTGCTGGAGGGCGCGATCGCCGCCGTGCTGGAGGGCGCGGCCGAGAATGATGCGTTCAACCGCCTGATCGTCGATGTCGGCCTCAGCCCGCAGGCGGTGGTGCTGTTCCGTGCGTGGTTCCGTTATTTGCGCCAGGCGGGGCTGCCTTATGGGCTGACCACCGTGGTCGATGCGTTGCGCCGCGCGCCGAAGCTGGCGACCGCGTTGATCGAGCGGTTCACCGCCGCGCATGACCCGAAGGCGGGCGGAGACATCGCCGCCGCCGATGCTGCGATCGCAGCCGGGCTGGATGCGGTGTCGGCGATCGACGACGACCGTATCCTGCGCAGCTTCCGCGATATGATCGCCGCGACCTTGCGCACCAACGCCTTTGCCGAGGCAGGCAGGGAAGCGCTGGCCTTCAAGCTGGACAGCCACAAGATTCCGGGGCTTCCGGCTCCGTTGCCGTGGCGCGAAATCTGGGTCTATTCCCCCCGCGTCGAGGGCATCCACCTACGCGCCGGACCCGTCGCGCGTGGCGGCCTGCGCTGGTCGGATCGCCGCGACGACTTCCGCACCGAGATTCTGGGCCTGATGAAGGCGCAGCGGGTGAAGAATGCGGTGATCGTGCCGACCGGGGCCAAGGGCGGTTTCTACCCCAAGCAGCTGCCGTCGCCGGTCACCGACCGCGACGGCTGGGCCGCCGAGGGCAAGGAAAGCTACCGCGTGTTCATCCGCGCACTGCTGTCGATCACTGACAATATCGTCGAGGGCGCGGTGGTGCACCCGGACGGCGTGCGCGTGCTGGACGGCGAGGACCCCTATTTCGTGGTCGCCGCCGACAAGGGCACCGCGACCTTCTCCGACGTGGCCAATGCGCTGGCGCTGGAGCGCGGCTTCTGGCTGGGCGACGCCTTCGCCTCCGGGGGCAGCCAGGGCTACGATCATAAGGCGATGGGCATCACCGCCAAGGGCGCCTGGGTCTCGGTCCAGCGCCACTTCGCCGAGCGGGGCGTGGACGTACAGAGCCAGCCCATCCGCGTCGTCGGCTGCGGCGACATGTCGGGCGACGTGTTCGGCAACGGGATGCTGCTGTCCAAGGCGATCAAGCTGGTCGCGGCGTTCGACCATCGCCACATCTTCCTCGATCCGAACCCCGATCCCGCGACGAGCTGGGACGAGCGGGCGCGCATGTTCGCGCTGCCCCGGTCGAGCTGGGCGGATTACGACACCAGCCTGATTTCGCCCGGCGGCGGCGTCTTCCCGCGTTCGGCCAAGACGATCCCGCTGTCGGACGAAATCCGCGAGGCGCTTGGCATCACCGCCACCTCGCTGGAACCGGCGGCTTTGATCTCGGCGATCCTGAAGGCCCCGGCCGACCTGCTCTGGTTCGGCGGCATCGGGACCTACATCAAGGCGGCGGCGGAGAATAACGTTCAGGTCGGCGATCCGGCGAACGACCGCCTGCGCGTCGATGCCGAGGATCTGCGTGTCACCGCGATCGGCGAAGGTGCGAACCTGGGCGTGACCCAGGCCGCGCGCATCGCCTTTGCCGAGCGCGGCGGGCGGATCAACACCGACTTCATCGACAATTCGGCGGGCGTCGACTGTTCGGATAACGAGGTCAACATCAAGATCGCGCTCAACCGCGAGATGATCGAGGGCCGTCTGGCGGAGGACGATCGCAACACGCTGCTCGCCTCGATGACTGATAACGTCGCGCATCTGGTGCTGGAGGATAACCGCCTCCAGACTTTAGGCCTGTCGATCGCCGAGGCGGACGGCGCGGGCGCGATGCCGAGCTATGTCCGCGTCATCGAGATATTCGAGAGCGCCGGGCGACTCGATCGCGCGGTCGAGGGTCTGGGCAGCAACGACGTGCTGCTGCGGCGCGGGCAGGACGGCATCGCGCTGACCCGGCCCGAACTGGCGGTGTTGCTGGCGACGGCGAAGCTGACCTTGCAGGATGCGATCGAGAACAGCCCGCTGGCGCTGGACGACGAACTGCTCCCCGATCTGCGCGCCGCCTTCCCGCCCGCGATGCAGGACGCATTCGGCGAGGCCATCGACCAGCATCGCCTGCGCGGCGAGATCGTCGCAACGAAGCTGGCCAACCGGATCGTCAACCGGATGGGCATCCTCCACCCGTTCGAACTGGCCGAGGAAGAGGGCGCGGCGATGGCCGACATCGCGGCGATGTTCGTCGTGGTCGAGCGGCTGTTCGACCTGCCCGCCCTGTGGACCGCGATCGAGACGGCGGCGATGCCCGAAGCCGCGCGTATCGCGCTGTTCGACGAGGTGGCGCGCGCCACGCGGTCGCAGATCGCCGACCTGCTGCGCTCGATGCCGGCGGGCACCTCGCCCGGCGCGGCGTTGGAGCGGTTGCAGCCGGGCATCGAGCGGCTGGCCGCGGAAACGCCCGCCTTGCTGCGCGACGAGGCCAAGGCACAGAGCGCCCGCGTCGTCGCGGCGCTGGAAGAGGCGGGCGCACCCGCCGATCTCGCAGCGCGGGTGGTGCGCGTGTCCGAACTTGACGGTGCCGTGGGGTTGGCCGATCTGGGCCAGCGTCTGTCGCTGGACGAGACGCGGCTGACCCATGCCTTCACCCGCCTGGGTCAGGCGCTGGGCCTCGACTGGGCGCAGGGCCAGGCGGCGCGGATCAGCCCGAGCGATCCGTGGGAGCGCCTGTTGATCGCAGGGCTTGCCCGTGACTTCCAGCAGCAGCGGCTCGACTTCCTCGGCCGTGCAGGGACGACCGACCCCGAAGCGGCGGTCGAGGCCTGGCTGGAACGCAATGCCGCGCGCGTGGGCCAGTTCAAGGCGGTGATCGACCGGGCACGCCTCGCGGCACAACCCAACGCCGCGATGCTGGCCCAGATCGCAGGGCAGGCGCGGGTGCTGCTCGGGCGGTAAGGGGGGAGCAATCCCTCTTCTGTTCCCCGGCGAAGGCCGGGGTCCAGTTCCTTTGCCGTTCGAGGCGCGCAAAACGCCGCGTGGGGGGCTCCTTTCGCACGGCGTTCTTGTTCACCCGAAGCCGCGATGACGCGAAGAGTTTTGGTTCGCGCAGAGGCGCAGAGGACGCAGAGAGGTCAGGCCGCGCGCAGCGCTCTCTATTCATCAGCCCCTGAGATAAAAGGCCGCTGGCGCGGCGGGCGAGACACCTCCGCGCCTCCGCGCCTCTGCGCGAACCAACCTTCTTCCTTCTTCTTCGCGTCCTCGCGGCTTCGCGTGAAAAATCAGATCGCCGCACATTTCTCCAGCAACCAGTCCCGCTCCGCCCCCTCCAGCTCCGGCGCCAGAATTTCCGCCACCCGCGCATGATAGGCATTGAGCCAGTCCCGCTCCGCTGCGGTCAGCAACTCGGGAACGATCAGCGTCCGCTCGATCGGGCACAGGGTCAGCGTCTCGAAGCCCAGCATGTCGCGATCCGCACCCGCAATCTCGCGCGGTTCGACCAGCACGAGGTTTTCGATGCGGATGCCGTACTCGCCCGCCTTGTAATAACCCGGCTCGTTGGACAGCATCATGCCCGCGCGCAGCGGCTCCATCGCGGCCCCGCCGGGATAGTTGGGCGCGGCGATACGCTGCGGCCCTTCATGTACCGACAGATAGGCGCCGACGCCGTGGCCGGTGCCATGCGCATAGTCCAGCCCGACCTCCCAGAGCGGCCGCCGCGCCAGCGAGTCCAGATGCCCGCCCAGCGTCCCGTCCGGGAAGACGGCGGTGGCCAGCCCGATATGCCCCTTCAGCACGCGGGTGAAGCGGTCGCGCATTTCGTCGGTGGGCGTGCCGATCGGCATGACGCGGGTGATGTCGGTGGTGCCGTCCTGATATTGGCCGCCCGAGTCGATCAGGAACAGCTGACCCAATTCGATGGCCGCGTTCGATTCCTCGGTGACATGATAATGCGGGCTCGCGCCATGCGCGCCGGTCGCCGAGATGGTCGAGAAGCTGGTATCCTTCAGCAGCCCCGTCGCCTCGCGGCACGCCAGCAGCTTGGCAGCGGCGGACAGTTCCGTCTGCCCGCCCTTGGGGCATTCCTCTTCCACCCAGCGCAGGAAGCGCACCATCGCCGCGCCGTCCCGGACCGAGGCGGCGCGGTGCCCGGCGACCTCGGCGGTGTTCTTGATCGCCTTGGTCAGCACCACCGGATCGCGAAGCGCCAGCACTTTGGCCCCGCCTGCCTCCAATGCCTGCGCAATGGCGGCGACCGCGCGCTCGGGGTCGGCGACGACGCGCTTGCCCGCAAAGCCGGTCAGATATCCTTCGAACGCCGAACGCTCGTGCAGCCGGACGGCATTGCCCAGATGCGCGCGCACCTCGGGCGTGATCTTCTCGGGTGCCACGAACAGGTCGGTCTCGCCGTCGGCATGGACGATGGCATAGGACAGCGCGACCGGCGTATGCGCAACATCGGTGCCGCGCACGTTCAGCGCCCAGGCGATCGAGTCCAGCGCCGACAGCACCACCGCATCGGCGCGCTGCTCGGCCAGCCACTCGCCGATCCGCGCGCGCTTGGCGGCCGAGCTTTCGCCCGCCACCGCATCGTCCTGCACGCGCAAGATGGCGGGGGAGGGGGCGGGACGGTCGGTCCAGATTGCGTCGATGGGATTGGCCGTCACCGCGACCAGTTCCGCCTCGCGATCGGCGAGCGCGGCGATCATGTCGGCGACCTGCTGGCGGGTGTGCAGCCACGGGTCGTACCCGATCCGCTGCCCCGCCGCCGTCTCGCGACCCAGCCAGCCCGCGACGCTGTCCTGCGGCACGGGGATATAGGCATAGTCCTCGCCCGACACCTGCTCGCGCACCTGCAGCGTGTAGCGCCCGTCGGTGAAGATCGCCGCCTTGTCCGTCAGCACCACCGCCGACCCCGCAGAGCCGCCGAACCCGGTCAGCCAGCCCAGCCGCTGCGCATAGTCGCCGACATATTCGCTCATATGCTCGTCGGTCAGCGGCACGACGAAACCGTCGAGACCTTGGGCGGCCAGCGCGTTGCGAAGGGCGGAAAGGCGAGCGGAATGGGACATGGAACGGCCTGACAGCAATGGGAAACGCGGCCGGTCTAGCCCTCCGCCTGCACAGCGTCGAGCCTGTCGGGGCTTGATCCATTTGTCAGACGATATACGATCCTGTCCGAACGACTTGGGAGGGGGTTTGCGTGACGATCGACCGGCGGAGCATCTTGGTGGGGGCGGGCGCGGCGGCGCTGGTCGGTGGCATGGCGCGCGCGGCGGACGCGGACGCGTTCCGCCCCGGCGAGGTCTGGAACGACACGAACGGCGTCGCGATCAACGCCCATGGCGGCGGCCTGATGCGCCATGGCGGACGCTGGTGGTGGCATGGCGAGCACAAGACGGCGGGCGAGGCGGGCAATACCGCGCTGGTCGGCGTCCATGCCTATAGCTCGGCCGATCTGGTGACCTGGCGCGACGAGGGCATTGCACTGCCCGTGTCGGACGATCCGACCAGCCCGATCATGCGCGGCTGTATCCTGGAGCGGCCCAAGGTCGTCTATAACCGCCGGACCCGCCAATTCGTGATGTGGTTCCATCTGGAGCTGAAGGGGCGCGGTTACGGCGCGGCGCAGGCGGGCGTCGCGGTTGCCGACCGGCCGCAGGGGCCGTTCCGCTTCCTGCGCGCCGGTCGCGTCAATCCCGGCATCTGGCCCGCCAATGCCACGGCCGAGGACAAGGCGCCCGGCACCACGCTGGCGCGCGATTTTGCGGGCGGGCAAATGGCGCGCGACATGACGGTGTTCGTCGATGGCGACACCGCCTGGCATGTCTATGCCTCGGAGGAAAATGCCACGCTTCAGATCGCGCGGCTGGCGCCCGACTGGACGCGCCATGACGGCTATTATGTCCGCGCGCTGCCCGATGGCGGCAACGAGGCGCCCGCGCTCTTCAAGGCCAAGGGGCGCTATTACATGTTCGCCTCCGGGCTCACCGGCTGGCGGCCCAATCCGGGGCGGGTCTATGTCGCGGACAAGGTGACGGGGCCCTGGCGTTCGCTAGGCAATCCGGTGCGGGGGAGCGAGGAGGACCGGAAGACGACCTTCCACTCGCAATCGACCTTCGTCCTGCCGCTGCCGCCCGAGCGTCCGGGGGCGGAGCCACGCTTCATCTTCATGGCCGATCGCTGGCGGCCGGAAAATGCGATCGACGGGCGGTACGTCTGGCTGCCGGTGGAATGGGAGGGCGAGACGCCGGTCCTGCACTGGCGGGATCGCTGGACACTGGCCGATGGGTGGAAGACGAAGTAACGCCTCCATAGCCTACCCTCTGTTCAGCCTGAGCGTAGTCGAAGGCCAAGGGAATCCGTTGGCCAAGCGCGGGACGTGCGCTTCGACTTCGCTCAGCGTGAACGGCTGTTGGGGATAGGCTGAACGGAGGGAGGAGCAAAGGCCGTGAGGAAATAGCATGACCCCAACCCCTTCCGGCGGGGCGTAACCCTAGCTACATCCGGGCGATGACCGAACCCGCGCCGACGCCGCCCATTGCCGAAACCCGTCCCCACAGCTTCACCGCGCACGGGATCACCATCACCGACCCCTATGCCTGGCTGAAGGACCCGGCCTATCCGGAGGTCGAGGACAAGGACGTCCTCGCCTATGTCGAGGCGGAGAACGCCTATTTTGAGCAGGTCATGGCCCCGCGCCAGCCGCTGATCGACCGGCTGTACGAAGAGATGAAAGGGCGGATCAAAGAGGACGAATCCTCCGTCCCGCAAAAGGACGGCGACTGGATTTACTGGACTGGGTTCGAGACCGGCGGGCAATATCGCAAATGGTGGCGCAAGCCGGTCGCGGGCGGCCCCGACGAACTGCTGCTCGACGAACCCGCACTGGCCGAGGGCAAGGAGTATTTCCGGCTGGGCGCCTTCTCGATCAGCAACAATGGTCGCTATCTGGCCTATGCGATCGACGACAATGGCTCGGAACGGTTCGAGGTGCGGATCAAGGACCTGACGACAGGCGAGCATCTGCCTGAGGTCATTCCCGGCATGCTGTCGGAGATCGTCTGGGTCGCCGATGATAGCGGCTTCCTCTACGGCGTGGCGAATGCCCAGTGGCGCACCGACAATGCGCGCTTCCACAAGCTGGGCACCGAGGTCGCCGAAGATGTCGAGCTGTTCCACGAGGATGACGAGGGTTACCGCGTCGCCGTCGCGGAGACCTCCGCGCGCAACTGGATCGTGATCGCGACCGGCGATCACGTCACCAGCGAGGTGCGGCTGCTGCCTGCCGACAATGTCTTCGCCGAACCGATCCTGGTCGCCCCCCGCAAGGAGGGCCGCGAATATGACGTGGACGAGCATGACGGCACGCTGTTCATCCACACCAACGATGTGGACCCGCAATTCCGCCTCTGCACCGCGTCGATCGACAATCCCGGCGAGTGGCATGAGTTGATCGGCCCCAACCCGCATTTCTACATGACCGGGGTGGAGTGTTATAAGGACTTCTTCGTGGTCGAGGGGCGCGAGGACGGCTTGGACCGCATCGCCATCCATCGCTACGACACCCCGACCATACCCCAGCGGATCGACTTCCCCGAGGCGAGCTACACCGCCGGGCTGGGCGACAATCCCGAATATGACGTGTCGACCTTGCGCCTGGGTTATGAATCCATGGTCACGCCGGGCACCGTCTATGATTATGACGTGGCGACCGGCGGCCTGACCGTGCTGAAGGTGCAGGAAATCCCGTCGGGCTATGACGGCGACAAGTACCGGACCGAGCGGCTGAAGATCGCAGGCCGCGACGGGACACTGGTGCCGGTGTCGATCGTCTATCCCAAGGACTTTCCGCGCGACGGATCGGGCAAGCTGTTCCTCTATGCGTACGGCGCCTACGGCTATGCCATCCCGCCCGGCTTTTCGACGGGCCGCATGAGCCTGCTCGATCGCGGCTTCGCCTATGCCATCGCGCATATCCGCGGCGGCGACGATCTGGGCCAGCAATGGTATCTGGACGGCAAGCTGGAGAAGCGGACCAACACCTTCCACGATTTCGTCGACGTGGCAAAGGGGCTGATCGAGGGCGGCTGGACCAAGGCGGGCCAGATCGCCATCGCGGGCCGCTCGGCGGGTGGCGAGCTGATGGGGGCGGTGGTCAATTCCGATCCCGAGCTGTGGGGCGCGGTGATCGCGGACGTACCGTTCGTCGACGTGCTCAACACGATGATGGATGCCGAACTGCCGCTGACGCCGGGCGAGTGGCCCGAATGGGGCAATCCGATCCAGGACGCCAAGGCGTTCGAGCTGATCCGCAGCTACAGCCCCTATGACAATGTGAAGGCGCAGGCTTATCCGCCGATGTTCATCTCGGGCGGGCTGAACGATCCGCGCGTCACCTATTGGGAGCCTGCGAAGTGGGCCGCCCGGCTTCGCGCGACCAAGACCGACGACAATTTGCTGCTGCTCAAGACCAATATGGGCGCCGGGCATGGCGGCAAGTCGGGCCGGTTCGAAAGCCTGCGCGAGGGGGCGGAGGAGCACGCCTTCATCCTGTGGCAGATGGGAGTCGAATCCTGAGCATAGAGGCGATCGTCGCGCGCTACGGTGTCGCGGCCATCGCGCTCGGCGCCGGGCTGGAGGGCGAGACGGCGGTCGTGACGGGAGGCATCCTGTCGCATCAGGGGCTGATCGGCTGGCCCGCCGCCTTCCTGGCCGCGGCGATCGGGTCGTTCCTGGCGGACCAGGTCTTCTTCACCATCGGCCGGCGGGCGCGCGACGGGCGCTGGGTGGGCAAGCTGCGCAAGCGGCGGGTCTATACGCGCGTCACGAAGCTGATGGAGCGTTACCCGGTCGGCTTCATCTTCGCCTTCCGCTTTCTCTACGGCCTGCGCACGATCAGCCCGGTGGCGCTGGGCACCAGCCATGTGTCGACCCGGCTGTTCGTCGCGGTCAATGCCGCATCCGCCTTGTGCTGGGCAGCGATCTTTACCGGCATCGGTTATCTGTTCGGCGAGGCGTTTCACGAACTCGCCGCGCGCTATCGCCCGACACTGCCGCACATCTTGATGGCAGCCGGGCTGGTGATGATCGCCGCCGCGATCGGCTGGGGCGTGCGCGCATTGTGGTTGCGATACAAGGAGCCGGACGAACAGGCATGAGCCGTTTCACCATGAGCTTCACCGCCCAGCCCGATCATATCGACGAGCTGGGCCATGTGAACAACGCCGTCTGGGTCCAGTGGATTCAGGCGATCGCGGGCGCGCATTGGGAATCCGTCGTGCCCCCCGAACATGCCGCCGCCCATGTCTGGGTCGTGACGCGGCACGAGATCGACTATCGCGGCAATGTCGTGGCGGGCGAGACGGTGACCGCCGAAACCTGGGTCCCGGACCCGCCCAAGGGCGCGCGCTTCGACCGGCATGTCCGCTTTCTGGATGCGGAAGGCCGGGTCAAGGTGGAGGCGGTGACGACCTGGGCGCTGATCGACCGCGCCACCAGCCGGTTGCTGCGCGTCACGCCCGAGATCGCCGCGCCCTTCTTTCGGGTTTGACCGCAAGAAGCGGGACGCATCACATGCGTCCCTGCGCTAGGGTCGGTTCATGTTGAGCGAATGCACCATGGCCTCGCCAGTGGGCGAGCTGACCCTCGTGGCGAGTGAAAAGGGCCTGCGCGCGGTCCTCTGGGCTGAGGAGCGCGTGGGGCGGGTGCCCTTGCCCGAACGGCGCGACGATCCGGCGCATGCGGTGCTGGCACAAGCGATACGCCAGCTGTCCGAATATTTTGCCGGTGAACGCTGCGTGTTCGACCTGCCGCTCGATCCCGTCGGCACCGCGTTTCAAAAGGCGGTGTGGACCGGGCTCAATGCCATTCCCTATGGCGAGACGCGCAGCTACGCCGCGCTCGCCACCGCGATCGGGCGGCCGGGGGCATCGCGCGCCGTGGGCGCGGCGAACGGGCGCAATCCGCTGTCGATCGTGACGCCCTGCCACCGCGTCATCGGCGCGAACGGCACGCTGACTGGTTTCGCGGGCGGACTGGCGGTCAAGCAATGGTTGCTGGCGCACGAACGCGGCGAGCGGGCCTTGGCGTTGACATGAGCTATCTGCCCCGCACTTTCCGTGAGACGCGGGAGGGCGTGCTGCTGGAGGCCGTGGCGGGATCGCGCTCAGCGTGACGGCAATGTCACTGGCCGGGCCGGAGATGCGGCCGTATCGGGCCGGATCATCGTTCATGTCGGAGATGCCGGATGCGTCCGCTGCCCTGCGCCATGCTTATTGTGGCCGCGCTTATGTCTGAATCTGTTTTCGCGCGGGCGCCGGCCACCCCGTGCTGCCGAACGCTGGGCGAGGTGCGAACCCATATCGACCGGATCGACGACCAGATCCTGCGACTGATGGCGGAGCGGTCGCGCTATGTCGCGCAGGCCGGGCGCTTCAAAACCTCCGCCGCGACCGTGCGGGACGAGGCGCGCATCCGCCAGATCCTGACGCGTATCCGGGCCAAGGCGGCGCAGACCGGGGTCAGCCCCGACGTGGCCGAGGCGACCTTCCGTGCGATGGTCGAGGGATTCACGGCGGAGGAAGCGCGGCAGGTCGGCCGTTAAACTCCTCCCCTGCAAGGGGAGGTGGACCAGCGAAGCTGGCGGGGGGGTGTCGCCCGCGGTGAGAGCGGTCAAACCTCGCCGAACGGGACACCCCTCCGTCAGGCCTGCGGCCTGCCACCTCCCCTTCCAGGGGAGGAATAGTGAGGGTCAGTCATCCCAGATAATTGTGATCGGCGCGTCAATGCCCAGGACGGCATGGACCGGGCAGGCGGCCGCCGCCGCTTCCAGCCGCTTGCGCTGGGCCATGTCGTACCGACCCGGCACCCGGACCGTGACGCCCAGCGTCGTGATCCGGCGCGGCGCATTGCCCATCTGCTTGGTTACGGTCGCCGTCGCGCCCGCCAGTTCCAGTCCGGCGACGCGGCCCGCCATCGCCATGATGCTCAAGACGCAGCCGCCCAGCGACACCGACAACAGGTCGCTGGGCGAGAAATTCTCGCCGCGCCCGCCCAGTTCCTGCGACGCGTCCATGACCAGCACCGCGCCATTGTCGGGATGGGCGACATGACAGCGCAGGCCGCCTTCGTAATGCACGACGAAATCCGCCACCGCTTTTACCCGCTGTTGCGCAACGCCGTGGCGATGCCGTTGATCGACAGCAATATGCCCTCGCCGATGCGCGGATCGTCTTCGCCCGCGCGGTGGCGCTTCATGAGTTCGATCTGGAGCAGGTTGAGCGGCTCGATATAGGGCAGGCGCAGGCGGATCGACGCCTCCAGCGCCGGATTGTCGGACAGCAACCGCGTCTGTCCGGTCACGGTCAGCAACCCGTCACGCGCGCGGTGCCAGCCGTCATGGATTCGCCCGAAGATCGCGTCCCGCAGCCCCTCGTCCTCGACCAGCCCGGCATAGCGCCGCGCGATGCCGATGTCGGACTTGGCCAGCACCATCTCCATATTGGCCAGCGTGGCCGCGAAGAAGGGCCAGTGTTTCGCCATCTCGGCGAGCAACGCCTTATCCTCGAAATTCGCGATCGCGGTGCCAACGCCGTACCAGCCCGGCAGCATGACGCGCGCCTGTGCCCAGCTGAACACCCAGGGAATGGCGCGCAGATCCTCGATCGCGTCGGACTTCTTGCGGCTGGCCGGGCGGCTGCCGATCTTCAGGCCCGCAATCTCGGCGATCGGAGTCATCTGGCGGAAGAAGGTACGGAAACCCTCGGTGCCATAGACCAGCCCGCGATAGGTGGAGAAGGCGGTCGCCGACAGTTCCTCCATCGCGGCGGTAAAGCGCGCGGTGTCCGCCGCCGACAGCCGGTCCGGCTCCAGGCTGGCGAGCAACGTCGCCGACGCCATGGCTTCCAAATTGGTCAGAGCTGAATCGCGGGTGCCATATTTGCCCGCGATCACCTCGCCCTGTTCGGTGATGCGGATGCGGCCCTGCACCGTGCCATGCGGCTGGGCACGGATCGCGGCAAAGGCGCTGCCGCCGCCGCGTCCGACCGCGCCGCCGCGCCCGTGGAAGAGCTGCATCCTGACGCCGAGATCGTCGAAGACCGGGCGAAACGCGCTCGACGCCTTGGACAGGGACCAGGTGGAGGTCAGATAGCCGCCATCCTTGTTCGAGTCCGAATAGCCGATCATCACCTCCTGATGGCCCCGCGCGCGGACGATCGCGGCAATCTCCGGCAGCGCGAAATAGGCGCGCATGATCTCCGGGCCTGCCTCCAGGTCCTCGATCGTCTCGAACAGCGGCACCGCCATGATCGCGGCGGTGGCGGGCTCGCCGGGGCGGTAGAGGCCGAATTCCTTCAGCATCAGATTGATTTCAAGCAGGTCGGACACCGACTTGCCCATCGAGACGATATAGTTGGTGATGCACTTCGGCCCGTAGGTGGCATGGGCATTGGCGGCAGCCTGGACGATGGCGAGTTCGGAGCGCGTCTCGTCCGAATAGTCGGCATAATGGCTGAACAGCGGCCGGGCATTGGCCAGTTCGCGACGAAGCAGCGCGACGCGCGCCTCCTCGTCCAGGGCCAGATAATCCGCCTCGACGCCCGCCACCTTCAGCAGTTCGGCGACGACGCGTTCATGCACCGCCGAATTCTGCCGCAGGTCGAGCGTGGCGAGGTGGAAGCCGAAGGTTTCGACCGCCCGGATCAGCCGCCCGAGCGCGCCGCCGCTGGCCAACGCCCCGTCGCCCTGCGCGGCCAGCCCCCGCGCGATCGCAACCAGATCGGTGCGCAGCGCCTTGGGGTCGGGATAGGGCTCGCCGGTCAGGCGGCCGGGGCGCGGCGGGGTCTTGCCGGTCAGCTTCTGATGCGTGGCCGAAAGCCGCGCATAAATGCCCGACAGCGCGCGGCGATAGGGTTCGTCCGAGCGGCTCAGCGCCTCATCGCCGCTGGCATCGGCCAGCGCCAGCACCGCCTCGTTCACCTGCGCATGGCCGGTCGAGATCGACAGCTCGGCGCCCAGCGCATGAACCCCCTCGCAATAATGGGTCAGCACCGCGTCCGCCGCCTGGGCGAGCGCGGTGGTCAGCGACTCGGCGGTGACGAAGGGATTGCCGTCGCGGTCGCCGCCGATCCACGAACCGGGGCGCAGGAAGGCGGGCACGCGCGCCCCGAACGCCTTGTCCCAGCGCTGGTACAAAGCGGGCAGCACCGGCAGGAAGACGTCGCGCAAATAGGAGAGCGCCGTCTCCACCTCGTCGGTGACGTACAGCCGCTCGCGGCGCAGCACCCGCGTCTGCCAGAGAAGCGCGATCTGGCGGCCGATCGCCGCGTCCACATCGTCGCCATCGGGCGTGACGTCACGGCCCGCATCGCGCATCGCCAGCAGTTCGGCGATGCGGTTGCGGTGGTCGATCATGCTCTTGCGCCGCACCTCGGTCGGGTGCGCGGTCAGTACCGGGACGACCAGCGCCTGCGCCAGCAGCTCCATCGCCGCCTCGCGGTCGATACCCTGTTCGGACAGCGTCGCCAGCACCTCGGCAATGTCGGTGCCCGGCTCCCGCGCAATGCCCTGCCGGTCCTCGGCCAGATTGGCGAGCATCGAGAACAGCATGAAGCCGCGCACGAAATCCAGCGTCTCGTCAAGCGCAAGGCGTTCCAGTTGCAGGTCGACCGACCCGTCCTCGCCCAGCCCGCGATAGCGATCGACCGAGGCACGCCGGATCGCCTCGGTCGCCTCGAACAGCGCGTCGCCGCCATAACGGCGGATCACATCACCGAGCTGGGCGCCCAGGAAGCGGATATCGGCATTGTTGGCGATCGGAGGCAGGGTCGTCATGGGCGCTATTGCTGCAACGCAATAGGGCGTGCGTCAACCGATTGAATGGTGCAACTATGGTATAATATTTTTGCGAACTGCCTTGTTAAATTGCTTAGCGTTCGGCGAGTGTTTGCATGGTCCCGGCTGCATTACCGGGGCGATGCCCAACTCCTTAGTTGGCATTCCCCAGCGAGGTTGTATTCGCCCCCGTTGCGACCGGATTGCTGGGTGTCGCCGGCCGTTCGGTGCGCGATGCTTCCCGCTCCTCCGACGTGACGGTGCCGTCGCGGTTCAGGTCCATCCGGTCGAACCGCGCCAGCATGCCCTCGAAGAACTCGCTCTCGGTGATCTCACCATCCTTGTTGCGGTCCAGCTCCCACAGGCGCGAGTTGGTGGTAGGCATTTCATCGGCGGTGATGATGTCGTTGCCGTCGCGGTCGAGTTCGCGGAAGCGGCGCGCCATCATGCTGCCGAAGTCGACACGGGACGTGACGGAGGGCGGCACGAAGCCCGCCTTGGCGGCGGCGCGGTCGGCCTCGGCGCGGTTTTCCGCCTTCTTGCCACAGGCGGTGGTGGTGGCGGCCAGTGCCATCAATCCCAGGCTGATCAGGCCCCTTGCCCATCCACGCATTCGACACTCCCGCTTCGTTACGCTTCCAGCTCAACGTCCCAATAGAGCCAGTCGTGCCATGTTTCATGCAGATAATTGGGCGGGAAGCTGCGGCCATGTTCCTGTAAATGCCAGTTTGTCGGGCGGATCGGCTCGATATGCAGCGGCATCGCGGCCTGGCGCGGAGTGCGTCCGCCCTTCTTCAGGTTACAGGGCGCGCAGGCCGTGACGACATTCTCCCAGGTCGTCCGGCCGCCTTGCGCGCGCGGGATGACATGGTCGAAGGTCAGGTCGCGGTGCGATCCGCAATATTGGCAGGAGAAGCGGTCGCGCAGGAACAGGTTGAAGCGGGTGAAGGCCGGGAATTGCGACGGCTTCACGAACTGCTTGAGCGCGATGACCGAGGGCAGCTTGACCTTGGCGGTCGGGCTGCGCACCTCGCGCTCATAATGGGCGACGATATCCACCCGGTCGAGAAACACGGCCTTCACCGCGGTCTGCCAGGGCCAGACCGACAGTGGATAATAGGACAGCGGCGTATAGTCCGCATTCAGTACGAGCGCCGGACAACTGTCCGGGTGTCGGATCAAATCGGGATGAAACACAGCTCCTCCCATCGATGTACGCCGACGCTATTCGCGCAAGCGCGTGACATGGCTATGACACTCGGGCGTATGAGAACATGCTATTGGAATCGCGGTCAAGAGGGCGGGCGATGAGTGGAGCGCCACGCGCCACGCGTTTCGCGCCCAGCCCGACCGGGCGGCTGCATCTCGGCCATGCGCTGTCGGCGGTGCGTGCGTTCGATCTGGCGCGGACAAGTGGCGGCCGTTTCCTGCTGCGGATCGAGGATATCGACGGTACGCGCAGTCGGCCCGAACATGTCGATGCGATATTGCGCGATCTGGAATGGTTGGGGCTGGAATGGGACGATCTGTCCTTCCAGTCCGAGCGACTGGACCTTTATGCGGCGGCACAGGCCCGACTCGCCGATCTGGTCTACCCCTGTTTCTGCACCCGTGCCGAGATCGCTGCCAGCCTCTCCGCGCCGCACGGGGCCACGCCGCTCTATCCGGGAACGTGTCGCCATCTGTCGGATCAGGAGCGTGCCGCGCGGATGGGGGAGCCGCATAGCTGGCGGCTGGACATGGCGCGGGCCGTGGAGCGCACCGGGCCGCTGACCTGGCAGGACGAATATGCGGGTGAGGTCGCCGCCGATCCGCTTTCCCATGGCGACGTCATCCTGGCACGCAAGGATGCGCCCGCCAGCTATCATCTGGCGGTGACGGTCGATGATGCGGCGCAGGGTGTGAGCGACGTGGTGCGGGGCGTCGACCTGTTCGACGCCACCCATGTCCACCGATTGGTCCAAGCGCTGCTGGACCTGCCGACGCCGCTCTATCACCACCACCCGCTGATCGTCGGCACGGACGGCCAGCGCCTGGCCAAGCGGCACGGCGCGCCCGCCCTGGCGGCGATGCGCGAGGCGGGCGAGGACGGTCGCGCGCTGGCGGATGCGCTGCGTCGCAATATGCTTCCCGCTGGATTTCGGCTGGGGGAGGCGTAAGCTCACGGGCATGACCACTTTTCTCGTGATCCTGCTGATCGCGGCGATGCTCGCCACCGTCGTCGCGCTGGTGCGCGGCATCATCACCTTTCTCCAAGAGGCGACGGCGGAGGCGAAGGGTGAGGGGCCGACCGCGTCGCAGCTAAAATCCAACCGGATGATGCAGCAGCGCATCTTCTTCCAGGCACTGGCGATCACCGTGGTCGTGCTGTTGCTGTTCATGGCGGGGCGGACCTGATCCCTTGGTCAAGCTGACGAAAATCTACACCCGCACCGGCGACGAAGGCACGACCGGGCTGGTCGACGGATCGCGCCGTTCCAAGGCGGATATGCGCATGGTCGCGATCGGCGAGGTGGACGAGGCGAACAGCGCGATCGGCGTGGCCTTGCTGTCGGTCGAAGGGCCGCTGGGCGAGCGACTGACCATGATCCAGAACGATCTGTTCGACCTCGGCGCGGATCTTGCTACGCCCGGAGAGGTGGAGGGGGGGCTTCGCATCATTCCCGAGCAGGTCGCGCGGCTGGAGGCGGAGATCGACGCGATGAACGCGTCGCTGTCCCCCCTGACCAGCTTCATCCTGCCCGGCGGCAGCGCGGCGTCCGCGCATCTGCATCTGGCGCGCGCCATCGCCCGGCGGGCCGAGCGCGCCGCCGTGGCGCTGGCCGGGCAGGAGGCGATCAACCCGCCCGCGCTCGCCTATCTCAACCGATTGTCGGATTGGCTTTTTGTCGCCGCACGCACGATGAACCAAAGCGGTGCATCGGACGTTCTTTGGGTTCCAGGAGGGGCGCGCATGGTACGGTAAAGGGCCGACCGCGTTTCCCGCAATCCCGGGGAGCGCCCAATGCCGACCCTCGTCCCGTCCTCTGCGGCGACCCTTGACCCCGCAGATTCGCTGGCATCCCGCTATGCGGCGGTGCGCGGCCTGACCCTGGCGCTGGCCGAGCCGCTGTCCGATGCCGATGCGACCGTCCAGTCGATGCCGGACGCCTCGCCTGCCAAATGGCATATGGCGCATACGACCTGGTTCTTCGAAACCTTCGTACTGCGCGATCATGTGCCAGGTTACGCCCTTCACGACCCGCGCTTCCCCTTCCTGTTCAACAGCTATTACGAGGCGGAGGGCAAACGCCATGCGCGCCACCGCCGGGGGATGATTACCCGCCCGACGCTGGACGAGGTGCGCGCCTATCGCGCCCATGTCGACGCCGCGCTGCTTGCCGCCTTGCCGGACCTGCCCGCTGCGGCGCTGGAGCTGGTGGCGCTGGGCTGTCATCATGAGGAGCAGCATCAGGAGCTGTTCGTCACCGACATCCTGCACCTCTTCTCTGAAAATCCGCTCGAACCCGCGCTCTACACGCCCGAGCCGAAGGCGCCGGTCGCGATGCCCGCGCCCGTGGGCTGGATCGAAGGCAAGGCGGGGATCGTCGAGGTCGGCCATGACGGACAGGGCTTTGCCTTCGACTGCGAAGGGCCGCGTCATCAGGCGCTGCTCCAGCGCCACGCGATCGCCGACCGCACCGTCACCAATGCCGAATGGATGAACTTCATCGACGATGGCGGCTATCGCGACGCGCGCCTCTGGCTGTCGGACGGCTGGGCCTGGGTGAAGGGGGAGGGCATTGCCGCGCCACTCTATTGGGAAGAGCGCGATGGCGGCTGGACCCGGTTCGGGCTGGACGGGCGGCGCGCGATCGACCCCGCCGCGCCGGTGACCCATGTCAGCTTCTACGAGGCGGACGCCTTCGCCACCTGGGCGGGCGCGCGGCTGCCGACCGAATTCGAGTGGGAAGCGGCGGCGGCCGCGCATGACGCATCGGGCGGCAACCAGCTGGACCGGGCGGGCGCGATCGAGCCGCGCCCCTCGACCAGCGGCCCGGCTTTTTTCGGCGATGTCTGGGAATGGACGGGCAGCGCGTATCGTCCCTATCCCGGCTTCCACCCCGTCGAGGGGGCGGTCGGCGAGTATAATGGCAAGTTCATGAACGGGCAGTTCGTCCTGCGCGGCGGCAGCTGCGCGACGCCGCGAGGGCACGCCCGCGCCTGTTACCGCAACTTCTTCTATCCCCATCAGCGCTGGCAATTCACCGGCGTCCGCCTGGCAAAGGATCTTTAATCATGCTGAAGCCCGAGATCGAGGACGGCCAGATGTCGCTGGCCGACCCCGCCTTCCGCGCCGACGTCCTGGCCGGGCTGGAGCGTCGTCCGCGCGCCATCCCCGCGCGCTGGTTCTACGACCGCAAGGGGTCCGAGCTGTTCGAGGCGATCACCGACCTGCCCGAATATTATCCGACCCGCGCCGAAACCGCGATCCTGAAGACCATGTGCCCCGATCTGGTGGACCATGTCGGCAAGGGGCGCGCGGTCGTTGAGTTCGGTTCGGGCTCCTCGACGAAGACGCCGGTGCTGCTGCGCTGTGTCGAGCCGTCGGCCTATGTGCCGATCGACATTTCGGGCGACTTCCTGCGCGAATCCGCACGTGGTCTGCAACAGGCGTTCCCGGACCTGCCCATCCATCCGCTGGAGGGCGATTTCATGCGTCCGCTGACGCTGCCCGCGATGGTGGCGGATGCGCCGAAACTGGGTTTCTTCCCCGGCTCGACCATCGGCAACATGACACCCGCCATGGCGACCGACCTGCTGCGCGCGATGCGTGGCTCGCTGGGCGAGGGGGCGATGCTGCTGATCGGGATGGACCGGACCAAGCCCAGCGACGTGCTGGTCCCCGCCTATGACGATGCGGCCGGCGTGACGGCGGCGTTCAACCGCAACCTGCTCGACCGGATCAACCGCGAGCTGGACGGCACCATCCCCGTCGACGCCTTCCGCCACCGCGCGATCTGGAACGACGATCGTTCGCGGATCGAGATGCATTTGGCGGCCGAGCGGGACGTGGATTTCACCATCGAAGGGCGCCCCTTCGCCATGGCCTCGGGCGAGACGATCCATACGGAGAACAGCCACAAATATGGCCCGCGCGACGCCAAGATCCTGCTGCGCGCGGGCGGCTGGACGCCGATCGCCCAGTGGAGCGATCCGGACGAGCTGTTCGCGGTCTATCTGGCCGAGGCGCAATCCGCTCGGCTCGCGCCGTGAACGGTCCGGCGTAGATTCGGCGCATAAATATAATTTTTGTTAAAACCGTGCGTCCTTTTCCGGCACGGCATCGTTGTGCTCTTGGTCAGGCGAAGACTTTGCCCGTAAAGCTAGTCGTCGGCCCGGCCCCGCGAAAAGTACTTCTGATCGTTTCACTATAACAGAAGAACTCATCGCCGGTTCCTGATCGGGAGGAGCATGATGACGGAAAGCGCACAACTGCTCGACGCGTTCGACGCGCGGGTCGAGCGCCGCAACCTGCGGCGCGAATTCTTCAAGACGGCGATGGGCGCGGCAGCGGCCGGCGTGACCGCCTTTTCCCTGGCGGGCAAGGCCGGGGCGCAGACGGCGATCACCGACACCGACATTCTGAACTTCGCGCTGAACCTCGAATATCTCGAGGCGCAGTTTTACGCCTTTGCCGCCAACGGCACGGGGCTGGCCGCCAACCAGCTGACCGGGACCGGGACGCAAGGCGCGGTGACCGGCGGCCAGCAGGTCAATTTCGCGACCGGCAGCGCCGACGACGCCATTGTCGGCCAATATGCCCGCGAGATCGCGGCGGACGAGGCGGCGCACGTCGCCTTCCTGCGGACCGCGCTGGGCACGGCGGCGGTCGCGCAACCGGCGATCAACATCTCGGGCGATGCCAATGGCCCGTTCACGGCAGCGGCCCGCGCGGCCGGTGTCGTCGGCGCGAACGATACCTTCAACCCCTATAGCTCGCCCACGGCGTTTCTGCTGGGCGCGTATATCTTCGAGGATGTCGGCGTCACCGCCTATAAGGGCGCCTCGCCGCTCATCAGCAACAAGACCTTCCTCCAGGCGGCGGCAGGCATTCTGGCGGTCGAGGCCTATCACGCCGCGATCGTGCGCACGACGCTCTATGCGCGCGGCTATGACGCCAACAACCCGCAACCGTCGTTGATCACCGCCGCCGGACAGATTTCCGACGCGCGCGACAGCCTGGACGGCTCGACCGACCTCGACCAGGGGATCGCCCGGTCCACGATCAACGGACAGCTGGTGTCGAACATCGTGCCGCTCGATTCGAGCGGCATCGCGTTCAGCCGCTCGCCCGCCCAGGTGCTCAACATCGTGTACTTGAACAAGGCGGCCGCCACGCTGGGCGGGTTCTTCCCGGCCGGCGTCAACGGAAACCTGCGCGCCAGCGTGGCGAACTGATCCCCTTTTTCCTCCTCTGGAGAGGATTTGCATCATGAGCGAAGAACGCTTCATTCTCGACGTCATCGAAGAGGCATCCGCCAAGCGCCGGTCCGATCGTCGCCGTTTCATGCGCATGGCCGCAGGGGCCGGTGCGGTCGGCGGCCTGGCGATGCTGGGCGCCTGCGGAGACGATGGCGACAACGTCATCGTCGTGCCGACCCCGACGCCCACCACCACCCCGACCGGTTCGGTCACGGACGCGGACGTGCTGAACTTCGCGCTCCAGCTCGAATATCTGGAAGCGCAATTCTACAGCTATGCCGCGTTCGGCACCGGCCTGCCTTCGTCGTCGCTGGGCGGCATGGGCACGCAAGGCTCGGTCGCGATCAACACCAGCGCCACCAACGGTGCCGGACAGCCGCGCCAGGTCCAGTTCCAGGACCCGATCGTCGCGCAATATGCGCGCGAGATCGCCTATGACGAGATCGCCCATGTCAACTTCCTGCGCAATGCGCTGGGCAGTGCGGCGGTGGCGCAGCCTTCGATCAACCTGTCGGGCGACGCCAGCGGTGCCTTCACCGCGGCGGCGCTCGCGGCGGGCGTCATCACCAGCGGTTCGACCTTCGACCCTTATGCCTCGGACGAGGCCTTCCTGCTGGGCGCGTTCCTGTTCGAGGATGTCGGCGTCACCGCCTATATGGGCGGCGTCAGCCTGCTGACCAACAAGACCTTCATCGAGGCGGCGGCGGGCATCCACGCGGCGGAGGCCTATCATGCCGGTCTGGTCCGCACGACCCTGTACCGCAAGGGGCTGAGCAACACGGCCCTCATCACCAATGCCGGCAAGATTTCGGACGCGCGCGACAGCCTGGACGGATCGGCCGATCTCGACCAGGGGATCGTGGCGACGGTGAACGGCGCGCAGGTGGCGAACATTGTGCCCGCCGACGCCAACGCCATCGCCTTTGTCCGCACCCCCGGCCAGGTGCTGAACGTCGTCTATCTCAACAAGGCGGCGGTGAATGGCGGCGGCTTCTTCCCCAGCGGCCTGAACGGCACGGTCCGCACCAGCGCCGCCAGCGGATAATCTTCTCCCTCCCAAGGGTCTCTGGGCCTCGACCGGTCGCTAGTCCCCTGGCCGGTCGGGGCCTTTTTTGTGGGCGGGTCGCGGCGTTCGGGCGTGCGTGCCTCTCCCCCCGGCGCGAAACCGCTTCTTATCCGCCGTGAAACCGCTTATGCAGGGTCCATCCCCGGGGGAGCGCTGGCCTGCGCTTGAGAGGGGGGCAAGAGCCCCTGACCCGCTGAACCTGATCCGGCTGACACCGGCGTAGGGAGGGAGCGGCCCCATCTCTCATGGTCCGTTTCCTCCGCATGGAGTGGACGACTATGGCAGATATCCCCGCAAAGGCCGAAATCGGCGTGACCACCGGCCCCATTCGTGGCTCGAAGAAGATTCACGTCGGCCCGCTGAACGTCGCGATGCGCGAAATCCATCTCGACCCGTCCTCGGGCGAACCGCCCTTGCGCGTGTACGACACCAGCGGCCCCTATACCGACCCGACCGCGCGCATCGACATCATGGCGGGCCTGCCCCAGATCCGCCGCAACTGGATCGAGGGGCGCGGCGATGTCGAGGCTTATGACGGCCGCGAAATCCGCCCCGAGGATAATGGCCAGCTCGGCCCCGACCGTTCGGGCGGCGTGCCGCAATTCCCGCGCACCGGGCTGAACCGTCCGCTGCGCGCGCGTGCAGGCATGAACGTCAGCCAGATGCACTATGCCCGCCAAGGCATCATCACGCCCGAGATGGAATATGTCGCGACCCGCGAGAATCTGGGCCGCGAGATGCTGCGCGAATATGTCCGCGACGGCGAGAGCTTCGGCGCGAGCATCCCCGATTACGTCACGCCCGAATTCGTCCGCGACGAAGTGGCGCGCGGCCGGGCGATCATCCCCAACAACATCAACCACCCCGAATCCGAGCCGATGGCGATCGGCCGCAACTTCCTGGTCAAGATCAACGCCAATATCGGCAATTCGGCGGTCGCCAGCAACGTCGCCTCCGAGGTCGACAAGCTGGTCTGGTCGATCCGCTGGGGCGCGGACACGGTCATGGACCTGTCGACGGGCCGCAACATCCACGACACGCGCGAATGGATCATCCGCAATTCGCCCGTGCCGATCGGCACCGTCCCCATCTATCAGGCGCTGGAAAAGGTCGGCGGCATCGCCGAGGAGCTGACCTGGGAGATATTCCGCGACACGCTGATCGAACAGGCCGAGCAGGGCGTCGACTATTTCACCATTCATGCGGGCGTGCGCCTGCCCTACATCCCGCTGACCGCGAAGCGCGTCACCGGCATCGTGTCGCGCGGCGGCTCGATCATGGCGAAATGGTGCCTGGCGCATCACAAGGAGTCGTTCCTCTATGAACGCTTCGACGAGATCACCGAGATCATGAAGGCGTACGACATCGCCTATTCGCTGGGCGACGGCCTGCGCCCCGGCGCGATCGCCGACGCCAATGACGAGGCGCAGTTCGCCGAACTCTACACGCTGGGCGAGCTGACCAAGCGGGCCTGGGCGCAGGACGTGCAGGTCATGATCGAGGGCCCCGGCCATGTGCCGATGCACAAGATCAAGCAGAATATGGACAAGCAGCTGGAGGCGTGCGGCGAGGCGCCCTTCTACACGCTCGGGCCGCTAACGACCGATATCGCGCCGGGGTACGACCATATCACCAGCGGCATCGGTGCGGCGATGATCGGTTGGTACGGCACGGCGATGCTCTGCTACGTCACGCCCAAGGAGCATCTGGGCTTGCCCGACCGCGACGACGTGAAGGTCGGTGTCGTCACCTACAAGCTCGCCGCCCACGCCGCCGACCTCGCCAAGGGCCACCCCGCCGCCAAGATGCGCGACGACGCGCTGAGCCGCGCCCGCTTCGAGTTCCGCTGGCGCGACCAGTTCAACCTGTCGCTCGACCCCGACACGGCGGAATCCTACCACGACCAGACGCTGCCTGCGGAAGGCGCCAAGACCGCGCATTTCTGTTCGATGTGCGGCCCGAAATTCTGCTCGATGAAGATCACGCAGGAGGTTCGGGAATTTGCTGCGTCTCGCGCAGCAAATAGCGACCTGCTGGGGGCAGGTCGCGATCCCGAACCTCGGGAATTCGCGGCCAAGCAAAACGCGCCGGTGGAGACCTTCGTCGCGGCCGAGGACGCCGAGGCGGGGATGCAGGAAATGAGCGAGCGGTTCCGTGAGAAGGGTGGGGAGGTTTACCTTCCGGCGGAGTGATAGATATATAGCGATATGGCGAGACGTCTGTGGATCCGAATCATTAGGGATTGGGAGAATCAACCCCTCGCCATTATCGGTCAGGCGCTGTCGATTGTAATCGCAGTATCCCTGGCGGTGTGGGGTGCACCAGCCGCATCACCCAAAATGGCTGCCTTTAAACCGCTGGCAGATGCAAGTTACGCATTGGCTATCACCGTGATGATGGCGTCATTATGTGCTGGTATCTCGCGATATGGCTTCCGCAAAAGTTTCGTCGCTGGATTTTGCCTGTCTCTGATTTTGGCATCTGCATGCCTTTTGCTGTTTGCGATCGTAGGTGGGCCTCACTTAGCGAAAACGAGTAGGCTGATTCGTGGTTCGTATGACGGCCCGCTTATGGATATGGGATACTGGGCCGTTTTTCTCGTTTTTGTGGTGGTGTGTAGTTCAGCCGCAGTGAATAGGATGGTTTTGAGCTCGCAAAATCTGAAGTCAGCGAAAGAAGATGAGCAGCAAGATCGTGGTGTAACCGTGTTAGAGGTCTTAATAGTCGTTCTAATCTGGGGTGCGTGTCTTTCTGGCGTGCAGCAGAAGATTGTCGCTGCTTTTGTATTTCAAACGCCTCCGAGCGAAATTGACCCGGCAAAATAGGTCAATCGATCAATAATGATACCGGCACTGCGCCACTTGCAACACTTGCTCATCACCGCTGCCCGCCACCCGGTACACCAGCCGATGTTCATGGCTGATACGGCGCGACCACCAGCCTGACAGGTTGCCGCCCAGCGGTTCGGGCTTGCCTGTCCCCTTGAAAGGGTGACGGCGACATTCCTCGATCAAGGCATTGAGCTTGTCGCAGAGCTTGGCGTCATGTTCCTGCCAATGGCGATAATCGTCCCACGCCGTCGGCCAGAACGCCACTTTCACGGAAAGGGCACGCCTTCGTCACCCGCCTCGAACCCGCGCACCGCGTCCAGCAGGCGTTCGGCGTTCTTGGGGGATTGAAGGAGATACAGCGTCTCTTCGATCGAGGCCCACTCACTGGCCGAGATCAGTACGGCGCCTTCACCCCGCTGGCGAGTGATCGCCACGGGCGCGCGGTCGGCGACGACCTTGTCGATCATCGCCTTCAGATTCTCGCGCGCTTCGGAATAGGAGACAGCCTGCATACAACTCAAGTTGTACAACTACCTGTCCAATGTCAAGGCTCACCGCTTCCGCACAAACTCCGCGCGCAGCACCAGGCCCTTGATCCCGTCGAACTTGCAGTCGATTTCCTGCGCGTCGCCGGTCAGGCGGATCGACTTGATGAGGGTGCCGCGCTTCAGCGTCTGGCCTGCGCCCTTGACGGTCAGGTCCTTGATGAGCGTCACCTGATCCCCGTCGCTCAGCACGTTGCCGACCGAGTCGCGCACCACGACCGCGTCGTCATCGCTGGTCGCTCCGCCCTTGGCGGCGGCGTCGGCGGCGCTGATCCATTCGCCGGTCGCTTCGTCATAGACATATTCGTCGTCGGCCATCGCGCATATTCCTTCGTCCGATAGGGGATGGGCGGCGCTATGCGCGCTCGCGCTAAATGATGCCAGTGCGATTACAGATCGAAATCAGGAAAGCGGCGGCAGCGCCCAGTCGATCGGGGGCTGGCCATGCTCGACCAGAAAGGCGTTGGCGCGCGAAAAGGGCTTCGATCCGAAAAAGCCGCCTCGCGCCGACAGGGGCGAGGGGTGGACCGAGGTCAGGACGCAGTGCCGCCCCGCGCCCATCTCGCGGACGAACCCCGCCTTCTTCTGGGCATAGGCGCCCCACAGGATGAAGACGACCGGCTCGGGCTTGGCGGCGACGGCGCGGATCACGGCATCGGTGAACCGCTCCCAGCCGCGCCCCTGATGCGAGGCGGCCTGTCCCATGCGAACGGTCAGCACCGAGTTGAGCAGCAGCACCCCCTGTCGCGCCCAATGGTCGAGCAGGCCATGGGAAGGCGGCGCGATCCCCAGGTCGGTCGCCATCTCCTTGTAGATATTGACCAAGCTAGGCGGCGGCCGGACGCCGGGCTGGACCGAGAAGGCCAGGCCATGCGCCTGCCCCTCACCATGATAGGGGTCCTGCCCCAGGATGACGACACGCACCCGATCCAGCGGCGTCAGGTCGAGTGCGCGGAACCACTCGGACGGGCGGGGGAAGACGCGCTGGCCGCCCTCGCGCTCCTGGCCCAGGAAGGTCTTCAGCGCCTTCATATAAGGCTCGTCGAACTCGGGCCGCAGCACCGACAGCCAGCTTTCGTGAAGGCGAATGTCACTCATAAAAACCTCATGCCGCTCGCCGCCAAAACGCGCAACCGCATCCGCCGACGATCGTTATGCAAGCGATACGGACGCTCTCCCGGCGGCCGCCAATAGGAAGGAACTGGATCATGCAGCGTTCGACGATTCTGCTGGCCGTCATGGCTGCCGCGCTCCCGCTGGCGGCATGCGGATCGCACGAAACGGCCAACAACAGCGCGGCCGCCGCGACGACGAACGGCACCGAGATGAGCGCCGACACGCTGGGCGCCAAGATCCGTACGCTGCCCGAGGGGCAGCGTCGCGGCGTCCTATTCCGCGCGATCCGCGATGCCGGGCCAAGCGGGGCGAGCTGCCAGTCGATCACCGCGATGAAGGAAGCCGCCGCCACCAACGGCAACCCGACCTGGAACGCGGTGTGCGACGGCACCACGCAATGGACGATCGTGCTGACCGCCGACCAGTCGGCCAGCGTCACCGGCCCCGGCCCCGTCACCATTAAGTGAGCCTGGTGGAGGCTCGACCGTCACCGCTTGGGATGGTCGAGCCTCGCCAGCGTCGCGGGGTCGTCCTGCCCGTCGAAGAAGCGCGTGAGGCCCCGGCGGAACGGTTCGGGGTCGTCTGCGACGGCGGCGAACAGGGTCAGCGAGGATCGCAGCTTCATCGCATCGATTCCGCCGAATATCGCCTCGGCCGAACCGGTTGCCTCGATCGCGGCGGCAACCGCCTGATGCAGGCGCTCCCCCAGCAGCGGATGCGCCAGATAGGCGCGCGCTTCCTCGGCATCGGCGATGGCGTAGAATATCGCGGTCGGGCTGCGGCCCAGCCCCGCGATCTGCGGAAATATGTACCACATCCAGTGGCTTTGCTTCCGACCCGTGCGCAGTTCGGCAAGGGCGGTGGCGAAACTGTCCGCCTGGGCCTCGACAAAGCGGGCGAGCGCGGCATCATGGGTAGGTGGGCGTGACATGCACGGGCAACCGGCCTCGCCGTCAAAGCGTTCCATCGTCAAGATATTCGTCAGGAGAGAGACATGCGCCGTTTCGCCATCCTTGCCCCCTTGGCTCTGCTCGCGCTGTCGGCGTGCGGCGGGCAGGGTGGGGATACCGACTCGGATGTCGCCCCCGGCAATTTCACCCCGCCGGGCACCGCGCGCCCGACCCCGATGCCGGGCGTGGCGCAGGTCAATCCGCTGACCAGCTATATCGGCCATTATCCGGGCGATGCGGTCGACGGGGTCAGCTTCTTCGACCGGACCGAGGTGGCGACCGCGCTGCACGATGCGGTCGGCGACCAGAAGCTCGTCCAGCGGATCATGTCGCGCGGCGCGGTGACGGTGCCGATCTTCCGGCGCGGCGAACAGGGCATCGCCGCGCATGGCTGCACCCCGCATGACTGCGCCGACAACAACTGGACGGTCGAGATCGACATGAAATCGACCAAGGCGCGGGTCTGCTATCATGACCGCGAGACGATGGGCGACCGCAGCCACTGGTATATGGGCGGCGCGCCGGTGACCCAGCCGGGGGAATGTCCGCAGGAGTGAATGCAAAAATTCCTCCCCTGTAAGGGGAGGGGGACCAGCGAAGCTGGTGGAGGGGTGTCGCCCTATCGAGAGCGGGACACCCCTCCGTCAGGCCTGACGGCCTGCCACCTCCCCTTGCAGGGGAGGAATGAGTTTAAAACGTGTACGCTACACCCAGCGCGCTCAGCCACTGGCTGCGCGAGCCGACCTGCGACACGATCGGGCTGTCGGCGAAATTGCCGAGTTCGCGGCCATAGGTCAGGCCGCCGACGACCTTCCAGCCCTTCAGCAGGTTGCCCGTGATCGAATAGGTGGCCAGCCCGCCGACCGACCAGTCCTTCCACCCGGCGCGCGCATTATAGACGGGCAGGCCGCTCGCCGCGCTCTGGTCCGGCGTGATCGAGAAATAGCGGCGGGCATAGCCGCGTCCGGCATGTTCGGCGGTGGCGAACAGCCCGACCGCCGCCTTGGTCGACAGCGGGGTGAAATAGTTGACCGAAGGCTGCCAGATGCCGCTGTCATGCACGCCGGTCACGTCATGGCGATAGCTGACCGAGACGGAGAGCCGGTCATAGGGGCTGGTGACGACGCCGATCTTGCCGATGCCAACATAGCCGCCCAGCTCGACCGCCGCACCGATCTTGCCCAGCGCGGCGACCTGCCGGTTGCCGATCCCCGACGTGGTGGTGCGATCGAGATTGACGACGCCGATCGGCCCCGCCTGGATATCCCAGTCGCGATTGGCCTTGTCGCCGATCAGGTCGACCGAGAGGCGATTGCCGATATAGGTGATGGTATGCCCGTCGATATAGGCAAGCGCGGCGGGCGCGGGGGAGAAGGAATAGTCCTTCGACCCCTCATAGCGCGGCAGATAGGCCGCACCCAGCCCGACGGTGACGGTGTTCTTGCCCAGCTGGCCCGCCATTTCGGCGGCGGCGGGGTTGCTGGAGACCGAGGCGTCCTGCGCGAAGGCGGGAGCCGAAAGGGACAGCGCGCCCAGCGCGATCAGCGGGGCGGAAACGCGCGAAAATAGGCGCAAGACGGAAAACTCCCTGAATTCGGTTATCCGAAATGCAACGCTACGGTAACGATTTCGCTCCGGCCAATTGTGTCAGAAGATGTACCGCATCTTGATCTGTTGTGTTTCGGCAACAGAATCGAGCGTGAACCGCGCCGCCGAAAAGCGCGGCGGGCCGAAGCGGATCACCGGATTGCGCGAAAAGCCGAAGCCCTCGCGCGGGATGCCCGCCAGCGTGTCGAGCTTGGCATTGTTGTTCTCGTCATGGATGACGGCGGCGGCGTAATTGCCGTGCGGCAGGCCGTCGAGGCGGATGCCCCGCTGCCCGGCGGGAACCGAACGGGTCAGCGCGCGGGCATCGTCGACGCATTGCGGGAAGTTATCCGGGTCGGCGGTCAGGCACAGCCGGATCATGCCCTTGGCCGAGCGGAGCTGGTCGATCCCGATGTCCAGCTGGCTGACCGGCGCGGCGCTCATCAGCGGCAGGGCGGCCAGCACCAGAAGCGCGGCGCGCGGCCTGCGCATGGGCGCGCCCGAAATCCCCGAGCCCCCGGTCCGTGCCGCACAGTCGATCCCAGAACCGGAAATAGAGTCCATAATTGCACCCATATTGCTCATGATGCCGTTGATGATGGCTTGCCGTGATGAGCCACCCCCCCAGGTGCCCCTGCCACAGGAATCGCGGAAATATCTCCCAACCCATGTGGTTGGTCACGCCCATAACGGTCATGATGGTCAGCACCAAGCCGAGCGCGCCGATGTGAATCGGAATCACAAACACAAGTAGCGGAATTACCACAGCGCCCGTCACCGCCTCGATCGGGTGGAACGCCATCGCGGCCCAGGCGGTCGGCGGGCGGCTGGCATGATGGACGGCGTGGGCGGCCTTGAAGATCGCGGGCCGGTGCATCCAGCGATGCGTCCAGTAGAACCAGGTGTCGTGCGCGATCAGGTACAGCAGCACCGAAATCGGCCAGTACCAGAGCGGCCAGGCGTGGATATCGGCGTAGATTTGCGTCCATCCCCGATTCTGCCAGCCCCAGGCGACGATCCCGGCGGGCACGCCGTAAATCGCGGCGGAGGCGAGGCTCCACCAGATTTCTCGCCGAATCTGCGGGTCCAGCCCGGCATAGAGGTTCGGATGCCGCGCCTTGGTCGCCAGCGCGAATGCTCCCGAGGCGAGCAGATAGCGGACACCGACGATCAGCGTCATGGCGATGGCGGACAGGATCAGGGCAAGCGTCACGAGGGTCTTGTACCCTATCGGACGCGGGGCTTGAACCGCGAACGTCCGGCGCACGGCCTTTTGTTCGCGCGGAGGCGCAGAGAGGTTTGGATGGGTGTCGGCGTCGGCCATCTATTTGCCCGCTGACTTCGCCGCACCGTCGATGATGAGAAGTGCCTGTTGGCCGAGCGTGACACCTCCGCGCCTCCGCGCGAACTCTACCTCCACCGCCGTTTAGGCTAAGCGAAGTCGAAGCCCACGCCGCAACCTCGCCGCAGGCGTATTCCCATGCACTTCGACTTCGCTCAGTGCGAACGGAGGTTGGGATCAACCCCGGTGGAAAATCCGGATCGGGCGCTCATGATAGACCCCCTCGACCGGCGCACCGTAGCCCAGCTTCTCCGCCAGTCGGATCGAGGCGGCGTTCCCCGGATCGATGATGCAGCATGTCCGCGTCAGGCCTCGTCCATCGGCCCAGTCGAGTACCGCACGCATCGCCTCGGCCGCAAATCCCCGGCCATGCGCCGTCGGAACTAGCGTCCATCCCGTCTCCGGCACCGTCAGTTCGGGCACGATCGCGCGCCGCGATTCCAGAAGGCCCATATCGCCCAGCACCTGCCCGGTCGTCCGGTCGCACACCACCCAGGCGCCATAGCCGAACACCGTCCAGCACCCGACCGAGCGCAACAGCCGAATCCAGACATCCTCGCGCGGGCGCGGCTGGCCACCGATCATTCCATAGACCGCCGGATCGGCCCACATCGCCGCCAGCGCGTCGAGATCGTCGGGATGATGGCCGCGCAAGGTCAGCCGCGCGGTGGTCAGGGTTGGGGCGCTCATGCCCGGCAGCTTAGTCCGCCTCGCGGATCACCGCCAGAAACGCTTCGCCATAAGCATCCAGCTTGCGCGCGCCGATCCCCGACAGCAACGACAGCGCCGCGCGGCTGGTCGGTCGCTGTGCCGCCATATCGCGCAACACCGAGTCGTGGAAGATGACGTAGGGCGGCACGCCCGCCTCCTGCGCCAGCTCGCGACGCTTGGCGCGCAGCGCCTCGAACAGCGGATTGTCCGCCGGATTGGCGGCGACCGGCGCGGCGCGACGGCCCTTCTTCTCGCGCTTGGGCGGCACGACCAGCGACAGCCGCGCCTCGCCCTTGATGAGCGCACGGGCGGCAGGTCCGAACTCCAGCCCGCCATGGTGATTGGTGCGCAGCGCGTCGCGCAGCAGCAGCGCGCGGTGAACGGGCTTCAGCAACGCCGCCTCGTCGCCCGAGACGATGTTCCAGACCGACAGCGCCTCATGTCCGTTCATCAGGCTGCGCTCGGTCGACTGGCCGGTCAGCACCTGCTCGATATAGCCCGCGCCGAACAACTGGCCGGTGCGGAACACGGCCGAGAGGAATTTCTGCGCTACGGTCGTCGCATCGACGGCATCGGGGCTCCCTAAGCAATTGTCGCAATTGCCGCAGTCCTCGACCAGGTCCTCGCCGAAGTGGCGCAGCAGGATGCGGCGGCGGCACCCGCCCGTCTCGACCAGCGCGCCCAGCGCCGCCAGCCGCGCGCGTTCGCCCGGCTGACGTTCGGGCTCGACCTCGGCGATGCGCTGGCGCGCGCGGGCGAAGTCGTCGGCACCCCAGAAGAGATGCGCGACCGAGGGGTCGCCGTCGCGGCCCGCACGGCCGGTTTCCTGATAATAGGCCTCGATCGATTTTGGCAGTCCGGCATGCGCGACGAAGCGGACGTCCGGCTTGTCGATGCCCATGCCGAAGGCGACGGTGGCGCAGATCACCATGTCTTCGCTCGCCACGAAATCGGCCTGGTTCTTCGCGCGCACGGCCGGGTCCAGCCCGGCATGATAGGCACGCACCGGACGGCCGGTCCGCGCCAGCGCCTCGGCCAGCTTCTCGGTCGCTGCGCGCGTCTGGGCATAGACGATGCCGGGGCCGGGCGTGTCGGCGACCACCCGCGCGATCTGCAGGTTCACATTCGCCTTGGGGCTGATCGCATAGCGGATATTGGGCCGGTCGAAGCCCGAGACGATCATGCCCTCGGTCGGGATGCCCAGCTGCTTGGCGATGTCGGCGCGGGTATGCGCATCGGCGGTCGCGGTCAGCGCGAGCCGGGGCACCTCTGGAAAGGCGTCCATCAGCGGTTCGAGCAGGCGATAGTCGGGGCGGAAGTCATGCCCCCATTCGCTGACGCAGTGCGCTTCGTCGATCGCGAACAGGCTGAGCGGCGCGGAGCCGAGCAACTCGCGGAAATGCCCCGACGACGCGCGCTCGGGCGCGACATAGAGCAGGTCGAGCTGCCCGTCGCGGAAGCGCGCGACGGTCTCGGCGCGGTTCTGGTCGACGCTGGTCAGGGTGGCGGCGCGAATGCCGACCGCCTCGGCGGCGCGCAGTTGGTCGTGCATCAAAGCAATCAGCGGGCTGACCACGACGCAGCACCCGTCCATCATCACGGCGGGCAACTGGTAGCAGAGCGACTTGCCAGCACCCGTCGGCATGACCGCCAGCGTCCGCTGCCGCGCGAGCACGCGGTCGACCACCTGTTCCTGGACACCCCGGAACTGGTTGTACCCGAAAACTTCGTGGAGCTTGGCAAGGGGGTCGGCGACCATCGCCGTGCATGTAGCGAGGCTGCGGGGGTGGGGAAAGGGCGGGGGTGGTTCAACTGGATGGTTTGGGCGCGATCCGCTTGTAATAGGTCACGAACATCGGGCGTCCCGCAGCGCCGGGGCCGAAGGTCGACCCTTCAAGTTCATAGCCTTGCGCCGCCATGTCCCGCATCAGCGCCTCGGACTGAACGGCCTCCATGACGTCGCTCATGCTGCCGCCGGGCATGCTCGCGATGCTGCCCGAAACCTGACAGACCGAAAGGCCGCAAATGATATCGATCTTGCGTCCCGCCGAGCCGATACCTTTCAGCCGGTCGTAGCTGGTCTGCAGGACCGCCTCCGACCGGGCCGCCTGGTCGTTCTTGCGCCGTTCATAGGCCAGCCTTTGGCGCATGCTTTCGGTTGGACCGCTGAGCATGTCGACCGGCGGCGGGCCATCGTCGGGCAGGGGGCGCTGCTGCGGCATCGGAGAAGTCGCATCGGCGGGCGGGGTAACGGGCGTGACCGGGGCGACTTTCGGTGGGCTAGGTATCGGCGTCGGTATTGCCGGATCGCGTCGAACGACGAGGACGGGCGCGGATGTCGCGCCGGGCTGTTCGACGGGTTGCCTGCCATAGAAAAGGGCGCCAGCGCCGACGAGGATCAGGACGACACCCATCACTATCGCGTTTCGCATCGCAGACCTCAAGGCCGTTGGGCAAGCCCGGGATCATACCGTCGATCGCCCGCCAAGTCGAAAAATCATAACGCTTGCGATTCAAGCGCGTAGTCGATGGTGCCACTGTGCGTATCGGTTGGTCGAATAGTGCAAAGATACCAGGAAACATTGGCGGCCTTCCGGGTTTTGACCCTCCATCATCCCGAAGCGAATGAGGAGATGTTCGATGAACACCGACACGATGAATGGTGCGGCCACCGACTTCGGCGGCAAGGTTAAGCAGGGCATGGGCGCCATGCTGGGCGACAAGTCGATGGAAGCCGAGGGCAAGGGCGAACAGCTGAGCGGCAAGACGCAGAAGGCGTTCGGCGATGCCAAGACCAGCGTCGACCAGACGGTCCGCCCGCTGATCGACCAGGCGCGCCAGTTCGTGAAGGATCGTCCCTTCGCCTCGGCCGCGCTGGGCGGCGTCGTGGGTCTTGCGCTGCTGAACACGCTGCGCGGCAAGTAAGCCACGCAACCCGTGTCCAAAAGGGACGGTACGGCATGTCCGTGCCGCCCTTTTTCATGCGCGCCGTCATGAGATAAATTCCGATCGGCCCCGATCAAACATGCTTTGTCGGCGCCCTATCCCGCCGATAGCAAAGTCTCCCGTGATGCGGCGGCATGAGCCGTCTTGCGGCATCCACGCCTGCGGAGGAGATGAGGATTTGACGCGGTTCGGATTGATCGCCCCCCTTTTGATGATGGGGCTGGCCGGAAACGCGCCCGGTCAGAGCGAAAAAACGGTCACGGTGCCGAAGGTGGAGCGCGAAGGCGTTTGGCAGCCGACCGATGGCGGCACGCAGATACCGCTCTGGCCCGCCAATGTCCCGCTCGCCAAGCCCGACAGCGGCGATCATCCCGAAGCGACGGGCAACGGGACTCGGGTGGTCGGCGGCCGGTTATGGCATTGGGCAAGCTATGTGACGCGTCCGACCATGACCGTCTATCGCCCGATCGGGCGCAACAACGGGACTGCCATGCTGGTCTTGCCCGGCGGGGGATTCGAGGTGGTGGCGACCGATCTGGAAGGCACCGAAATCTGCGACTGGGTGATGCGACAGGGCATGACCTGCGTCATGCTGAAATATCGGACGCCGCAGGTCTGGCCTAGGGTCGATGGCCGGCAGCAGCGGCCCGAAAGGCTGCTCGGCCTGGAGGATGCGCAGCGTGCCATGGGATTGCTGCGCGAACGGGCCTCCGCCTATGGCATCGATCCGCACAGGATCGGCGTGATCGGCTTTTCGGCCGGGGCCTATCTCGTCGCGAACATGTGCAATACGGACGCGCGTACCTATCCGCTGCGGGATGCCGCCGACCGGCTGTCCCCGCGCCCCGACTTCGCCATCATCGCCTATACCGCGCGGATGCTGGACGACAGTAAGGGGCGTAACAGCCTAGAGCTGCGGCCCTGGGTGAAGATCAGCCCGAAGGCGCCGCCGACGCTCATCATTCATGCGATGAACGATCCCACCGACAATATCCGCCAGCCCATGGCCTATGCGCTGGCACTGAACGATGCCGGGGTGCCGGTCGACATGCGCCTTTACGCCAAGGGCGGTCATGCGTTCGGGATGCGGCCGACCGACGCTCCGGTCACGCGCGAATGGCCGGGACAGGTCGCGCAATGGCTGCGCGATATCGGGATGCTGTAGGAAAAAGGCGCTTCGCATCGCGCCTCGTCGCTCGACAGGCCGCAACCCCGCTTGTCCCGCCCGGCCCCATGGCCTAGCGCTTCTTCCATGAAGCGATTGGCCATTTACTGCGGGTCGGCGACCCCCTCCGACCCCCAATATATCGGGACCGCCCGGGACGTCGGGCGTGGGCTCGCGGAGCGGGGGATCGGCGTCGTCTATGGCGGCGGGCGGCTGGGCCTGATGGGCGCGGTGGCGGATGCGGCGCTGGCGGCGGGTGGCGAGGTGATCGGCATCATCCCGCAGGCGCTGGTCGATGCTGAGGTCGCGCATCGCGGCCTGACCGAGCTGCATGTCGTGCCCGGCATGCACGAGCGGAAAAAGGCGTTCACCGACCTGTCGGACGGTTTCATCACCATTGCGGGCGGCACCGGCACGATGGACGAGCTGTGGGAGGCGCTGAGCTGGGCGCAGCTGGGTTATCATGCCGATCCGGTCGGGCTGCTCAATACCGGCGGCTATTACGATCATCTCGTCGCCTTCTGGGACAAGATGGGCGAGGTCGGTTTCCTGCGGCCGCAGCACCGCGAACTGCTGATCGTCGACACCACGCTGGACGGCCTGCTCGACCGGATGGGTGCGCATGTGCCGACCCAGCCGATCGTGCGCATGAACGCGGACGACCTGTGAGCGACCCCGCCGCCCAGGCCGAACGGGCGGCACTGGTCGCGGCGGCGCGGGACTCGATCGCCAAGGGCTCGAAGAGCTTCGCGGCGGCGAGCCTGTTGTTCGATCCCGAAACGCGCGCGCGCGCCTGGCTGCTCTATGCCTGGTGTCGCCGCTGCGACGATATCGCCGACGGGCAGGATCACGGCCATGGCATGTCCCGCGTCGCCGATGCGCCCGTGCGGCTGGCCGAGCTGACCGAGAAGACCGAGGCAGCGCTGGCGGGCCGGGTGGTCGGCGACCCCGCTTTCGACGCGCTGCGCGTCGTCGTCGCCGAGACAGGGATGCCGCATCGCTGGCCGCGCGACCTGATCGCCGGGTTCGCGCTGGATGCCCAGGACTGGCGGCCCGAGACCGAGGACGATCTCTATCGCTATTGCTATCATGTCGCGGGCGTCGTCGGCTGCATGATGGCGGCGACGATGGGCGTCGCGCCGGATGACGAGGCGGTGCTCGACCGCGCCTGCGATCTGGGGATGGCGTTCCAGCTCGCCAATATCGCGCGCGACATCGCCGAGGATGCGGGCGTGGGGCGGCATTATCTGCCGCGCGAGTGGCTCGCCTATAAGAGCATCGCGCCCGACGCGATCATGGCCCCCTCGCACCGGCCGGGCCTGAGCGCGCTGGCGCGGAGGCTGACCGACCAGGCCGCCCGGTTCGAGGCGAGCGCGCGGATGGGGACGCCCGCTCTGTCCTATCGCTCGGCCTGGGCGGTGCTGTCGGCGGCGGCGATCTATGGCGCGATCGGGCGCAAGGTCGCCAAGCGGGGGCGGCGCGCCTGGGACTCGCGGGTCGGCACCGGCAAGCTGGAAAAGCTGGGCTTCATGACCCGCGCCAGTTTGCAGGCGGCGCGGCGGGACAGGATGCGGATCGTGCCGCGCGATCCGACGCTATGGACGCGGCCGCGCTGATACTCTCCGACCTCCGTTCAGCCTGAGCGAAGTCGAAGGCCACGCTAAAACATCGCTAAGTGGGCCTTGTGACACCCGGATTCCCTTGGCCTTCGACTTCGCTCAGGCTGAACGGGCGGTGATATGGAGGGTAGGGCATTACCCCCGCGTCGGCTTACGCCCGGCCTTCGCCATCTGCGCGCCCATGCGGCGGCAATCCGCGCCGATCACCGGATAGGGCACGTCGGTATTGGCGGCGATGCGATTCGCCAGGTCGGCACGGCACTGGGCCATCGTCGCATAGCGGGCGGGGACCATCCTCGCCTCGGTGCAATCGATGCTGCCGTCGCCACAGCCCAGGATCGCCATCACGTAGAAAATCGGTTCCATACAACCGCCTCCCTGCGACATTCAACGTCGGTGCGTGCCCGGTGTTCCGCATTTCCCCTTGTCGCATCCATCCTTAGGTGACATGCTCATGCAACACAGTTCATGAGGGGGACATGAGATGCTATTCAAGGCTCTGCTGGCGGCGGGTGTGGCGATGATGACGGCGCAGGCGACCATGGCGGCGGACGTGCCGCTGATCCCGCGCGCCAAGCTGTTCGGCAACCCGACCAAGGTCGGCGGGAAATTGTCGCCCGACGGGAAATGGATCAGCTTCATCGCACCGCGCGACGGCGTGTTGAACGTCTGGGTCGCGCCCATCGCCACGCCCGACCAGGCGCGTCCCCTGACCGCGGAGAAGACGCGGCCGATCCGCCAGGCCTTCTGGTCGCCCGATTCCAAATCGATCCTGTTCGTCAACGACAAGGGCGGCGACGAGAACTTCCTGCTCTACGGCGTCAATGTCGCGACCGGCGAGCAAAAGGCGCTGACCCCGTTCGAAAAGACCCGTGTCCAGATCGTCGGTACCAGCGAGACGATCCGCGACCATATCCTGGTCGGCGTCAACAATCGCGATCCGCGCTGGCACGACGTCTATGACCTGAACCTGACCACCGGCGCGCTGACCAAGGTGATGCAGAATGACGGCTATGCCGGGTTCGTCGCCGACGACCAGTTGAAGCTGCGGCTGGCGTCGAAGGCGCGGCCCGATGGCGGATCGGACTATTACCGCGTCAACGGCACGACGGTCGAGGCACAGCCGGTGGTGCAGTTCGGCCTGGACGACTCGCTGACCACCGCGCCGATGGGGTTCACCGTCGACGGCAAGACGCTCTACTGGATCGACAGCCGCAACCGGAACACCGCCGCGCTGATGGCGCAGGACATGGCGACCGGCAAGATGACGGTGGTGGGCGAAAGCCCCAAGGCCGATGTCGACAGCGGGTTGTTCAATCCCCGCACCGGCCGGGTCGAGGCCTATGCCGTCGACTATCTGAAGAACGAATATGTGCCGGTGGGCGATGCGGTGAAGGCCGACCTCGCTTTCCTGAAGGCGCAGAACAAGGGCGAGTTCTCGATCGGGTCGCGCACCGATGCCGACGACAAATGGCTCGTCACCTTCGATCCGGTCACCGCACCCGCCTCGACCTGGCTGTACGACCGCAAGGCGAAGGCGCTGAAGCAGCTTTACGTCAGCCGTCCCGAGCTGGCCGATGCGCCCTTGGTCCCGATGGAGGCGGTGGAGATCCCGGCGCGCGACGGGCTGAGCCTAGTGTCCTATCTCACCCGGCCGAAGGGCGCGACCGGGCCGGTGCCGATGGTGCTGTTCGTCCATGGCGGCCCTTGGGCGCGCGACGGCTATGGCTATAACGGCTATCACCAGTGGCTCGCCAATCGCGGCTATGCGGTGCTGTCGGTCAATTATCGCGGATCGACCGGGTTCGGGAAGAAGTTCATCTCGGCGGGCGACCTGCAATGGGGCCGCAAGATGCATGACGACCTGATCGACGCGGTCGACTGGGCGGTCAAGCAGGGTGTGACGTCCCGCGACAAGGTGGCGATCATGGGCGGCTCTTACGGCGGCTATGCGACGCTGGCGGGCCTGACCTTCACCCCCGATACCTTTGCCTGCGGCGTCGACATCGTCGGGCCGTCCAACCTGTTCACCCTGCTCAAGACGATCCCGCCTTATTGGGAGGCGGGCAAGCAGCAATTCTACAAGCGGATGGGCGACCCCACGACCGAGGAGGGCCGCGCGTTGCTCAAGGAGCGTTCGCCGCTGACCTTTGTCGACCGGATCAAGAAGCCGCTGCTGATCGGGCAGGGCGCGAACGACCCCCGCGTCAACGTGGCCGAGAGCGACCAGATCGTCGAGGCGATGGCGGCCAAGTCCATCCCCGTCACCTATGTCGTGTTCCCGGACGAGGGGCATGGCTTTGCCCGGCCGGCGAACAACATCGCCTTCAACGCGGTGGCGGAGAATTTCCTCAGCCCCTGCCTGGGCGGTCGCGCCGAGCCGATCGGCGACACGCTGAAGGGATCGACCGCGCAGGTAAAGCATGGCGCGGAGTTCGTGACCGGGTTGAAGTAGATCGGAAGCCCCTCCGGCAGGGGGGAGGGGTTTGGGGTGGGGCCTTGCCACGGGCGACGTGGCTGGGTGGCGAAGCCCTCCCCCATCCCCTCCCGCCTGCGGGAGGGGAGCGGCTAGAGGTGATCGGTCAATGTTTATCAAGGGCTGGTAATGGCATTCCTGTAAAACTCCCCTCCCGCAGGCGGGAGGGGTTGGGGGAGGGTAGGCCACAGGCCACGCATTCGATGGTCAGCCCCAAACCATCCCCCCATTGAACTTGCCGCGTACTTCCCCGACATGGGAAAGACATGCCCCCGATAGATCCCACCGCTGGGACGGCCGACCGGCCGCTGCTCCCGACGCTCCGCCGTTTCCTCCCCTATCTCTGGCCCGCTGGAGAGCCCGGCTTGCGTGTGCGGATCGTGGCGGCGATGGCGCTCGTCATCCTGTCCAAGCTCGTCCAGGTATTGGGGGCCGCCTATACGTTCAAATATGCGGTCGACCGGATGGCGGCGAACGATCGGAGCGCGGTGACGCTCGTGATCCTGCTGGTCGTCGGCTATGCGGGCGCCCGGTTCGCGACGACGCTGTTCGACAATCTGCGCAACGCGGTGTTCGAGATGGTCGGGCAGGACGCGACACGGCGACTGTCGGCGGATGTGTTCCGCCATCTCCACCGGCTGTCGCTGCGCTTCCACCTGGAGCGGCGGACGGGCGCGGTGACCAAGGTCGTCGAGCGCGGGACGAAGAGCATCGACACGATGCTCTACTTCCTGCTCTTCAACATCGCGCCGACGGTACTGGAGCTGGCGCTGGTGCTGACCATTTTCGGGCGCAGCTTCGGCCCCGTGCTGGTCGTGACCACGATCGCGATGGTGGTGCTGTATATCGGTTTCACCCGCAAGGTGACCGATTGGCGCAACGCGCTGCGCAACCGGATGAACGATCTCGACACCGGCGCGGTGGCGCATGCGGTCGACTCGCTGCTGAATTTCGAGACGGTGAAGTATTTCAACGCCGAGGAGCGCGAGGCGCGGCGCTACGAAACCGGCGTCGCCGCCTATGCGCGCGCCGCGACCAAATCGGAAAACTCGCTCGCCTGGCTGAACGTCGGGCAGGCGGCGATCACCAGCCTGATGCTGGGTTTCGCCATGGCCTGGGTCGTACGCGAATGGAGCCGAGGCACGGCCTCGCCGGGTGACGTGGTGCTGGTGTCGACCTTGTTGTCCCAGCTGTTCCGGCCGCTCGACCTGCTCGGCATGGTCTATCGCACCATCCGTCAGGGGGTGATCGACATGGGCGCGATGTTCGACCTGATCGATACGCCCGCCGAAGTCGTCGACACGCCTGGCGCGCCGACTTTGCGCGTCACCGGCGGGCATGTCCGTTTCGACGATGTGGTGTTCGGTTACGACCCCGAGCGTACCATATTGAAGGGGCTGACCCTCGACATACCTGCGGGCACGACCTGCGCCGTCGTGGGGCCATCGGGCGCGGGCAAGTCGACGCTCGCGCGGCTGCTCTATCGCTTCTACGATGTGAACTCGGGCGCGATCACCATCGACGGCCAGCCGGTGTCGGCGGTGGCGCAGGACAGTTTGCGGGCCGCGATCGGGATCGTGCCCCAGGACACGGTGCTGTTCAACGAGACGATCGGCTACAACATCGCCTATGGCCGCGAGGGGGCCGACCAGAACGACGTCGAGCGCGCCGCCAAGGGCGCGGCCATCGCCGACTTCATCGAACGCCAGCCGCAGGGCTATGCGACGCGGGTCGGTGAGCGCGGCCTGAAACTGTCGGGCGGCGAGAAGCAGCGCGTGGCGATCGCGCGCACGCTGCTCAAGAACCCGCCCATCCTGATCCTGGACGAGGCGACCAGCGCGCTCGACAGCCGGACCGAGGCGGACATCCTGGCGACGCTGCAGGCGATCGAGCGCGGGCGCACCACGCTCGTCATCGCGCACCGCCTGTCGACCGTGGTCCATGCCGACCAGATCGTCGTCCTCGACGGTGGCCGCGTGGCCGAGCGCGGCACGCATGGCGAGCTGCTGGCCAAGGGCGGACTCTACACCGAAATGTGGGCACGCCAGGCCGCCGAGGTCGAACAGGCCGAGGAAGACGCTTTGCTCGCCTGAATATTCCTCCCCTGCAAGGGGAGGTGGCAGACCGCAGGTCTGACGGAGGGGTGTCGCGCTATCGAGAGGGTGACACCCCTCCACCAGCTGCGCTGGTCCTCCTCCCCTTGCAGGGGAGGAAGATCAGAGACAGCTCAACCGCACCTGCCTTGCGGGCTTGTCGAACACGATCGACGAGCAGCGGTTCAACTGGTCCGCGCCGATCGCCAGTCGGTCGCGGTTGATGTCGTGCTTGCCCTTGCCAGTCACGACAACCTCATTGGGATCGGCATGTTGGTCGGCGTCGGCGATCGTCTCGGTGCTGCCATGATCGACCGTGCGTACGCCCAGCGTCGCGATGGTCAGTGGTCCGACCGCGAAGGGTGCCGTCAACGTCATGGTACGGATGGGGCGTTGGATGCCGAATGCGATTTCGGTCGGGCTGGTCGCCCCCGACAGCGTACCGCCATAGGCCCGCGCCAGTCGCACCGCTGCGCCCGCATTGGCAAGGGTCCGCGGATGGTGGGGATCGAAGCGGACGCGCATCGGCTGGCCCTCGACCATGATGATCGCGAATCGCTCAGCCCAGCCGCCGAACAGGTCGCCCTGGTCCACCATCGGGAATGCCGTGATCCGTTCGCCCGCAACCGCGTCGCGCAGGCGGAAGCGGACAATCGGATCAGGCACGCTACCGGGACCGAAAACCCCCGCAAAACCCGCAGCATAGGGCTTTTCAGTAAAGCCGATCCGTTGTTTGGCGGGCTTTGCGCCGCCGAACGCGACCCGCGCCACGGCGGTTCTTCCGGCGATCATCACTTTAGGTCCAAAACCCATCATGAAACCGAACATGCCTGGCTTCATGCTGGCGGCTTCTGCAAATTCCTTGGTGATGATCGGCATTGCTGGCACGCCCGGATCAATCCGTACCGAGCGCGCGACGCCGTTGATCGTCACTGACACAAGGCCATCCGGTGCGATCACCCGCTCCGATGGCGGCGACGTGGCCGCCGTCAGGGTGGCCATGAACAGGCAGGCAAGACGGCGCATCGTGAACTCTCCCGGTGTCGTGACGACCGGGTAACGATCGGGTGTAATCGTGTCGGCTTTGTGGCCGAACCGGACTTTATTGCGCGGGATGGCTCGTGATGAAATCCGCCACCGCCGTCACCACGCCCGGCGCGATCGGCAGGTTCGGATCGGCATAGGTCGCCAGGTTCGCGCCCCGGCTGTCGCCCTCCACGGTCTTCAGCACATGACTGACCTTGGGCAGCAGCACCAGCGTCGCCTTGGGCTGGGCGGCCTTCAGGATTTTCGCGTCCTCGACCGTGACTTGAAGGTCGGCTTCACCCTGCACGATCAGCAGCGGCTTTGTGGTCGCCGCCGCCAGCTTCGCGGGGTCCTTGGCAAAGCTGTTGATGAGGAAGGGCTGGACCGCGTCGGCGTAGATCATCGACAGCGGCGGCGTCAGGCTGGCGGCGGGGATGGTCCGCCCGGCCTCCAGCGCATCGATCGCGCGGTCGGCATCGGGCAGGAGGGGCGCATTGGCCGGATTGGCGTGGAATTGCGCCCGCATCACCTCACCCAAAGGCCGTCCGGGGGTGGAAATGGCGATGACGCCGCACAGGCCCGCCGGTCCGGCGGCGGCGGTGTCCAGCGCGACCAGCCCGCCCTCGCTATGCCCCAAGACCCACACGCAGGGCGCGCCGGTCTTCGCGCGGATCGCGGCGATCCAGGACCGGGTGTCGGCGGCATAATCGTCGATCGTGACCTTGTTGGCATCGGCGATCGCGCCCGCGCTGGCGAACATGCCCCGCTTGTCGATCCGCACGCTGGCAATGCCCCTGGCCGCCAGTCCTTCGGCGAGCAGGCGCAGCGACGCGGCCTTCAGCCCGCGCGGGCTGTTGCCGTCGCGGTCGGTCGGTCCCGATCCGGGGATCATCAGCACGACCGGCACCTTGGCGCCTTCCGGCCCGGTCCAGCTGCCTTTCAGCGGCCCCTGCGGGCCAGGCGCGGCGACGTCCCGGTCGGCCATCGGCGTGGCGGCGGCGATCATGGCGGAGAGCAGCGCGGTCAACGACATCGGAAAGCCCCTTGAAACCAGAGATCAGCGCGAGCGCGTCACCCGCCAGCGGAAGTAGGAAAAGGCCACCGGCGTCAGGGCGGCGGACAGGAGGGCGGTCGTTACGATCCCGCCGCGCTGCTCGGCGCTCATCGGCAGCAGCGCGACGATGACGATCCCCAGCCCCGTGCCTGCGAACAGCCAGCCGCCGAAGCGGTGCGTGGCGATCCAATTGTCGGTGTCCATGATCGCCCATGGCGTGCGGATGCCGACGAAGAAACCCGGCCGCGACTTGGGCAGGGTGTTGCCGATCGCGATCAGGAAAAAGCCCAGCCCGACCAGCATCAGGCTGCCCGGGGGCGTCCAGCCGAAGGCGGGGCCGGCGACCATCGCCTCGACCCCGACGAACAGCGCCAATATCCCCGCCCAGGCGGCACGGAATAGCGGTGCGCTGCCTTCCAGATTCGTCTGGAGCGGCTCGATCCTGGGCAGCGCCGCCATCATCGCGGACACCGCCACGGTCATCACGACCGGCAGGAACAGCGCATAGCCCGCCTCGGCGAAACCGTCCGCCTGACCCGCCGCATTCCAGTGCGTCGGCAGCATCGTGCCCGGCGGCAACCGGGTAAGGGCGATGGCGGACACCAGGGCCATACCGCTCGCCACCATGGCGGATGCGACGATCAGCGGACGGATCGACATGACGGTGCCTCCTTCTCCTCACCGACGCCGAGACGGGACATGAACCCCATCACCACCTGCTCCAGCATCGACAGGTTCAGCGTGTAGAAAATGGTGGTGCCCTGCGGCTCGGCCTGGATCAGCCCGGCGGCTTTCAGCTTGGCGAAATGCGCGGACATGGTGGGACGCGACACGTCGAAAGCGTCGGCGATAGAGCCCGCCGACATGCCGCCGTTGCGCAGCATCTCTAGGATGCGGCGACGTGTGGGGTGGGCGAGGGCTTCGAACACCGGGTCCATGCGCACTGTTTAGCATGGAAGCTAATTAGCGAGAAGGCTAAATTTATCGGCCGTTCGGCTTGAGCGAAGTCGAATGCCAAGCGACAACTTGGCCTCGCGTCCCATGGCGTGGCCTTCGACTTCGCTCAGGCTGAACGGGGGGTGGGGCTATAAGCCTTACTTCCGCTCCAGCATCAGTGCGGCGGTCGCCTTGGCGCTGCCGACCACGCCTGGAATGCCCGCGCCCGGATGCGTGCCCGCGCCGACGAAATACAGGTTCGGAATCGAATCGTCGCGGTTGTGGACCCGGAAATAGGCGCTCTGGGTCAGGATCGGCTCCAGCGAGAAGGCCGAACCCATATGCGCGTTAAGGTCGGTCGCGAAGTCGGCCGGGGCGTAGTGGAACTTGGTCACGATCCGCTCATGGATATCGGGGATCAGGCGACGGCCCACCTCGTCCAAGATGCGCTTTTCCAGGATCGGCCCGACCTCGTCCCAGTTCATCGGGAACTTGCCCATGTGCGGCACCGGGGCCAGCGCATAGAAGGTCGAGTGGCCTTCGGGCGCGAGGCTGGGATCGGTGACGGTCGGGTGGTGGAGATAGAGCGAGAAATCCTCCGACAGCACGCCGGTGTCGTAGATATCGGTCAGCAGGCCCTTATAGCGCGGGCCGAACAGGATCATGTGGTGCGGGATGCCCGGCCAGGCGCCCTTGATGCCGAAATGGACGACGAACAGCGACGGCGAGTAGCGCTTGCGCTCCAGCCGGTTGACCGTGCGCCGCGCCGAGCGGTTGTCGGACAGCAGGTCGCGGTAGCTGTGCATGATGTCGGCATTGGTCGCGACGGCATCGGCCGGGATGGTCAGGCCGCTCTTGGTCACGACGCCGGTCGCGCGGTCGCCCAGCGTCTCGATCCGCGTGACGGGATCGCCGAGGCGGATGACGCCGCCGATCCGCTCGAACTGCGCGACCATGCCCGCGACGAGGCGGTTGGTGCCACCGCGCGCGAACCAGACGCCGCCGTCGCGCTCCAGCTTGTGGATCAGCGCATAGATGGCGCTGGTCGTCATCGGATTGCCGCCGACGAGCAGCGTGTGGAAGGACAAGGCCTCGCGCAGCTTCTCCGACTTCACGAACTTCGACACCATGGCATAGACCGAGTTCCACGCCTGGTATTTCGCCAGCGCAGGTGCGGCCTTCACCATCGAAGCGAAGTCGAGAAACGCGACATGGCCGAGCTTCTCATAGCCTTCGCGGTACACCCCCTCGGCATAGTCGAGGAACTTGCCGTATCCGGCGATATCGTCGGGGTTCAGTTTGGCGATTTCCGAGCGAAGCTGGGTGTCGTCGTTGCTGTAATCGAAATTGGTGCCGTCGACCCAGTTGAGCCGGTAGAAGGGGCTGACCGGATCGAGCTTTACATCCTCCGACATCGACCGGCCGGTCAGCGCCCACAGCTCCTCCAGACAGGCCGGATCGGTGATGACCGTCGGACCGGCGTCGAAGGTGAAGCCGTCGCGCTCCCAGTAATAGGCGCGGCCGCCCGGCTTGTCGCGCGCCTCGACGATGGTCGTCTGCACGCCCGCCGATTGCAGGCGGATGGCCAGCGCTAGCCCGCCGAAGCCCGATCCGATGACGACCGCGCTCTTCATGCCCGGCCCCCGGACTGGCCTCTCAGGGCCGCGATGGCGCGCAGGATCGGCACCGGCGGCCGTCCGGTCAAAACTCGTGCCTTGTCGGCCATGGTCGATTGCCCCGCATAGAAGCGCCCGATCAGGTCGGGCGGAAGTCGATAGAAACGCTCGAGAACGCGGTATCGCTCATCCGGCTCGGCGGCCTTGAACAACATCGTGTCGAGCATACGGTAAAAGCCGCGCGCGTCCCAGGCGTCGCGCGCCATGCGATAGGTCGCGTCGTGCAGGTCGGCGCCCGCAAAATCGCGCCGCTCGGCCAGCATCGCCGCCATGCGGATCGCATCGGGCAGCGAATAGCCGGTGGTCGGATGGAACAGCCCGGCGCGCATCCCGGCCTTGGGCGTCTTGGCCCCGCCGCTGCGCCAATAGCCGTCGAAATCACCGCCCATCGCGACCGGCAGCACGCCCGCCTCCTCGCGCACCACCTCGGCCCCCACCCAGTCGCGGCTGTCGGCGTAACGCTCGATCCGCTGGACGATGGCGCGGCGGTTCAGCTCGGCGGAGGTGGAGTAATAAGTGTCCTCGACGAAGATCCGGTCCTCGGCGAAGGGCAGGGTATAGACGAAGCGATAGCCGTCGAGCTGCTTGACGGTGGCGTCCATCACCACCGGCCGCTCGACTCCGTGCGGGCGGGCGAGCTTCAACTCCTGCCCGACGAATTTCTGCCAGCCGCAGGACAGCGAGGACAGGTCGCCCGCGCCGCGCGCATCGATCACGCCCGTTGCCTCCACCCGGTCGCCATCGGCGAAGACGGCGGCGGTGGCCGAGACCGCCAGCACCTTGCGCCCCAGCACCAGGGCGTGCGGCGGCAGGACCCGGCGCACCTCGGCGTCGAGGCGGTGGCTCTCGATCGAATAATAGGTCTGGTTCAGGGTGCGCGAATGCGCCGGGAAGGCGACATCGTAACCGCGCCAGCCATGCGCGACGAGCCGCTCGACGATCCAGCGGTCGCGCTTGGCCACGTCGCTGCCGAAAAAGGACCAGAGGTGGTTGCCGCCGATCGTCTCGCCCGCATCGACCAGCCGGACGTCGAGCGAGGGGTGGCGGGCTTTCAGCGCGAGCGCGATCAGCCCACCGGCCAGGCCTGCGCCAATGATCGCAACATCACAGGAGATTTTGGCAGCCATCGCGCTACCGCTACCGGAAAGCGGGGCCAAGGCAAAGGGTCGGTGCCATTACAGAAGGACGGCGGTGTCGGGCGCGTCGCCGGTCGCGAAGCCGCCGGTGATTGTCCACGCCGCCAGATCGACGATGGCGATCCGGTTATTCTCCAGCGCGGCGTACAGGATCGATCCTCCGGCGGGCAGGTTCAACCCCGGCGCGGCGGCGGGGAGCTTCAGGCGCGCTTCCTCGGCCAGGGTGGCGGGGGAATGGCGGGTCAGGCTCTTGTCGGCGGTGTTCGACACGATCAACCGGCCGTCCGCCTGCACGACCACCCGCACCGCCTCGCCGCGCAGGGTGGTGCGGGCACGCGGGCGCAGAGTCACCGCGTCGAGTGCGTGGAGCACCCCCGCCGGGCGGTCGATGACATAGAGCGTCCGCTCGTCGGGGCTGAGCGCCAGGCCCTCGGGCGCCTGGCCGATATGCTGCTTGACCGGCGCGAAGCTGGCATCGTCGGGGTCGACCATGATGACGGTGCCGCTCATCGTGTCGGCGACATAGGCGCGGCTGCCATCGGCCTTCACCACGAAATAATGGCTGCGCGCGCCGCCGACCGGGATCATCCGGTCGGGGCTGTCGGCACTGGCCGGCGTGTCGAAGCGGGCGAGCAGGCTGTCGGTCTCGGACAGGGCATAGAGGCGGCCCTTCGCGTCCATCCGCATCCCGTGCCAGCGGCGGTGCGGCGACAGGTCGATGGCGCGCGCCAGCTTGCGCCCCTCCAGGTCGATCACCCAAAGCTGATGCCCGCCCTCGCCGCCATACTGCCAGCCCTTCACGCCGTACCAGCCGACATAGGCGAAGCGGCCGCCCGCATCGGCGACCATCTCGTGCGGCTGCGTGCCCAGCGGCACCTGGCCCAGCCGCTCGCCATCGGGCACGCGGTAGAAGACGACGCCGCCGGTGCCCTTTTCGACGACCGCCAGCACGCCGCGCTGCGGAGCCGCCGCCTGCGCCCGGCGCGCCCAGGCGAGGGGAAGGGCGGAGGCCACGCCCAGGGCGGCCAGGCTCCACAGGCCCTGACGGCGATCGATCAGCGGCATGGGGACGGCTCCTGGAACAACGGGGGGACGACAGCCAGACGTGGCGCGGGGCCGTATGTTCCGCCGCGCGGCGGAGCCGATACGAAACTGATGCGTCTTTTCCGACAAAGCAGGCCCGCCACCGGTTGCGGTGAAACGGCCCATTGAATAGGTGAACCGCATGATCCGCCCCATCAACGAAAGCGTCGCCGTCGCTCCCCAGATCCGGCCCGAGGACGTCGCCGCGATCAAGGCGGCGGGCTATGCCGCCATCGTCAACAACCGTCCCGATGGCGAGGAGCCCGGCCAGCCGACCGGCGACTCGATTCGTGCCGCGGCCGAGGATCAGGGACTGGCCTATACCGCCATCCCCGTGACGCCCGGCGGGTTCAGCCACGAGATGGTCGACCAGATGACCCAGGCGCTGGTCGAGGCCAAGGGGCCGGTGCTGGCCTATTGCCGGTCGGGCACGCGCAGCTGCAATCTGTGGGCGCTGGCGGCGGCCAAGGCTGGGCGCAACCCGACCCTGATCGTGATGCAGGCCGAAGGAGCGGGCTATGACCTGTCCGGCCTGCGCCCGACGCTGGACGCGCTGGCGGGCAACGCCGGATGATCCTGCCGCTCGTCGGTACGGTGACGACCGGGGCGCTGGCCGGGCTGGGCGCGGGCGTGGTGCTGGGCGGGGCGGGCATCGCCTGGCTGTCCACCCGCCGCCGCGATCGCCGGGTCGGTTCGCCCGAGGATGTCGCCGCTGCGGCCGAGGCGGCGCTGGCGGGTTTTACCGTGGCGGGCGCCGTGGTCGGTGCCGATGGACAGGGCGCGCTGGCGGTGGCGACCGACGGCCGGGTCGCGGCACTGAAACTGCAGGGCCGCCGGATCGCGGTGCGCGAAATTCCCTGGACGCGGGTGCGTTCGACCGCCGAGGGTATCGTCGCGGAGGTCGATGGACGCTTCGGGCCGGTGATGCTGGCCGGGGTGGACGTGCTCGACATCCGGCGACTGGCGCCGCGTTGACGGGGGGCATGCCCCTCCACCATGCTTCGCATGGTCCCGCACGGCGCAGCCGGGTGGTGGAGGGGCATGCCCCCCGATGATGGACTGGACCTTTCTCGCACTGGCCGCTGCCGGGGGTTTTGTCGGGGGCGCGATGAATGCGCTGGCGGGCGGTGGCAGTTTTGCGACCATGCCGACGCTGATCGCGCTGGGCCTGCCCTCGACCGTCGCCAACGCCACCTCCAATGTCGCGCTCCAGCCCGCCGCGATGGCGAGTGTCTGGGCCTATCGTCATGGGCTGGAGCCGGTGATGGGCGTGTCGATGCGGCGGATGGCGGCGCTGACCTTCGTCTTCGCGCTGCTGGGCAGCGTCCTGCTGTTCCTGACGCCGCCGCGCGCCTTCGACCTGATCGTGCCCTGGCTGCTGCTGACCGCGACCATCGCCATTGCGGGCGGGCGCCACGCCTCGGACTGGCTGGCGCGGATCGCCCGGCCGGGTCCGCGTGCACTGATGGCCGCACAGGCGGTGCTGGGTGTCTATGGCGGCTATTTCGGCGGGGGCATCGGCATGATGCTGACCGCCGCCTGGGGGCTGCTCTCGGGGCGGAACCCGGCACAGCTCGCCGCGCCGCGCACGCTGATGCTGGCGACCGCCAATGCGGCGGCAACGCTGGTCTTCGTGGCGACGGGCATGGTCGCCTGGGCGCAGTGCCTGCCGATGCTGGCGGGCGGTATCGCCGGTGGCTGGAGCGGTGCGCTGATCGGGCGCAGGCTGCCCGCCGGATTGATCCGGGGCTGGACGCTGCTGCTGACGACGGTAACGACGGCGGTGTTCTTCTATCGGGGTTATGCCGGCTGACGGAAGCCCGGCATCAGGCTGCGGCTGCGGCCCGGTGTTCGATTTCGGCCAGCATGTCGCGCAGGCCTTCTTCTTCCTGGTGGAGCCGCTGCGTGATCTCATGGCGGAAGGATGCGGCCTCCCGGCGATAGCCCTCCCAATTGGCGGCGATGGCCTCTGCGGGCCAGCGGGCGAGAAAGGCCGATATGGTCTTGCCGAAAGCGGGCCAAGAGCCGCGGAGCGCGAGCAAGGCGGCACCGCCGCTGGTTCCGGCATGGCGTTCGGCCAGCGGCATGACCTGTTCGATCAGGAACTGCATCCGCCTCCGACCGATCTTCGCGAGTTGCCATCGGCCATGGGCCAGCGCGCGATGGTCGGGCTGCGCAGCCTCGCAGAGCACTCGCTGCTGCTCCATCGCCGCGATCGACACGGCGACATGGTTCTGAAATTCGGCCAGTATGACAGGCACTTCCGATGATGCATCGTCGCATAGGGGAAAGTCGTTGCCATTCCGTAACCCTTTCGGCGCGGTCGGCGTGGAGCGGGGCGGGGCGGCGCGGCGCCCGGAAGCAGCCCACCTTGCCTGACGCCAACCGGCTATGTCCGGCAGGCGATGACTGTAAGGGTGACGGTCTCAGCTTCCAGTTCGGCCGCCAGCGCACGGATCGCAAATTCCTCCTTGCGAAGCCAACGCGCGATTTCGGGGCGCAGTTCGACGACGCCACGGCGATAACCGTCCCAGTCGCCGATGATCGTGTCGATCGGCCAGCGCGACACGAATTCGGATATGTATCGGCGATACACACGCATATCCGCCTGCACCGCAGGCCAGGCCGCGCCACCTGGCGTGTGTGCCAGCCTTTCGGCGATGGCGTCGGCCGTGCGGATCATCCAGGCCGCACGACGGCGGCTGGCATTGGACAACAGCCAGCGGTTTCGGCTGAGGGCGACCGGATCGGGTCTGGGTGCATGGCACAGGGTTCGATGCTCGTGCATGAAGCGCACCAGCGTCTCGCGCATTTCGAGCCATTCGAGCAGCATTCGGGGGAGCCTTCGACATAGTCGGGATCGCGTATTGGCCCGAGGTACCCGAATGGCACCGGACCGGCAGCAGGCACGCAATTCAAAGAATCAGTGGCGGACTGGCCCCCCGACCGTTCCGCATCGTCATCGCACGATCGGAAAAGGTCCGAACGCAACGAATATGGCTGTCATGCTAATCGGTCATCAAATGCTTCCCCTTCGGAAGCCCTTGTGACGGACCAATCTAAATCAAGGTTTAACGGGGTGGTGAGAATGCGCTGCCGGGCCGGGGTGTCGCCCCCCGACCCGGCCGTGGATCACTTCGCGTCGTCGCAGGCGCCGATACGGCGGCCCTCGGTATGGACCTTCTGCGACATCGGATGCGCGCCGGCCATCTCCATCTCCTGATCGGTGGCGAAGCTGGTCGCGGTGAAGCTGCCCTTGGTCTTGCTGTGCATGGTCATGTCGCCGGGCATCTTGCAGGTCAGTTCGCTCTCCACCTTGCCGCCCTCGAAGGTCGAGCTCTTGACGGTGCAGTCGGACTGGGCCTGTTTCAGCAGTTCGGCGGGGCCCTTGGCGGCCTGTTCGGCGGTCAGGCAGATGCTGTTGGTCTGGGCGGGCGGGGTCGAGGTGACGCCCTTGGGCATGTTCGCCATCTTCAGGTCGCTCACCTGCGTCTTCACTTCCCATTTGCCAGGTTCCAGCTTGGCGACGGCGGAGCCCGATCCCGTCTGGGTTTCCGTCACCTCGCCGGTCGCGGCGTTGCTGGTCACGGTGGTCGAGCCGGTCTTCTGGTCGCACGCGGCGAGCGGCAGGGCGCCGATCAGGATGAGCGGGACGAACAATTTCATGGGAAACCCTCCTTTGTTGGCGGGCGGTTATCAGTCGCTGCCGTTCCGCCTGTGGTGCACCAACACATGGATCAGCTGCGGGTTTCCATTCGCGACATCAGGGCGTGGCAGGGGGCGCCGGCAGGGCAGGGGCCTGGGTTGAATGGGGAAGGACGCCGCCCGGCAACCATTCGACCTCGCTGATCAACATGCGCAGATGGCGTTCCTCGGCGAAATGCCGCTTGTCGGCATCGCGGCGATAGGCCTCGGCCGCCAGGACATATCCACCCAGATCGGCCATCACCGCCTCCATCGGCCAGCGGGCAACGAAGGCTGACAGGAACTGGCCATAGGCGGGCGTCTCATTTCGAAGCGTCAGCAGTCCGGCGGCGGCCTTCAGATGGCCATGGCGTTCGGCCAACGGAAAGACCGTGGCGGCCAGGAAGGACAGGCGTTTGCGGCTGGCCTGTGCGATCTGCCACCGAACATGGCGCAAGGTCCGATAGTCGGTCTGCGCGGCGTCGCACAGGTTGCGATGGTCATCCAGCCAGCGGACAAGCGTGGCGTGATGGTCCCGAAGCTCGGTTAACATGACGGGCCTTTTCCAAATATCGGCCCGATCATGACAGCGGGGGGTTACAAAGCCGTAACCGTTTGCGGCAATCCTTTGTCGCCCCCAGTTCCAGATGCCGGTCAGGCGTCCGGCCGCCGCATCTCGAATCGTGCGGCCTCCGTCACCTCGAAATAATCGACCGGGCCGCCGCCGCGCAGGATCGGGCGGGCGCGCGCGGTCTGGTAGATGCCGTTTTCGATCAGGTCGGCGGCGATATGGATGCCGACCGCCTCGCCGATGACCAGCCATTGGTCGAGTTCGCGCCCCTCCTTCGTTTCCAGCCGGATCAGCTGGGTCAGGCGACATTCGAACGACACGGGGCTGTCGGCGACGCGCGGGGCCGAGACCAGTCGCCCGTCTTCGGCCCGCACGCCCGCCAGCGCGAACTCGTCCACCTCAGCCGCTACGGTCGCCGCGCTGGCGTTCATCGCCTCGGCCAGCGTCATGGTGGCGAGGTTCCAGGTGAACTCCTTCGTCTCGGCGATGTTGGCGACCGAGTCCTTCCACCCCTGCGACGAAAAGCCGATCAGCGGCGGGCGGTAGTTGAAGACGTTGAAAAAGCTGTAGGGTGCCAGATTGTTGACGCCCGCGCTCGACCGGCTGCCGATCCAGCCGATCGGGCGCGGGGCGATGATCGCGTTCAAGGGATCATGCGCCAGCCCATGACCGTTGACGGGTTCGTAGAAATGCCAGTTGTCGATCATGGATGGTCACCGAAAGGGAATGTGGATGGAAGCCGGAACGCCGACCGAGCCGGAAAGAGCCGGAAATGCTATCCCCGGAACCGTCATTCGTCGCCACGGATGGGTGACGCGCATCTGGCACTGGGTCAATGCGGTCGCGGTGCTGATCCTGCTGGGATCGGGGCTGGGCATCTCCAACGCGCATCCCCGGCTCTATTGGGGGCAGTATGGCGCCAATTTCGATCACGCCTGGGCCAGCCTGCCGCATTTCCCCGCCTGGCTGACCATTCCGGCGCGCTATAATCTGGCGATCTCGCGGCGCTGGCATCTGTTCTTCGCGCTGGTGCTGGGCTTCGGGTTGCTCGCCTATATGATCGGCGGGCTCGTCACGCGGCATTTCCAGCGCGACCTGCGTATCCGGGGGCGCGAGCTGCGGCCCGGTGCCGTCTGGGCGGATTTCCGGCGGCATCTGGCCTTCCGCTTTCATGACGCGCGCGATCCGCGGGCGTATAATCTGTTCCAGAAGCTGAGCTATGTGGGCGTGGTGTTCGTCGCACTGCCGCTCGCCATCCTGACCGGGATCGCGCTGTCGCCCGGCATGAACGCCGCCTGGCCCTGGGTGCTGGACCTGCTAGGCGGGCGGCAATCGGCGCGCTCGATCCACTTCATCACCGCGACGTTGCTGGCGCTGTTCATCATCGTCCATCTGGTGCTGGTCATCCTGGCCGGGCCGCTCAACGAAGTGCGGTCGATGATAACCGGCCGCTGGAGGGTGCCCGAATGATTCGGCGTCGTACGATCCTGACCGGCGGGGCCGGGCTGCTCCTGGCGGGTTGCGACAAGGTCATCCAGCAACCGACCGCGCGCAAGATCCTGTTCGCGGGCGAGGATATGCAGAAAGGGCTGCAACGCGCGCTGATGGACCGGGGCGCGCTCGCCCCCGAATATCGCCGCGACCAGATGTCGCCGATCTTCCGTACCAACGGCACGCGCAATCCGGGCACGCCCGAATATGCCGCGCTGGCCGCCAACCGGTTTCAGGACTGGCGGCTGACCGTCGGCGGACTGGTGGCGAAGCCCTTGTCGCTGTCGCTGCGCCAGATAGGCCAATTTCCCGCCCGCCGCCAGATCACCCGCCACGACTGCGTCGAGGGGTGGAGCGCGATCGGCGAGTGGATGGGGCCGATGCTCGGGAATATCCTGAAGGCCGCCGACATCAGCACCCGCGCCCGCTATGTCGTTTTCACCTGTGCCGACCTGTACGGGGGGCAGCCCTATTACGAATCACTCGACCTGATCGACGCCTTCCATCCCCAGACGATCCTGGCCTGGGGCATGAACGGGCGGATGCTCGACATCGGCCATGGTGCGCCCTTGCGGCTGCGGGTCGAGCGGCAGCTGGGCTACAAACACGCCAAATATCTGATGCGGATCGATGCTGTGCAAAGTCTCGATAACATAGGTTTGGGCAAGGGCGGATACTGGGAAGATCACGTCGATTATGACTGGTATGCGGGAATTTAAGGCACTAGGCGGTGCCATATGGCGCTGATCGATCTCTTTCTGTCGCGCGCGGTCCGCAAGGGCCGCCTGTCCCTCACCCATCATGATGGAAAGGTCCGCGAGTTCGGCTTGCCCGAACCCGGTTATCCCGATGTCGCGATCCGCTTCACCGACTCGTCGGTCGCCGGGCAAATCGTGCGCAACCCCGCGCTGGCGGCGGGCGAATCCTTCATGGATGGTCGTCTGGTCGTCGAGAAGGGCGATGTCCGCGACCTCGTCGAGTTGCTGACCGCCAATGACAAATGGGAAGCGGGCCGGGCGAACCTGAACCCCTCGCGGCTGGTCCGGGCAGCGGGCGCGATCAAGCATCGCATCGACCGGATCAATATGGAGCGCCGGTCGAAGAAGAACGTCGCCCATCACTACGACCTGTCGGGTACGCTGTACGAACTCTTCCTCGACACCGACAAGCAATATAGCTGCGCGTACTTCACCGATCCGAAGAACGATCTGGAGCGGGCGCAACGCGACAAGAAGGCGCATATCGCCGCCAAGCTGGCGATCGAGCCGGGGATGAGGGTCCTCGACATCGGTTGCGGCTGGGGTGGCATGGCGCTCTACCTGCACCAGAAATGCGGCGCCGAAGTGCTGGGCGTCACCCTGTCCGAGGAACAGCTGAAGGTCGCCCGCGCGCGTGCCGAGGCGCTGGGCGTGTCAGACAAGGTGAAGTTCGAGCTGATCGACTATCGCCGGGTGGAAGGGCAGTTCGACCGCATCGTCTCGGTCGGCATGTTCGAGCATGTCGGCCCGCCGCAATACCGGACCTTCTTCCGCAAGTGCCGCGACCTGCTGACCGAGGACGGCGTGATGCTGCTCCACACCATCGGGCGGCTGAACGGGCCGGGCGTCACCGACGACTGGACGACCAAATATATCTTCCCCGGCGGCTATAATCCGGCCTTGTCCGAGATCGTCCGCGCGCAGGAGGGGCTGCGCATGTTCCTGACCGATGTAGAGGTGCTGCGCTGCCATTATGGCTGGACGCTCGACATCTGGTACGACCGGACCGTGGCCGCGAAGGACCGCATCGTCGAGCTGTATGACGAGCGTTTCTATCGCATGTGGCTCTTCTATCTGGCGGGTGCGGGCGCGGCGTTTCGCAATGGCGGGCTGTGCAACTACCAGGTGCAGCTGACGCGCGGGCGGCTCTCGGTCCCGGTGACGCGGGATTACATGTTCGAGGGTGAGCGCGCGCTCCGGGACTGAGGGTTCTGGATCAGAAGGCGATTCGCGTCGCCTCGCCGGGCACATCGGTAAACAGCGCAGGCTCGGTCCCGGTCATCCACACCTGGCCCCGCCCCGCCAGCCGCTCGAACAGCGCGGCCCGGCGCGAGGGGTCGAGATGCGCGGCCACTTCGTCGAGCAGCAGCACCGGCGGCACTCCGCGCCGCTCGGTCACCAGGTCTGCATGGGCAAGCACGATGCCCAGCAGCAGCGCCTTCTGCTCGCCGGTCGAACACAGCGCCGCCGCCTGATCCTTGGCGACATGCGTCACCGACAGGTCGGCGCGGTGCGGCCCCACCAGCGTCCGCCCCGCCGCCGCGTCACGCCGCCGCCCCATCGCCAGCGCATGGGCGAAGGTCGCCGGATCGACCGCTTCCCCTTCGAGGGCGAGCGCGGCGCGGGCGAACACGCTGTCGGGCGCCTCGGCCAGCCGCTGGTCGAGCGCCGCCACCGTCGCGACCCGCGCGGCATCGACCGCCGCGCCGTGTTCGACCATCCGCGCCTCCAGCGCGCTCAGCCAGTCGGGATCGACCGGACCGTCGCTGGCGAGCAGCCGGTTGCGCTCGCGCATCGCCGCGTCATAGCGGGTCGCGTGCATCCCGTGCGCCGGGGCCAGCGCCAGCACCAGCCGGTCGAGAAACCGCCGCCGCTCGGACGCCGGCTCGACGAACAGCCGGTCCATCGCCGGGGTCAGCCACAGGACGGACAGCCAATCGGCCAGCGCATTGGCGCTCGTGGCCGCCCCCTGCACCCTGACGACCCGCCTTTCGGGCGCGGAGGCCAGCGCGCCGGTTGCGATCTCGACATCGCCGTCGAGCGTCGCCGCGACGCCGAACCCGCCCTTGCCGCCCTGTCGCGCCATCGCCGACAGCGCGGCGCGGCGCAGCCCTCGGCCGGGCGCGAGCAGCGACACCGCCTCCAGCACATTGGTTTTCCCCGCGCCATTCTCCCCGGTCAGCACGACGAACCCCGCGGCCGGTGACAGCGCGAGGTCGGCATGATTGCGGAAATCGGTAAGGACCAGGCGGGTGAGCATCATGTCCGCCTTAAACGATCCTCCCCAGCATGGGGAGGTGGCAGGCCGAAGGCCTGACGGAGGGGGGCTTCCACATAGGACGTCCCCGGTGGCGATCCCCCTCCACCACCCTGCGGGTGGTCCCCCTCCCCGCGAGCGGGGAGGATTTGAGTTTTACACCCGCATCGGCATCAGCACGTAGAGCGCGGGCGCCTTGTCATTCTCGCGGATCAGGGTCGGTGCGGCGGCGTCGGCCAGGTGAACCTCGACCAGGTCGCTGTCGATCTGCGCCAGGATGTCAAGCAGATAGCGGCTGTTGAAGCCGATCTCGAAACCCAGCGAGGTATACTCACCCGGCACCTCTTCCGATGCGGTGCCGTTTTCGGGGCTGGTCACCGACAGGGTGATCCGGTCGCGGTCCAGCGCCATCTTCACCGCGCGGGTCTTTTCGGTCGCGATAGTGGACACGCGGTCGACGCCCTGCATGAACGCCTTGGGGTCCAGCTTCAGGATCTTGTCGTTCGCGGTCGGGATGACGCGGCTGTAATCGGGGAAGGTGCCGTCGATCAGCTTCGAGGTCAGGATCGCCTGGCCCAGGTCGAAGCGGATCTTGGTGCCCGACAGTGACACGCCGACCGAGCCGTCCACCTCGTCGAGCAGCTTGCGCAGCTCGCCGACGCACTTACGCGGCACGATCACGTCGGGCATCCCCTCGGCGCCGTTGGGACGCTCGATGGTGACGCGGGCCAGACGGTGGCCGTCGGTCGCGGCGGCCTTCAGCACCGGTGCGCCGTTATCCTCGGCGACGTGCAGGAAGATGCCGTTCAGATAATAGCGCGTCTCTTCGGTCGAGATGGCAAAGCGCGTCTTGTCGATGATCTGCTTGAGCAGTTCCACCGGCAGCTCGAACTGGGTCGGCAGCTCGCCCTCGGCGATGACGGGGAAGTCGTCGCGCGGCAGCGTGCCGAGCGAGAAGCGGGCGCGGCCCGCCACGATGGTCATGCGACCCTCGGCGGCAGTCAGCTGGACCTGTGCGCCCTCGGGCAGCTTGCGCGCGATGTCGAACAGCGTGTGGGCCGACACGGTGGTCGATCCCGGCTGGTCGACGGCGGCGGCGACGCTGTCGTTGATCTGCAGGTCCAGGTCGGTCGCCATCATGCGCAACTGGCCCTCGGCCGTGGCTTCCAGCAGCACGTTGGAGAGGATCGGAATCGTGTTCCGCCGCTCCACCACCGACTGGACATGGCTCAACCCCTTGAGCAGCGTTGCGCGTTCGATCGTCGCCTTCATTTCCTGATCCCCCGCCGGAACGACCGCATGGTCCCCGAGTCCGAATGATAAATGGCCTTGGTTCCTACCCGCTAAGAAGGGGCCGGAGCAAGGCTCCGACCCCTGTTACATTGGGAGTAAAACCACCGTTAATGTGGAAAAGAATCCCAGATCAGAAGCGCAGGCCCAGACCCGCCATCAGCTGGTGACGGTTCGGGTTAATGCCGACGCCGTCCAGCTCGTCATAATGCGAATAGCGATATTCGCCCTTTACGAAGGTGTTGGGGCTGATCGCATATTCCAGACCGGCACCCAGGCGATAGCCGCCGACTTCCTGGTCGTTGGACGTGGTGACGCCCGCCGTCGTGTAGCGCGCATCGAACTTGGCGTTGGTGTAGCCGGCCTTCAGATAGCCCATCGCGACCGGCGAGATGATGTAGCCGACGCGCGCACCGGCATAGAGGTCGCGGCCCGCGCCGAGGCGGAACTGGTCGCCGGGCACGCGGATGCCGTTGCTGCGCGTGTCCGAGCTGCTGCCCGAGATTTCACCCTCGGCGCCCAGCACCACCGGGCCTGCGGGAATGTCGTAACCGATCGCGGCGCCATAGAGCACGCCGTCGCTCGAACTCTTGTCCTGACCCTGACGATCGTTGAGGCTGTCATAGCCGATCAGACCCTCGACGCGGAAACCGGTGAAGGGCTGCGCGGTCTGCGCGGCGGCGGGGGCCGCAGCGGCGATGGCTGCCGAGGTCGCCAGGGCGGCGAGCATGAGCTTACGCATACACTATACTCCATTACTGTACCGGCCGCCGTTACATTCGGCGGTCGCAGCACCAATGGCGCGAAAGCCCGCGCGTTGCATGAACCTCAGCTAAACAGGAAAAAGCGTTGCATAGACGCAACAGCCGCGACAGGGATGGTGGATCATGACCAGTCGCCCCGTCCCGCCTGCCCGCCCGTCAGTCCGCAGGGGCCGCGACTATATCGCCCGGCATGGCGAGACGGTGTTCAACCGGATCGGGCGTATCCAAGGCGACCGGGTCGACCTGCACACGCCGTTGACCCGGCAGGGATTCGCCCAGGCGGAGGCACTGGGGGAGGTGCTCCACGAGCGACTGGGCACGGCGCCCGCGCTGACGCTCTGGTCCTCGCCGACCGGCCGGGCGCTTCAGACGCTGGCGGTGATCGCCGAGCATCTGGCGCTCGCCTGGCACGACACGCGTCAGGACATCCGGCTGATCGAGCTGGGCTTCGGCAGCTGGAGCGGACAGGACTCCGCCGCGCTGGCCGCGATCCATGGTTCCATCGTCCACCCGCATGGCATGGCGGTGGGTGCGCCCGATGGCGAGCGCTATGCGGCGATGGCGGCGCGGCTATCGGCGTGGATGGCGGATACCGCCGAGCATGACGGCGACCGGCTGATCCTGATGCACGGCCTGTCGAGTCGGGTGCTGCGCGGATTGCTGCTGGGCCTGCCCGACGATTCGCACTGCGGCGTGCCGGTCGCCGAGCGCCTGCCGCAAGGCTCGATCGTGATGATCGAGGGCGGTGTCGAAACGGTGATCCACCGGGCTGGCCCATGAAGCGGCTGGCATTGTGCCTCGCACTGGTCGCGGCGCCGGTTCTCGCACGCGAGACGATCGGCATCTACAAGGGCTGGGGCGCGTTTCGCGATCCCGATCGCTGCTACGCCATCGCCAAGCCGGTGCTGACGAACGGGCGGGTCGGCGGATTCGCCAGCGTCGGCACCTGGCCCGCCAAGCGGCTGCGCGAATCCTTCCATGCGCATCTGAGCCTCCCGCGAGACCGCGCGGCCGCCGTCACGCTGGCGATCGGAGAGCGGCGCTTCCCGCTGGTCGGCACTACTCAGGACGTCTGGGCGCCCGACGCCGCGACCGACCACGCGCTGGTCATGGCGATGCGCTCGGGCCGCAGCATGAGCCTCTCCGCCGTCGACCCGCGCCACCGGCCCTTCGCCGACACCTATGCGCTGGCGGGTGCGGCGGCCGCGATCGATGCCGCGACCGTGGCGTGTGTGGGGTGACCTAATTCCTCCCCGGCACGGGGAGGGGGACCATGCGCAGCATGGTGGAGGGGGATCACCGCACGGGATGCCCTGTGTGGAAGCCCCCCTCCGTCAGCACTCCGCGCTGCCACCTCCCCTTGCAGGGGAGGATGGAAATCCCCCCGATTTTGCGCTATGGCCGCGCGATGCAGACAGTTTCGGCCGCCCTCATGCCCATTCCGGGGCACATCGATCCCGTGCCCGTGCCGCGCGGCGTACAACCGCGTCCTGATGGGCGCGTCGACCTGATCGGCCTGACCAAGGACCAGCTGCGCGAGGCGTTGCTCTCGGGCGGTATGGAGCTGAAACAGGCCAAGCTGCGCTCCAAGCAAATCTGGCACTGGCTCTACAATCGCGGCGCGACCCGCTTCGCCGACATGACCGACATCGCCAAGGCGCAGCATCCCTGGCTGGAGGAACGCTTCGTCATCGGTCGTCCCGAGGTGGTCGAGGCGCAGGTGTCGAACGACGGCACCCGCAAGTGGCTGCTGCGCTCGGCCGATGGGCAGGATTACGAGATGGTGTTCATCCCCGACGCCGATCGGGGAACCTTGTGCGTGTCGAGCCAGGTCGGCTGCACGCTGAATTGCCGCTTCTGCCATACCGGCACGATGCGGCTGGTGCGCAACCTGACGGCGGGCGAGATCGTCGGGCAGGTCATGCTGGCGCGCGACTCGCTTGGCGAATGGCCCAGCCAGCCCGAGGGGCGGATGCTGACCAACATCGTCATGATGGGCATGGGCGAGCCGCTCTATAATTTCGATGCGGTGCGCGATGCGCTGAAGCTGGTGATGGACGGTGACGGGCTGGCGCTGTCGAAGCGCCGCATCACCCTGTCGACCAGCGGCGTGGTGCCGATGATGGCGCGGGCGGGCGCAGAGATCGGCGTGAACCTGGCCGTGTCGCTCCATGCCGTGACCAAGGACGTGCGCGACGAGCTGGTGCCGCTGAACAAGAAATACGGCATCGAAGAGCTGCTGCAGGCGTGCGCCGACTATCCGGGTGCGAACAACGCCCGGCGCATCACGTTCGAATATGTGATGCTGAAGGACAAGAACGACTCGGATGCCGATGCGCACGAGCTGGTCCGCCTGCTGCGCCATTACGACCTGCCCGCCAAGGTGAACCTGATTCCGTTCAACCCCTGGCCCGGTGCCGATTACGAATGTTCGACGCCGGAGCGCATCCGCCGCTTCTCCGACATCGTGTTCGAGGGCGGCATCTCCGCCCCCGTCCGCACCCCGCGCGGGCGCGACATCGATGCGGCGTGCGGCCAGCTCAAGACTGCCGCCGAGAAGAAGAGCCGCGCGCAGCTCGACCGCGAGGCGGAGGAGAAGTTCGCGGCCCTGGGGTAAGGCGACCCGCGCTGCGGCGTCGGAGGTGCCGGACCGGCGGCTCAGCGGCAGATCGCCGTCGCCACCATGTCGAGCGCCCGGTCATAGCTGGCGACCTCGCCCGCGCTGAGAAAGCCTTGTTTCGCCACGGCCCTGTTGGTGTCGCGTCGCACCAGTTCGACGCGCTGCCACAGCTTTTGCGCCTGGGGCTGGGACAGGCGGCGGGCCTTGCGGGCGTTGCTGATGTCCGCCTCCAGGATGTTGGCGCGCATCGATATATGCGCCTGGCGAATGTCGCGGATCGCTCCGCCGGTCTGGCCACGTACGCGGTGCTGCTGCGCCAGATCGCAGCTGGGATAATCGCGCCGGACCGAGGCCGATTGCGCCGATAGCTGCGTCGCGCCCAGCGTGAGAAGCGCGGTGGCCAGGATCAGGGATGAACTGTTCATACACACGTCTCCGGATCGAATGGACGCGCAGACATACGCGCCAGTCCCGCCAACGGCTCCCGTCCGCGTTCGTGAATTCGGCGTCAGCAAAGCCGATCGGCCAGCACGTTACAGCCGCGTATTCCCGGCGCTGCATCCTGTGCGTCGAAGCGGCGCTTTCCCTCCCATTTCGCTTTCCCTGAGGGCCTGTAATTCCTATATACTCGCTATGGCAGATACCCCCCAGACGAACGAATACGGCGCCTCTTCGATCAAGGTGCTGAAGGGCCTCGACGCGGTGCGCAAGCGGCCGGGCATGTATATCGGCGATACCGACGACGGCTCGGGCCTCCACCACATGGTGTTCGAGGTTTCGGACAACGCGATCGACGAGGCGCTGGCGGGGCATTGCGACCGCATCGACATTCAGCTGAACGCCGACGGCTCGGTCAGCGTCACCGACAATGGTCGCGGCATCCCGACCGGCATCCACCCCGAAGAGGGCGTGTCGGCGGCCGAGGTCATCATGACCCAGCTGCACGCAGGCGGTAAGTTCGAGAACACGTCGGACGACAACGCCTACAAGGTGTCGGGCGGTCTGCACGGCGTCGGCGTGTCGGTGGTGAACGCGCTGTCCGAATTCCTGGACCTGACCATCTGGCGCGACGGCGAGGAGCATTATATGCGCTTCGCCCATGGCGATGCGGTTGCGCCGCTCAAGGTCGTCGGCAAGGCGGAGCCGGGGCAGAAGGGCACCCGCGTCACCTTCCTGCCGTCGCCCGCCACCTTCAAGATCACCGAGTTCGACTTTGCGAAGCTCGAGCATCGCTATCGCGAGCTGGCTTTCCTGAACTCGGGCGTCCGACTGTTCCTGACCGATGCGCGGCATGAAGAGCCCAAGACGGTGGAACTCTATTACGAGGGCGGGATCGCCGCCTTCGTGAAGTGGCTGGACCGGTCCAAGTCGCCGCTCTTCCCCGAACCCATCGCCATCCATGGCCAGCGCGATGCGATCGGCATGGACGTCGCGCTGGAGTGGAATGACAGCTATTACGAGAACGTCCTGGCGTTCACCAACAACATCCCGCAGCGCGACGGCGGCACGCATATCGCGGCGTTCCGCGCGGCGCTGACCCGCACGCTCAACAATTATGCCGACAAGTCGGGCCTCCTGAAGAAGGAGAAGGTCACGCTGACCGGCGACGACATGCGCGAAGGCCTGACCGCGATCGTCTCGGTCAAGCTGCCCGATCCGAAGTTCAGCAGCCAGACCAAGGACAAGCTGGTCTCCTCCGAGGTGCGCCAGCCGCTGGAATCGCTGATCGCCGACAAGCTGGCCGACTGGCTGGAGGAAAATCCCGCGAACGCGCGTGCGATCATCGCCAAGGTGATCGACGCGGCGGCGGCGCGCGAGGCGGCCAAGCGCGCCCGCGAGCTGACCCGGCGCAAGGGCGTGATGGACATCGCCTCGCTGCCTGGCAAGCTGGCCGACTGCCAGGAGCGCGATCCCGCCAAGTCCGAACTCTTCCTGGTCGAGGGTGACTCGGCAGGGGGCTCGGCCAAGCAGGGACGCAACCGCCATTTCCAGGCGATCCTGCCTTTGCGCGGCAAGATCCTGAACACCGAGCGCGCGCGGTTCGACCGCATGATCTCGTCCAAGGAAATCGGCACGCTGATCCAGGCGATGGGCACCGGCATCGGCCGCGACGACTTCAACGCGGACAAGCTGCGGTACCACAAGATCGTCATCATGACCGACGCCGACGTCGACGGCGCGCATATCCGCACGCTGCTGCTGACCTTCTTCTATCGCCAGATGCCCGAACTGATCGAGCGCGGCCACCTCTACATCGCCCAGCCGCCGCTCTACAAAGCGACCAAGGGGCGGTCGGAAGTCTACCTCAAGGATGATACGGCCCTCGACGAATATCTGGTCGAGGCGGGCGTCTCCACGATGGTGCTGGAGGGCGCGGGCGGTGCGCGGTCCGGCAACGACCTGAAGACGCTGGTCGATCATGCGCGGCGGATGCGGACCCTGATGCGCTACGTGCCGCGCCGCTACGATGCCTCGATCATCGAGGTGCTAGCGCTGGCGGGTGCGCTCGACCCCGTGCTGACCCGCGAGCAGCGCATGGCGACGGTGGTCGAGACCACGCGCCGTCTGGAGTCGGGCGATCATGAGGCGCGCTGGTCGGCGCGTCTCACGGAAGATGGCGGCGTGCATTTCGAGCGGCTGTGGCGCGGCGTGACCGATCACCACATTGTCGAGGCCAGCTTCATCGCCTCGGCCGAAGCGCGCAAGCTGCATACGCTGGCCGCCGAACAGGCCGAGAGCTTCGCCCATGCCGCCAAGCTGGTGCCGCTGCGCAACGCCGCGACCGAGCCGTCGGCCGATGTCGTGCCGACCGATGAGGACGGCAACGCCACGACGCTGGCACGCGGCGAAACCCGCGTCGCGCGGCCGAGCCAGTTGCTGGAGGCGATCCTGACTTCGGGCCGCAAGGGGCTGGCGATCCAGCGCTACAAGGGTCTGGGCGAGATGAATGCCGAGCAGCTGTGGGAAACCACGCTCGATCCGGCGGTCCGCTCGATGCTGCGCGTGACCTCGGACGATGTCGCGGCGGCGGACGAGGTGTTCAGCCGTTTGATGGGCGAAGTCGTCGAGCCGCGTCGCGAGTTCATTCAGGACAACGCGCTGAACGTGGCGAATCTGGACGTGTAAGCCAAATTATCCCGCCCTCCGTTAGGGCTGAGCGAAGTCGAAGCCTAAGGGAATCCCGTGGCCTTCGACTTCGCTCAGGCTGAACGGGGCGGGGGACATATCGGTCAAAGGAGAGAGCAGGCATGAGGGCGATCGCACTGGGACTGATGCTGGCGGCGGGCACGACCGTCGCGGTGGCGCAGCAAAAGCCTGCCGCTCCGGCCAAGGTTCCGGCTTATATCACCGCCGCGCTGGCCGACCCCGCGCGCGCCGATCAGGCGGGGGACGACGAACGGCGACAGGCCGCCGCCGTCCTCGCCTTTTCCGGTGTGAAGCCTGGCGACACGGTGATCGATTATCTGCCGGGCAAGGGCTATTGGACCCGCATCTTCTCGGGCGTCGTCGGGCCGAAGGGCCATGTCTATGCCTATTGGCCCGCCGCCGGGCAGAAATATGCCGAGAAGTCGCTGGGTACGATCCTGGGCTGGAACCTGCCCAATGCGACCGCGCAGGTGCAGGCGGTGAACCTGCCCGCCTCGGACAAGCCGGTCGACCTGTTCTGGACCGTCCAAAACTATCACGACGTCGCCAACAATGCGGGCGAACCGGCGCTGCGGGCGTTCGACCAGGCGGTGTTCAAGCTGCTGAAGTCGGGCGGCACCTATGTCATCATCGATCACGCCGATACGGTGGGCAAGGGGCTGGCCAACACCAACACGACGCACCGGATCGACCCGGATGCCGTCAAGCGGCAGGTCCAGTCGGTCGGCTTCCGCTTCGTCGGCGAGAGCAAGGTGCTGGGCAATCCGGCGGACGATCATTCTAAGAATGTGTTCGATCCCGCCATTCGCGGGCGGACGGACCAGTTCGTGTTCAAGTTCCGTAAGCCGTGAGGTCGATGACTTAAGCCCCTCCCGCAGGCGGTAGGGGTTTGGGGAGGGCGGGTGCCTCGTAGAGACGGTCGCTCGTGGCGTTCCCTCCCCCATCCCCTCCCGTAAACGGGAGGGGCGTGATGCGCGTAGAGGGCAGGGCTTGGCCTTCGACTTCGCTCAGGCTGAACGGAGCGAGGGAGCGGCCCTCCACAACAGCCGTTCAGCCTGAGCGAAGTCGAAGGCCACAGACAGCCCCTAACCGCAAAGCCTAAACCGGCACCCGCAACACCGCCCGGACCCCGGAATGCGCCGGGTCGTACTCCACCGCCGTCTGCAAACTCTGCGCCATCGCCCGGATCAGCTTCGCGCCCAGTCCGGTGCCTTGCGGCTTCTGGTCCGCCGCCATGCCGCAGCCGTCATCCTCGACCACCAGCACGCAGTACCCGTCCGTCTGGGTCACGAAGATCCGCACCTCGCCGCCGCTATCGGGATAGGCATATTTGCAGGAATTGGTGACGAGTTCGGTGACGATCACCCCGATCGACACCGCGCGGTCGGTCTTCACACGGATCGGTTCGGCGATCAGCGTCAGCTTGCGGGGCAGCGCGTCGCTCGACCAGCTTTCGCCCAGTTCAGCGATCAGCGCGCCCAGATAGTCGCGCAGGTCGACCTGCTCGACGTCGTTGGCGGTGTAGAGCCGCCGGTGCACCTGCGCGATCGCGCGGATGCGGCGTTGCGTGTCCTCCAACGCGTCGCGGGCGCGCGTGTCGGTCAGCACGCCCTTCTGCAAACCGATCATCGCCGAGACGAGTTGCAGCGAGTTGGCGACGCGGTGGTTCACCTCGCTCAACATCGCCTCCAGCCGGGCGTTGGTCGCGCGCAGCTCGGCCTCGGCACTGGCCTTGGCCCCTTCCAGCCGGGTGCGGTCGAGCACCTGCGCGAAGGTGGCGGACAACAGGTCGAAGAAGTCCTCGCCGACCGTCTTCACCACATAGTCGGCGGCTCCCGCCTTCAGCGCGGCGACGGCGATGCGGCCCTCGTCCGATCCGGTGACATAGACGACCGGCGGAGGGCTGGGCAGCGCGGTGATCGCGGCCAGCGTCTCCAGCCCGTCCATGCCCGGCATATAATGGTCGACCGCGACCAGATCGAAGCCGCCGTCCGCCGCCATCGCCACGCCCTCGGCCCCCGAGGCGGCCGACGTAACGTCATAGCCATGCCGCCCCAGCGCGCGCGACACCAGTCGCCGCAGCGCGTCGTCATCGTCGATATAGAGGATGCGGGGTGCCGCGCCGCTGGTCATGGCAGGGCGTTCAGCCCTCGACCTCGGGCACCTGGATCACCGACAGGAACAGGCCCAGCTGGCGGATCGCCTGGGCGAAATTCTCATAGTTCACCGGCTTGGTGATATAGACGTTGCAGCCCAGATCGTAGCAGCGCTGAATCTCGACCTTGTCGTCGGTGGTGGTCAGCACGACGACCGGGGCGCGGCGCAGCGGGCTGGTCTCTTCCTTGATCTTGGCCAGGATGTCGGTGCCGCTCATGTCGGGCAGGTTCAGGTCGAGCAGGACCAGCGCCGGGCCGCTCTTGGCCGGGCCATCGGGGGCGTTGAACAGATAGTCGAGCGCGGTCGTACCGTCGGTGAAATGCCGGATGTCGTTCAGTATGCCTGCGCGCCGGATGTTCTTCTCGATCAGGCGGGCATGGCCCTCATCGTCTTCGATCATGACGATGCCCACGGAGCGATGGTCGTTCATTCAGGCACCTTCGATGGAAAGGGAGGGGGGTAGCGACAGGAAGAAGGTCGCGCCTTGACCCAGTTGAGATTCGACGGAAATCGTGCCGCCCAGACGATAGGCGAGCGCGCGGACATGGGCGAGGCCGATACCTTCGCCCGGCTGGTCCTGCTGGCCCGAACGGCGGAACAGATCGAAGATGCGCTGATGGTCGCGCGGATCGATGCCCCGGCCATTGTCGCGCACCGCCACGATCACCCGGCCCGGCGTCTCCTGTGCGGAGACATGCACCTCGGCGGGGCGCGACGGGTGGCGGTATTTGGTCGCATTCTCGATCAGGTTGGACAGGATTTGTTCCAGCGCGATGCGGTCGCTGACGACGACCGGCATCGGCCGTTCGATCGTCACGGTGACGCCGCGATCGTCGATGACATGGCGGATCGAATCGGTGATCTGTTCGACCAGCTGATCCAGCGCGATCATCTCGGGCGCCAGCACCCGGCGCCCCTCACGACTGAGCTTCAGGATGGCGTTGATCAGCCGGTCCATCTTGGCGGTCGAGGTGCGGATGAAGCCGATCGCCTCGGGCAGGTCTTCGCGCGCGGCCAGCCGCGCTTCCTCGGTCACGATCTGCGGCGCTTCCGCCTCGGCGCGGTCGATCAGTTCCGCCAGCGGCTGGGTCGCGGCCGACAGCTCGGCGGTGAAGCCCATGACGTTGACCAAAGGCGAGCGCAGATCGTGGCTGACGATATAGGCGAAGCGCTGGATCTCCTCGTTCGCCAAAGCGAGGTCGGCGGTCCGCTCCTTGACCTGATCCTCCAGCGTGGCGTTGAGCACGGCCAGCGCGCTGCGCGAACGATGCAGGTCGCGGGTGTAGCGGCGGATCGTCAGGAAGGTGACGACCGCGACCGCGACGAACAGCAAGGCGGCGATCGCCATGACGGTAGAGAAGGTCTGGCGGCTGGCGACCTGCTCGGCATCGCGGAGGGCGAGCAGGCGGCGTTCCTCGCGCGACATGGCGTCGAACACGCGGCGCAGCTTCTGCATCCGCTGCAACCCGCTATCGGCGCGGAATTGGCGCAGCGCATCGGCCCCGCGCCCTTGCTGGACCAGGGCGTTGGTCTGGCGCTGCGCGGCGTCGAGATCGGCGAGGCGCTGCTCGACCAAGGCCATGGGCGCGCGTTGGCGGGGGTTGTCGGCGGTCAGGCGGCGGAGTTCGTCGACCTGCGGGGCCAGCTCGGTATGGGCGCGCTCGAAACTGTTCAGAAAGGCTTGGGAGCCTGCCAGCATGTAACCGCGCCGGGCGGTCTCCTGCTGCTCGGCCAGACGGCGCACCTCGATCAGGACGCTTTCCACGCGGTAGGTGTGGATGACCCAGTCGCTATGCCGGTTCGTCTGGCGCACGACATACCCCGCCGCTCCCGCCGCGACGAGCAGCGCCAGAAAGCCGATCGCCATGGCGGCGACCAGGATGCGGCCGATGGGATTTTCGACCGGTGAGAGCGTGGGAGACCCCTGCATGGCGTCATGCCTTATCGAAGGAAAAGCAGCGACGCCAGAGCCGTTACGTCAGCATTACGGTATCAATTAAACGTGGCATTACAGCAGCAGTTCCTGCGGGCTAGGCCGCCCGACATGACCGCCGCCACGCCGCCGCGCCATCTCGGTCTCGGCGGTGAATCGGACGTCGGGGTCGCGGTCGCTGAGGAAGCCGATCAGCGAGTCCTCGTCGATCTCGCGCCAGTCCTTGCCGCGATCCGGGCCGTAGCGGACACGCGGCAACAGCCCCGGACTGCGCGACCATTCTAGCAGCTGCGCCAGGCTCGCCTCGTTCAGCTGGTCGCGCAGGTGATGCGCGGTGACATAGGCGTCCGGGAAGGCGCGGTGGATGGGCAGGCCGCGCTCGTGGACCAGCCCGTGCGGCTTGCGCCAGTAACGCAGCACCTGGTTGGAGAAGCTGGGGCTGTCGGGCCACAGGCGCAGCGCGCATTTCCAGGTGCAGATCCAGTCGGCCGACTGGGTCATGGCCGGGGTGCAATATTGCTGCTCGAAATCCGCGCGATGTGCCGCCAGCGCCAGGCGGCGCGGCCAGGGATCGAGGACGCGACGCGCGACGTCATGCCACCAGGGGGCGTCGGCAACCTGTTCGTCCAGGATATGGTGGATGGCCTGGGTGATCGGCGGAATGGGGCGGCCGGGATTGACGAGAATGCTGCCGCCTTCGCCCTCCAACTCCCAGCGGCCGTCCTTGCCCAGCGCGACATCCTGCCAGCCGATCTCGCACACGCCATGCGTTGGTGGGGCCTGTCCGGTGGTCTCCAGGTCGATGACGCGGATGATCTGGGGCTGGGGACGCTGCATCGCCCCTATGTGGGCGTTTGGGCCCCGAAAAGCGAGGGCTTATCCGATCAGCGCACGGTCGCGCAGGCCGCGCCAGACGTGCAGCGCCTGTACGGTTTCCGCCACGTCATGCACGCGGATCAGCTGGACTCCCGCTTCCGCGCCCTTGATCGCCAGCGCCAGCGATCCGCCGAGCCGCGCATCGACCGGGGCCTCGTTCGACAGCGCGCCGATCATCCGCTTGCGGCTGGCCCCCAGCATGATCGGGCAGCCCAGGCCGTGGAAGATGGCCAAGCCATTGATGAGCGCCAGATTGTCGGTCAGCGACTTGCCGAAGCCGATGCCGGGATCGACCATGATCCGCGACCGGGGAACCCCCCCCGCCTCGACCGCCGCGATGCGTGCCTCCAGCCAGTCGAACACTTGCGTGAGGACATCGGCATAACCGACCCGGCCATGGCCGCCCTTGTCGGGGTCGGGGGAGTGCATCAGGATGACGGGGCAGCCCGCCTTGGCCACCACCTCCAGCGCGCGGTCGTCCCATAGCAGAGCGGCGACATCGTTGACGATCCCCGCGCCCGCCGCCAGCGCGGCCTCCATCACGGCGGCCTTGCGCGTGTCGATCGACACCAGCGCGCCGCCCTTGGCCAGTCGCTCGACGACGGGGGCGGTGCGCGCGACCTCGTCACCTTCCCAGACGGTCGCGGCACCGGGGCGGGTGGACTCGCCGCCCAGGTCGATGACCGCCGCGCCCATCGCCGCCATCGCCATGCCGCTGTCGGCGGCGGCAGCCGGGTCGCCGATATGCTTGCCGCCGTCGGAGAAGCTGTCGGGGGTGACGTTCAGGATGGCGGCGACCTGCGGCTGGTCGAAGCGCAGGGTGCGCGGACCCATGGCCCAAGGCGCACGGGGCGACGTGAAGGCGGCATGAAGGGCCTCGGCACGCGGGGAGCCGCCCAGTTCCTCCGCGAACCGCGCGACGGGGACGATGCGGCAGCTTGTATCTTCGCGGACCTCATAGGCGGCGAACCACTGCATTCCGCCCGCCAGCCGCGCGACGCTGCCGTCTTCCAGTCCCACGGGGGTGTCGACGAATTGGACGGGGCGCAGGTGCATGGTCGTGTTCCTAAAATCCTCCCCGGCACGGGGAGGGGGACCGCCGCGAAGCGGTGGTGGAGGGGGCGTGCCGCTAAGCGAGTCCCTTGTGGAAGCCCCCCTCCGTCAGGCCTGCGGCCTGCCACCTCCCCGTGCCGGGGAGGATCGTTTTATGGCTGCGTCGCCAGCAACCAGGTCTGGCGCATCGCGTCGATCGGCTTTAGCGCGCCTTCCAGCTCGTAATGCCAGAAGGTCCAGCCATTGCAGGTCGGCCGGTTCTGCAACACCGAGCCCAGCCGGTGGATCGACCCCGCCTGCCCGCATTCGGACAGCAGCGACCCGTCCGCGCGCACCGTCGCGCGCCACTTCCGCTTGGCGTCCATCAACGGCATGCCAGGCAGCAGATAGCCATTTTCGACCAAGGTCCCGAACGCGACCTTGGGCTGCGCCTTGGGGCTCTGCATCGTCGCCAGCGCGCTTTCGTCGAGCGGCAGGGCGGCCTCGATCCGCTCGATCGCCGCGGCGCAATAGGTCGGCTCGCGCTCGATCCCGATCCAGCGGCGGCCGAGTCGCTTGGCGACCGCCCCGGTCGTGCCGGTGCCGAAGAACGGGTCTGCGATCACGTCGCCCGGCCGGGTGCATGCGAGCAGAATGCGATAGAGCAAAGCCTCGGGCTTCTGGGTCGGATGGACCTTGTGCCCATCCTTCTTCAGCCGCTCCTGACCGCCGCAGATCGGGAACTCCCAGTCCGAGCGCATTTGGATTTCGTCGTTCAGCGTCTTCATCGAACGATAATTGAAGGTGTATTTCGCCTTCTCGCCCTTCGACGCCCAGATCAGTGTCTCGTGCGCGTTGGTGAAACGGGTGCCCTTGAAATTGGGCATGGGGTTCGACTTGCGCCAGATGATGTCGTTGAGGATCCAGAAGCCCAGATCCTGCACTGCGGTCCCGACGCGGAAGATGTTGTGATAGCTGCCGATGACCCAGAGCGAGCCATTGTCCTTCAGGACGCGGTAGCATTCGGCCAGCCACAAGCGGGTGAAGGCGTCGTAGGCGGCGAAGGTGTCGAACTTGTCCCAGGCGTCGGTGACGGCATCGACATGGCTGCCATCGGGGCGGAACAGCTCGCCGCCGAGCTGGAGATTATAGGGCGGGTCGGCGAACACCATGTCGACCGACTTGTCGGGCAGCGAGCGAAGCGCCGCGATACAATCGCCCATCAGGATCTGATCGAGCGGCAGGTCGCTTTCGCGGTGCGCCGATACCGGCCGCGTCCCGATCGGCTTTCCCACCGTCTGGATCACCCCCATGCTACCCGTTCCTTCTACCCTCGAACCCTCGCATCGGCCCGGAACGAGTCACACGTCAAGAGGCGATTCGCACCTGCGACTCGCGCGATTCCGCCAGATTCGACGGCATGTTGCGATTTCGTGGCAGATATGGGGGCTGTGGATAACTCCGCCCCCAAGACGTGGGGGTGTGGCGATTGCGACTCGGGTTAACCGTAAAATCCTCCCCAAGCTTGCTTGGGGAGGAATGAGCGATCAAAGGTCCAGATAACATTGTGCCACCGGCGAGAAGCTGCGGCGGTGGAGGGGCGTAGGCCCGTGTTCGCGAAGCGCCGCCAGATGCGTGGCCGAGCCGTAACCCTTGTTGCTGTGCCAGCCATAGGCGGGCCATGTCTCGGCGGCGGCGATCATCATCTCGTCGCGGACATGCTTGGCGACGATCGAGGCCGCGCCGATCGCCAGCGACTTGGCATCGCCCCCGACGAGTGCGGTGGCGGCATAACCCCATTTGGGCAGTTTGTTGCCGTCGACCAGCACATGCGCGGGATGGCATCCAAGCGTTTCGACCACCGCGTCGACCGCCAGCGTCATCGCCTTCATCGTCGCCCAGAAGATGTTGAGCCGGTCGATCTCCTCGGGGTGGACGATTCCGACGCCGACCACCGCGCAAGACCGGATTTCGGCACACAGGCGCGCACGCGTCTTCTCGGTCAGCTTCTTGGAATCGTTGATGCCGCCAGGGCAGTCACGCTCGGGAAGGATCACGGCAGCCGCGACCACCGGCCCCGCCAGCGGCCCGCGCCCCGCCTCGTCCACACCGCATAAGGGTGCGGGAAAACCGGTATCGACCATGAGGCGGGCTTTATCGCGGTGGGCGCAGGATGGGAAGATGATCCTCCCCGGCACGGGGAGGGGGACCAGCCGCAGGCTGGTGGAGGGGGCGGGCCGCAAGGGATGCCCTTGGTGGCAAGCCCCCTCCACCAGCACTTGGTGCTGCCACCTCCCCGTACCGGGGAGGAAGGGATTTACCCCCAACGCGCCGCGAACGCCGCCGCGTCCCATCCTTCACGGCTCAGCGCGGCGAGCAGGTGGTAGAAGGGCACCATGCCCAGCCCATGCCCCATCGGCCCATGGCCCTGGCCCAGTCCCGGTGCCGCGGCCAGCGCGGCCTGGACGAAGGCGACGGCGCGGTCGACCGCATCGGCGAGCGGCAGACCCTGGCCCAACCCCGTCGCGATCGCGCTGGCGAGCGTGCAGCCGGTGCCGTGGGTCGAACTCGTCTCGCGCCGGGGATGCTGCCAGCGCTGCTCGCCGCCGGGCTCGACCAGCCGGTCCTCGATCACCGGGCCTTCGCCATGCCCGCCCTTGACCAGCAGCGCGCGGGTCTGGTGCCGCACCACCGCTTCGCCGCCGAGCGCCGCCAGTTCGGGCAGGTTGGGCGTGGTCAGCGCCGCCAGCGCCAGGAAACGGCGAAAGGCCGCGATCACGTCCGCGTCCGCCAGCACCGATCCGCTGGTCGCGATCATGACGGGATCGAACACGACCGGCAGTTCCAGCGCTTCCAGCCGGTCGGCGAGCGCGTGCGCGGTCTCGGCCGATCCGATCATGCCGATCTTCACCGCATCCGCGCCGATGTCGGACAGCACGCTGTCGATCTGCGCCATCACCATGTCGGTGGGGACGGGGTGCACCGCCTGCACCCCCAAGGTATTCTGCGCGGTGATCGCGGTGATTGCGGTCATCGGATAGCCGCCCAGCATCGCGACCGTCTTGATGTCCGCCTGTATGCCCGCGCCCCCTCCGGAATCGGAGCCGGCGACGATGAGAATGCGGGGCGGGGTCGGCACGGTCATATTATTTTCCGCCATGCCTTTTCGACAGGGCAGGGGCAAGCCGAACGGTGGCCGGTCATCGGCCAGCGGCAGGTTGGCCTTTCAGAAAAGTAAAGCGATCGAACGACTTGGGTTTCTGTCGGCTTCGCCCCCGATGTGGCAAGTCGATGGCGGCTTCGTAACGTTTCGTTGCCATTCCGGGCCAGGCTCTTTCCTCGCCGCGTCGCTCCATTATTTCTGCGCGCATCCAACGACAGTTTGTCGCGTTGCTGCGCCGTGGAACCTCTCCTGGGTGGCCGCACAAGGGAGACCGAATTTGATCGTCGATGCCGTACCCCGCACCCGCATCATCATTGCCGAGGTATGGCGTCCCTTGCTGGCGCTGTTCATCTGGGACGTGATCGTCACGGTCGCCTATTATGTCCTGCCGTTCAAGGCGCCCTCGCTGCCGCTGACGCTGTTCGGCACGGCGCTGGCGCTGTTCCTGGGGTTCCGGACCAATTCGGCCTATCAGCGCTGGTGGGAGGGGCGGCAGCTCTGGGGCCTGATGATCAATGCGTCGCGCAACATCGCCCGCAGTGCGCGCAATTTCCTGCCCGAACCGGAAGGGCACGACCTGAAGCGCTCGATCGTGCTGCGCCAGATCGCCTATGTGAACGCGCTGCGTTGCCAGTTGCGCAAGCAGCCGGTCGACGGCGAAGTGCTGCGCTTCCTGTCGCGCGGCGAGGCGGAGCCTGCGCTCGCCCGCACCAACACCGCCAACGGCCTGCTCGACGGCACCGGCCGCCGGATCGCGGATGCACAGCGGAAAGGATGGATCGACACCATCCAGCAGAGCCAGATGGAGTCGGTGCTGGTCGACATCGCCAACTCGCAGGGCGGCATGGAGCGGTTGAAGAATACCCCGCTGCCCAACCAGTATCGCTTCATCCCGGCCTTCTTCACCCGGCTGTTCTGTGTGCTGCTGCCGATCGGGCTGGTCGAGACGCTGGGCTTCGCGACGCCGGTGGGCTCGTCGATCGCGGGGCTGATGTTCCTGGCCGCGCTGCAGATCGGCGACGACCTGGTCGATCCGTTCAGCGACACGGTCCACGACCTGCCGCTGAGTGCCATGTGCCGGACGATCGAGATCGACCTGCTCCAGGCCATCGGCGACCCCGCGCCCGAACCGATGAAGCCGGTCGACGGGGTATTGTGGTAATTTCCTGATTCCTCCCCGGTACGGGGAGGGGGACCAGCCGCAGGCTGGTGGAGGGGGAGAGCCGCAAGGAATGTCCTGCGTGGAAGCCCCCCTCCGTCAGGCCTGACGGCCTGCCACCTCCCCGTACCGGGGAGGATATGTTTCAAGCCGCGTTGTCGATGCCCAGTTCGCCGAGCTTGCGGTACAGCGTCGACCGGCCGATCCCCAGCCGCCGCGCGACTTCGGTCATGCGGCCGCGATAATGGCCGATGGCGAGGCGGATGACATCGGCCTCGATCTCTTCCAGCGGGCGGAGATGGCCGTCGGGGCGGAACAGGCTGACCCCGCCATTGGGGCTGCCCGTCGCGGCGCTCGTCGGGACGGAGGGGCGATCGCCCAGTGAGGCGATCTGCGGGAAATCGGCGGTGGTCAGGGCATCGCCCTCGCACAGCACGGCGGCGCGGAAGAGCGCGTTCTGCAACTGACGGACATTGCCCGGCCAGTCGTAGCGACGCAGCAGGTCGAGCGCGTCGTCGGTGATGTCGAGTTCGCGCAGGCCCGGCTGCTGCGCGATCCGCTCCAGCAGATGATGGGTCAGCGCGGCGATGTCGTCGGCCCGGTCGCGTAGCGGCGGCACCGCGACATGGACGACGTTCAGCAGATAATACAGGTCTTCGCGGAAGCGCCCGGCCTCGACCGCCTCGACTAGGCGGACGTCGCTGGCCGCGATGATGCGGACATCGACCTCGCGCGCATGGCGAGCGCCCAGCGGCAGGATCGTGCCGGTCTGGAGCATGTCGAGCAGCCGCCCCTGCGTCTCGGGCGGCATCCCCGACACTTCGTCGAGGAACAGGGTCGATCCGTGCGCCTCCACCATTTTGCCGACGCGCCGTTCGAACGCGCCCGCAAAGGCGCCTTCCTCATGGCCGAAGATGATGCTGTCGAGCAGGTTGGTGGCCGTCGCGGCGCAGTTGACGCGGATCATCGGCCGCTCGGCGCGCGGGGAGGCTGCGTGGATCGCCTTGGCCAGCGACTCCTTGCCGACGCCCCCTTCGCCCTCGATCAGGACGGCGGCGCGGGTGTGCGCGGCCTTGGCCGCGACCGCCAGCGCGGCGCGGAAATCGGGGGCGTCGCCGACGATCTCGTCAAAGGCGAGGAGGGCGGGAATCTTCTCGGTCAGCGGGCGCAGCTCGCCGCTGGTCTGGCCCGCGACACAGGCTTCCAGCGCAGCGAGCAGCCGTTCCGGGGCCAGCGGCTTGACCAGGAAGTCGGTGGCGCCCGCGCGGATCGCCGCGACCGCCTGCGCCACCGAGTCGTTGGCGGTCAGCATCAGGATGGGCAGTTCGGGGCGGAGCGCGTGGCAATCGGCGATCAGCGCGGTGGCATCGGCGCCGGGCGCCCAATGGTCGATCAAGACCGCGTCCAGTTCGCGCCCCTGCGCAGAACCCAGGACGGAAGCCGCCATGTCTGCATCGGTGGCGAACAGGGTTCGCCAGCCGCCCCGCTGCGCCAGCGCCGCGATCAGGCGTTGCTGTGCCGGCTCATCGTCGATCAGCAGCAGCAAACGTTGGCCGTTGCGCGTCATAACTTGTCCTGTTGCCCCAGTTGGAGACTCTATAGCGCAACTTTGTTAAAATCTGCGTTAATTCGGGACAATCCCTTTTACGGCTTGGCAGCGCGCCGCATCACGATCGAGATTCATTCGCACGTCCCGGACATTGCACGGACCCGGCGGGTCGTTTCGGGGTTGATCCCGGTGCGCCGGTGAATATTCTTCGGACAGGTTCATGCGGCGCGCTCGATCGTGGCAGGACCATAGCGGAGGTGAGGATCATGGCGGCCAACGACACCGGCACCGGCGAGATGAAGGCGCATGTCGCCACCTATGACCTGATGATCGGGATGCTCAAATGGGGCGCCGTCGTCGCTGCCATCCTGGTGGCGATCGTCCTCTGGCTGATCGCCTGATCCCATGGCCTTGCGCATCGCGGTCCTGCGCGAAACCGCCCCCGACGAGGCGCGGGTCGCTGCTACGCCGGAAACCGTCCGGAAGCTGACCGCGCTGGGCGCGACGCTGGCGGTGGAGCGGGGCGCTGGCATGGCGGCGGGCATCGCCGACAGCGATTACGAACAGGCAGGGGGCGAGGTCGGCGAACGCGCAGAGATGCTGACGGGCGCCGCGATCGTGCTGGCGGTGCAGGCACCCGACCCCGCGACGCTGGCGGGTGCCGCGCCCGGTGCGTGGGTCGTCGCGGCGTTCGATCCGTTCCGTCGCGCCGAGACGGTGTCGGCCTATGCGGCGGCGGGGCTGGAGGCGCTGGCGATGGACTGGATGCCGCGCATCACCCGCGCCCAGTCGATGGACATCCTGTCGTCCCAGTCCAATCTGGCGGGGTATAAGGCGGTGCTGGAGGCGGCGAGCGCCTATGGTCGCGCCTTTCCGATGATGATGACCGCGGCGGGCACGATTCCCGCCGCGCGCGTCTTCGTCATGGGCGTGGGCGTCGCGGGGTTGCAGGCGATCGCGACCGCGCGGCGACTGGGGGCGCAGGTGTCGGCCACCGATGTCCGCTCGGCCACCCGCGAACAGATCCAGTCGCTGGGGGCCAAGCCGATCTTCGTCGAGGGCGTGGCGGGGATCGAGGGCGAGGGCACCGGCGGCTATGCGGGCGAGACGAGCGAGGAATATCGCCGCGCGCAAGCCGAACTGGTCGCCGGGCATATCGCCAAACAGGATATCGTCATCACCACCGCGCTGATCCCCGGCCGCCCCGCGCCCCGCCTCGTCACCGATGCGCAGATCGCGACGATGCGGCCCGGCAGCGTGATCGTCGACCTGGCGGTCGAGGCGGGCGGCAATGTCGAGGGTGCGGTGGCGGGCGAGGTGGTCGAGCGGCACGGCGTCAGGATCATCGGCCACCGCAACATGCCCAGCCGGTTGGCGGCGGACGCCTCGGCGTTGTTCGCACGCAATTTGCACAATTTCCTCGCGGCCTTCTGGGACAAGGAGGCCGGGCGGCCGGTGCTCGACGCCGAGATCGGCGATGCGATCCGGCTGACGCAGGGTGGACAGGTGGTGAACCCGAGGCTTTCAGCATGACAATCCTCCCCGGAACGGGGAGGGGGACCGGCGAAGCCGGTGGAGGGGGCGTGCGGCAAATGCCTCGGCCCGAAGTATCGCTGGCGCGCAAATTGAGACGGATGATGACGCTGCCGGAAGTGCTTCTTTGGCAACAGCTACGCGGTGAGCTACGCGGTGCGCCCGGCGGTTTACGATTCCGGCGACAGCATCCTGTCGGATGTTACGTTGCCGATTTTTATTGCTCGAAAGCGCGCCTGATCGTCGAAGTCGACGGCGCCATACATGGCGTCGAGGCACGGCCTATTCGCGACACGGCGCGCGACCGATATTTGAACGAAAACGGGTACAGGGTCATGCGGATCGGAGCCGCCGATATCCTACGCGATGCCGAGGCGGTGGCCGCTTCGATCGTCTCGCTGGCGGCGGCCCCCCTCCACCACTCGCCTTCGGCGAGCGGTCCCCCTCCCCGTACCGGGGAGGATTAAGTATGGACTTCATAGCGATCCTGTCGATCTTCGTGCTGGCGTGTTTCGTCGGTTATTATGTCGTCTGGTCGGTGACGCCCGCGCTGCATACGCCGTTGATGGCGGTCACCAACGCCATCTCCTCGGTCATCATCGTCGGCGCGCTGATCGCCGCCGCCGCGTCTTCCGGCGCGACGGGATCGGGCGTGGCCAAATGGCTGGGGCTGGGCGCGGTGGTGCTGGCCAGCATCAACATCTTCGGCGGCTTTGCGGTGACACAGCGGATGCTCGCCATGTACCGCAAGAAGGAGAAGCGCTCGTGATCGCCCCCGTGCCGCCCGCGCCGCTCGCCCCTGCGGTCGAGACCGTTGCCGCCAATCCCTGGGTTTCGCTCGCCTATCTGGTAGCGGGGGTGTGCTTCATTCTGGCGCTGCGCGGGCTGTCCAGCCCGACGACCAGCCAGCGGGGCAATCGCTTCGGCATGATCGGCATGGCGATCGCCATGGTGACGACGCTGGTGACCCATGTTCCGCTAGGCGGCGTGAGCGGTGCGCACGGCCCGTCTTTGGCGTTCGACGGTGACTTCGTCGATCTGGTCACGGCCTTCGAAATCCTCGCCGCGATCGGCCTGGGCGCGGCTATCGGCATCACAACCGCCCGCCGTATCGCGATGACCGCGATGCCGCAGCTGGTTGCCGCCTTCCACTCGCTCGTCGGTCTCGCCGCCGTCGCGGTCGCCTGTGCCGCCTTTCTGAATCCGGTCGCCTTCGACATTGCCGATATGGTGGTGCCGATGATCGGACAGCCCTTTGCCAGCATCCATGTCGTCAGCCGGGTGGAGATGGCGCTGGGTGTCGCGATCGGCGCGATCACCTTTTCAGGCTCGGTGATCGCCTTCCTGAAACTCAACGGCAATATGGGGGGCAAGCCGATCCTGCTGCCCGGTCGCCACGCGCTGAACGCGGGGTTGCTGGGTGCGATCGTGATCCTGGTGGCGATGTTCACGCGGGATCAGGCGCCGTGGATCTTCTGGACGATCACCATATTGTCCTTCGCCATCGGCTTCCTGCTGATCATCCCCATCGGCGGCGCGGACATGCCGGTCGTGGTGTCGATGCTGAACAGCTATTCGGGCTGGGCGGCCGCCGCGATGGGCTTCACCCTGCACAACAGCGCGATGATCATCACCGGCGCGCTGGTCGGCAGCTCGGGCGCGATCCTGTCCTATATCATGTGCCGGGCGATGAACCGCAGCTTCATCAGCGTGATCGCGGGCGGCTTCGGCGCGAGCGATGCGGGGGGCGCTGGCGGCGGCGCGGCGGTCGACCGCCCGTGGAAGCGCGGCAGCGCTGAGGATGCGGCCTTCCTGATGAGCCAGGCCGAACAGGTCGTCATCGTCCCCGGCTACGGCATGGCGGTGGCGCAGGCGCAGCACGTCCTGCGCGAGATGGGCGACTTGCTGAAGAAGGAAGGCGTGCGCGTCAAATACGCCATCCATCCGGTCGCGGGCCGGATGCCCGGCCATATGAACGTCCTGCTCGCCGAGGCGAATGTGCCTTACGACGAGGTGTTCGAGCTGGAGGACATCAACGCCGAATTCGCCCAGACCGATGTCGCCTTCGTGATCGGCGCGAACGATGTAACCAACCCGGCGGCCAAGACCGACAAGTCCTCGCCCATCTACGGGATGCCGGTGCTCGACGTCGAAAAGGCCAAGACGGTGCTGTTCATCAAGCGCTCGATGGGCGGCGTCGGCTATGCTGGGGTCGATAACGAGCTATTTTATCGCGATAATACGATGATGCTGCTGGCGGACGCGAAGAAGATGGTCGAAGAGATCGTCAAGGCACTCGGCTGAGTGTCCGATTCGGACTGACGTCGACTCCCGGACGTCGGTCGGGGTCGCATCGGTGCATGGGCGAAGGGGCGGGGGCCTCGCGCCCCTAGCGGCCGTGCGACCATGACGAAGGGCCCGCCTTATGGCGGGTAGGGGAGCGGCATGGACGAACAGGATGGTTACGGCACCGGCTTTGCGGTCGTGGTGATCGGCGCGCCCGCGCTGGCCCAGGCGGCGGCCGATCTGGTGCGGCAGGCGGGCGGACGGGTGCTGCGCCACGTCCTCTGGCCCGCAGTGGCGGCGGAGATCGGGCAACAGGCGGGGCGCCCGCTGCTGCTGATCGATACCCACGGCGCGGAGGCGGCGGTGATGGAGATCGCGCTCGCCCGGATCGACGCGGTCGCCACCGCGCTCGATCTGCCCATCGTCGTCAGCATGGTCACGGGCGATATCGATCTGGTTGCCGCGATGCTGCTCGGCCCGCGCGTCGCGATGCTGTGCGATGCCAGCGCGCTGGAACTGGTCGCCGCGCTGGCGCTGGCCGGGGCCAGCCAAAGCGGTGCGACCATGCTTCATGCCCATGTGCGGGAGGGTGAGTCCGAACGGCTGCGCAAGCTGAATGCCGAGGTCGCGCGCATCGCCGAGGCGCTGGCGAAATTGTCGGTGCAGGAGGATGAGGACCGGCACGGCGGCGTCAGCGATCGGCATCAGAGTTTCCACGCCGCCCCGCCGCGCGCCCAGCCGGGCGACGCCGAGCTGATCCGCCGGATGATCCGCGCGCGGCGGCTGCGCGACGGGTTTTTCGAGGGCGGACTGTTCGAGGAACCGGCCTGGGACATGCTGCTCGACCTTTATGCCGCGCATCTGGAGGGGGTGCGCGTGTCGGTGTCGAGCCTGTGCATCGCCGCTGCCGTCGCGCCGACGACCGCGCTGCGCTGGATCGGCAAGATGACCGAGGCGGGGCTGTTCGCGCGCCAGCCCGATCCGCTGGACCGCCGCCGCGCCTTCATGGTGCTGACCGAGCGCGCGCTGGAGGGGATGCGCGGCTATCTGAACGCGCTGCGGCGGCTGGAAAATTCCTAACCCGCCAGCGCCCAGCGGATCGCGCCGCCCAACCCCCGCGTGCCCGCCCGGATCGCCGGTCTGACCGCGCCATAGCCGTCCAGTCCGTGCAGCCGCGCCGCCCAATCGGGCAGCAATGCGGTCCCCGCCTGGGTCAGCCAGTTGCTGACCGGCGCTAGCGCGGGGCTGGGCGCGGGCTGGTTTAGGAGAGTGCGGGCCACCGCCCGCGTCCGCGCATCGACGCGCAGTTCGGGGCGGATCGAATCGAGGAAGCGCGCCAGTTCGCGCCGGTTCTCGGGCACCTGCTCGGCGCCCAGCCGCCGGGCGATCCCCGCCATTTCGGCGAGATAGCGATCCGCTTCGGCATCGGAAAAATCGGGATCGCGATAGGTGCGGTGCGCGCGCAAGAAGCTGTCGACCTCGGCGGCATGGACGAAGGTCAGCAGATGCGGGTCGTTCGCCGAATAGGGCGTGCCGTCGGGCAGGGTGCCGCCGACCCGGTCATGCACTGCCCGCACGCGCGCGATCATCCGCTCGGCCGCCTCGGTCGCGCCGTACGTGGTGACCGAGATGAACCCCGCCGTCCGCCGCAGCCGCCCGGCCATGTCGCGGCGGAAATCGCTATGGTCCCATACGCCCGCGAGCGCGGCGGGATGCAGCATCTGGATCAGCAGCGAAGCGATCCCGCCCGCCATCATCGCGGTGAAATCGCCGTGTACGGCCCATGTCGCGGAGCCGGGACCGAACAATCCGTCATCGCCCGGCGGCCGGGTCAGGTCGAGATCGCGGCTGCCCACCACGTCGCGTATCTGGTCGGCGATCTGGCGGCGGACGGGAAGCATGAATGGTGAATGCGCCGCGCGGCGGGGTGTTGCGGACTGTTGGACGTTCTTAGTCCCCACCTCCGTTCGCACTGAGCGAAGTCGAAGTGCACGCCCGGCGCTTGCGGCTAGGTTAGTCCCGTGGCCTTCGACTTCGCTCAGGCTGAACGGGGTTTGGGGTGATGAGGCGGGTGGCCGCTTCCTCGCTCGGTTTGCGCGGAGGGCAGGTTGGGGAGCCGTACAACTCCACCTCCGTTCACGCTGAGCGAAATCGAAGCGCACGTTCCACCCCTCGCCGCAGACGACAGGATCACCCCCGCTTGGCGGCATCCCAGGCGGCGATCTCGTCGGGGAAGTGCCGTTCCACCACCAGATCGCTCGCCGTTTCGGTCGTCAGGTCGACCTCTACCGAACCCGCCCATTCGTAGGTCGCATTGCCCGACAGCGTGACCATCCCGTCCTGCCCCGCAAAGGCACGGACCAGGCCGCCGCGGTTGAACACCACTGTCGGTCTGTCCCAGGCGATTCGCCCCGTCAGGCAGGCCGCATAGGTCGACGCCGCCATCGCGCTGCCGCAACTGTCGGTCAGTCCGACCCCGCGCTCGAAGGTACGGACGAACAGCGACTCCCCGCGCACCTCGACGAAAGACACGTTGGCGCGGTGGGGCAGCCAGTCGGGTGCGGCCTCGCAGATTTCGCCCAGCCGGACGAGTTCGGCTTCGTCCACGGCCTCGACGAAATGGACGAGGTGCGGATTGGGCATGGTGACGGCGGTAAAGCGCTTGTCGGCGTCGAGCATCGGCAGCACCGCCTCGACCAGCCGCTCGGGGGCGCCGTGGATCGGCCAGGCGGCGGTGGACAGGCCGGCGGGACCGGCGGTTTCGCGCACCGTATAGACGCCGGGCGCCAAATCCGCGTCATGCACCGCATCGGCGTGCGAGGTCTTCAACCGGACGGTGGCCTCCTCGATCCCCAGCGCCTCGAACCCCGCGCGCGCGACGCAGCGCACGCCGTTGAGGCAGGTTTCCGCCTCGCTGCCGTCGCTGTTGCGCATCACCATGCCGAACGCCGCGCGCGCGTCGCCGGGGACCAGCAGCAACAGGCCGTCGCCGCCCACCGGCCCGCGCCGGTCGGCCAGCGCCCGCGCGACGCCCGCCCATTCGGCCTCGCCCAGCGAAAGGTCACGCGCATCGATCATCGGGAAATCGTTGCCCGATCCATGACATTTGACGATCGCGAACCGCATGGCGATAACTCCGGCAAGACAGGCTGTGGCGCTTAGCCCAGCCGGACCCGCTTCGCCAGAGAGGCGGGCAGGGCAGACGGCCGGAAGGACGGGAGGGGAAGAAGGGGATGATTACCGCGATCCGCGAGGTGCGCCGGGCCAAGGGGATGACCCTGGACGATGTCGCCCGCGCCTGCTCTCCCCCCACCACGCCGCAGACGATCGGGCGCCTGGAGATGGGGACGCGCACCGTGTCGCTGCCCTGGCTGAACCGGATCGCCGCCGCTTTGGGTTGCACACCCGCCGATCTGGTGACACTGCCGATCCGCGAGACCCTGCCGGTCGCGGCGCTGCTCGGCCCGCGCGGGGCGGTGGCGCCGCGCAGCGCGCGTTCGGTGTCGCCGCCCTGCGCGACGCCGGGGATGCTGGCGGTGACGGTCAGCGGTGCGGTGGGCGACTACCGTGCGGGCGATGAGCTCTGGTGTGAGCCGCTGGGTCCCGATAGGTTCGCCGATGCCATGAATCGCGATATCCTCGTGCCCCGCGCCGCCGGTGGCTATGTCTTTGCCCGGCTGGCGGGCGTGATGCCGGACGCGCTGCACCTGTTGCCGCTGGAGCCGGGCGCGGCGGGGGTGACGATCGCCGCGCCCGCCTGGATCGCGCGGGTGGCGCGGCTGGTGCGCACGCTATGATCCGCGCCCTCCTATCACTGGCCTTCACGCTGGCTCTGCCCGCCGCCGCGCAACAGGCGGTGCCGCCCGCACCGACCCCGCCGCCGATCGAAAAGCCGGGCTTGGTCAAGGCTTATCCGCACGACCCCACCGCCTTTACCGAAGGGCTGCTGATCGCCGACGGCAGTCTGTACGAAAGCACGGGGCGTGAGGGGGAGAGCTTCATCCGCCAAGTCGATCTGGCGACCGGCAAGAAGCTGCGCCGCGCGACCGTGCCCGATGGCCTGTTCGGCGAGGGGATCGTCGCCTGGGGGCCGGAGCTGCGCAGCGTCACTTGGCATGGCGGACGCGGGTTTCGCTGGAGCCGCCCGGCGCTCAAGAAGCTGGGTGAGTGGCGCTATGACGGCGAAGGCTGGGCGATGACCGATGACGGGCATCACATCATCCTGTCGGACGGCACGCCGCGCCTGCGCTTCCTGGACCCCGCGACGATGAAGGTCGTCCGCACGCTGGACGTGACGGTCAATGGCCGGCCGCTCAAATATCTGAACGAGCTGGAATATATCGACGGGCAAATCTGGGCCAATGTCTGGATGACGCCCTATATCGTGCGGATCGACCCGGCGACGGGCGTGGTCGCGGGGGTGGTCGACCTGGGCGATCTGGTCGCGCGCGAGGGGCTGACCGATCGGGACTCCGTCCCCAACGGCATTGCCTATGACCGGGCGAAGCACCGCATCTTCGTGACCGGCAAGAACTGGCCCGAACTGTTCGAGATTCGCCTGCCCAACGCCGCGCGCTGATCGCGGTCAGTCGGTGTCGCCGGGATCGCGGAACAGCGCGAGGCTGAGCGCGGCGGCGATCGCGGCCGGGCGCAAGGCGGGATCGCGGGTCAGCAGCAGGCGGCGGCCGCGCCAGCCATTGGTCTCGACCAGCCCCGCCAGCCGTCCATCGGCTATGGCCAGGCGATAGCCCATCGGACTGCCGGTCTGGCCGCGCGCGCCCTCGACCCCATGGTCGGAGCGGAGTTCCAGATCGTAACCGTCGAAGCGGATCATACCGATGCGCGGCTCGGCAATCCCGTCCACGGGCGGTTGCGCGGCCAGCGTCAGCGTCCCCGCATCGCGCCCGTCCAGCCGATAGGCGCATTGCAGCCGCAGCGGTCGTCTGGCCATCGCCATGTCGATGCCGAACAAATGCGTCCGTTCCTCGGTCCGACCAAAGCGGCAACGCCCCTCCAGACGCCCCGACACCGCCCCGCCGTCGAGCGAGAAGGCGCCCAGCCCGAACCGCGCCACCTGACCCACCCGCACTTGCTCGGTGGGGGCGTCTCCTTCCGGACCCCAGCCCTGCGCCGCGCTGCCCGATTGCCAGGCGACATGGCCGATCGCGGCACCCAGCCGGAAGTCGCCCTCGTCGCTCCACGGTAGCCCATTGATCGGCAGCGCTTCCATATTTGGATCGCTGGCGAGCGCATCGAACCCCTGCAACCGCGCGATCGTACAGCCCGAAGTCGCCAGCAACGCCGTGGCCAGCACCACCCAGCCCATCCCGACCCGCTGCATCCGCTTATCCCCCGATCCTGATGCCGGAGACTTGGATACGACGCATGACTGGCGCGTTAACGTAGTATATGGGTATAAATATAACATGGATTATAGCGGAAAAGGCCGCCATGGTCCGATCCTGATAAGGTCTCCGTGTCGTTGCCCGAACGGTCGATGATGCGGCCCAAATGGATAAGGGAGCGCAGTTTCTTGCCGACCAGTACTCGTTTTGTCGTCTCGCTGCATATGCTCGCGTTGATGGCGGAGCATGGCGACACGCCGCTGCGCTCCGAGGATATCGCGGTCAGCGTCAATTCCAACGCCGCCGTGGTGCGCGCGCTGCTGCTGCGGCTGGCGGCGGCGGGGCTGACCCGCTCGCAACTGGGCAATCGCGGTGGCGCCATGCTCGCCAAGCCATCGTCCGGCATCAGGCTGGTCGATGTATACCAGGCGGTCGAGGACCGGAACTTCTTCGCCTTCCACCGCCAGCCGCCCGAGGGCGAGGGCATGATCGACCGGCATATCACCTCGAGCCTGGAGTCGATCCTGACCCCGGTGAGGGAGGCGCTGGAGGAAAAACTCGCCGGACTGACGCTGGACGACGTGCTCGACGATATCCGCGCGCGGGCCGGGGTCGAGACGCTCGAGTCAGACGAGTTTCAGATCGACCGGGCGCGTGTCGGGAAACAGCGACGCGAGGCGGTCGCCTGACAGCCCGAACTGCCGCTGGACCAGCCCGCCGATCAGCGTGCGGTAATCGGTCAGCACCGGCAGATCGCGATTCTGGTTGAGCGTGGCGGCGGACAGGGCGACCTGTTCGCCCGCCATGCGTCCGCCCGAGACGCCGCCGCCCATCACCCAATAGATGCTGCCATGGCCGTGATCGGTGCCCCGGTCGCCATTTTCGCGGAAGGTGCGGCCGAACTCCGACACGACGACGACCGTCGTGCTGCGCCATGCATCCGGCCCGATCGCCTGCGCAAAGCTGGCGAGGCCCCGTCCCAGATCGCCGATCCGGTCGGCCAAGTATCCGGTCGCGCCACCCTGATTGACATGGGTGTCCCAGCCGCCGACATCGACGAACGCCAGGTTGAACCGGTCGCGCATCAGCGTGCCGATCCGCTGCGCCGACAGGGCGAAGCCCTTGGCGGAGACGGCCCCCCGGCTGGCGGCCTTCATCTCCTGATCCAGCGTCTTGTAGACGGTGTCGCGCACGGTAAAGCCCTCGCTGACCGAGCGGGCCAGCTCCGGGTGCCCGGCATACATGCTCTGGATCAGCGCGGCCTGACGCTGGTCGATCGGCTTGCCGACATTGGCGAGCGCGAGATTGGGGATCGGGTCGTCGCCGCCCCGGAAACACAGCGGCAACTGGTCAGTAAAGGCGATCGGCTTGTCGCCGGTGCCCAATATGCCCGCCAGTCGCGCCATGAAGCCCGAGCCGTAATCGCGATGCCCGCCGACCGGCTGGCCCAGCTCGATCGTGTCCTGCGTCTCGAAATGGCTGCGGCTCATATCGTCGGTGCCCGCGAACGGCACGAAGGCGATCTGTTTCGCTTGCCAGAGGGGCAGGATGGAGTCCTTCAGCGCGGGGTGCAGCGCCCAGTCGGCGTCGAGCGGCAGCGGCGCGTTAGGATTGGCCGGATCGGGCTTGGGCAGTGCGATGGTCGGGCGCGACTGGTGGTAGAAGTCGCTGCCGCTGGGCACGACGATGTTCACCGCGTCATAGGCACCGCGCAGGAACACGACGAGCAACCGGCTGCCTGCCTGCGGTGCGGCAAAGGCGCGGCCTGCCATCACCATGGGGGCCATGGCGGCGGCGCCCAGCAACAGGTCGCGGCGGTGCATATGGGGAATCCTCATGCGATCCTCCTATCGGTGCATGAATTCGGGTGACGAGAAATAGAGCGCATTCCACTCCGCCGGGGAGCGCGCCTGGCCCAGCGCGGTCAGCGTCGGTTTGCCCAGCGTCGGCATGCGCGCGGCGAGGATGGGCGAATCCTTCAGCATGGGCACGGGGGCGGGCGGGGGCGGGGTGCCCGGTGCGGCGTCGGCGGGTTGGAACAGCCGCGCCGCGCCGTTCCCCAGCTGCCGCGCGATATCGAACCGCGTCGCCATCTGCCCCGGCGCGGACCAGGCGGCGCTCGCCAAGTCGTAACCGTCGGGCGTTTCGTGATCGTACAGCCCTTCGCCCATCTGGCGGATCCAGCCGACCACCGGCTGCGGGTTGGTGATCGCGCGGTCGCCATAGGCCAGCCGCACCGCCGAGAGCGTGTAGCCGACCGGGTCCTTGAACCCGCTGCCGAGCGACCCCGAAAACTCGCGCGAGCGGATCATGGTCTTCAGCACCTCGGCGATGGCACCATGCGTCTTGCGGAACGTCGCCGCCATCCGGTCGACCAGTACGGGCGGCGGATGGTCGCCCATGAAATAGGTCGCCAGCTTCAGCGAGACATGATGCGCGGTCGCAGGACTCTCCGCGATCAGGTCCAGCGCCTGCTCGACCTCGCCGAAGCCCGAGCCTTGGATGGTGTGACCCAGGAAATGCTTGGTGCCGAAATCGTGGCGGGCCGGATTGAACTCGAACAATCCCGCCCGGATGTAGAGCGGCTGAAGCGCGGGCTTCAGTTTCGGCGCATCGGGTTTCTGGTCGACGCCGACGCCGGTCAGGATGCGCGCCAGCTCCTGCACGTCCTGCTGGCTGTAGCCGGAGCTGACGCCCATGGAGTGCAGCTCCATGATCTCGCGCGCATAATTCTCGTTGATCTTGCCTTTGGCGTTCTGGTCGTTGTCCAGATAGCGCAGCATCGCCGGGTGGCGCAGCGTCGCCTCCAGCAGGTCGCGATACCGGCCCAGCGCATGGGCGCGGATCGTCTCTTCATAATCGCCGACCATCGCGCGGATGTCGCGCTTGCCCGCCTGGACATTGAAATGGTTGAACCAGAACCAGGTCATCCGCTCGCGCAGCTGATCGGGCGAATAGAGCGCGCGCAGGACGAAGCGTTGCCGCGCCTCGTCGGCCAGACCGTTCATCGCCTTCTGATAGGCTTCGCGCGCGGCCTTTTTCTGATCGGGGTCGGTGATCGCCTTCAGGTCGCGCTGCATCGCGTCGGTCTCGACCACCAGCGCGGCGACGCGTTCCTTCGAGATGCGCATCGCATCGATCTGCGCCTGCACCGCCGGGGGCAGGGGATCGAGCCGGTCGTCGAGCTGATGGCGCAGCCATGCGTCGCTGCCCGGTGCGGGGCCGGTATCGGACGCAGCGGACGGTCCCCAGCCCAGCCGTTCGGCCCAGGCCGCATCACGCGCGGTGTCGGCGGCAGAGGCCGGAACCGGGGCCATCAGCGCCGATGTCAGTAGCAGCCAGGAAGCGATCCGCGCCATGCCTCGCTCTCCGTTACCGCCTGCCGCCAACGGTTTGGGCGCAGGCTTCTTCGGAGGATAATATGCCGTGGGCAGGCTGAACCCCGGCTTGCCCGGACATGAAAAGGGCGTCAGCGGCCCTCCACCTTTCCTCCCCTGCAAGGGGAGGGGGACCATCCGAAGGATGGTGGAGGGGTGTCACCCTATCGAGGGCGGGACACCCCTCCGTCAGGCTGCGCCTGCCACCTCCCCTTGCAGGGGAGGAGAGTCATTACTTCGGCAACCTGCACCCCACCGGCTGCGTTACCGGGTTGCAGCGTTCCATCACCCCGCCGGGCAGGGTCACGGTGAAGCCGCGATTCCACCCCCGCGTCGGTGCACCGGGATAATAGTCGGTCGACACGGCCTGCGCACCGCTATCGATAGCGGCTTTTGCGCGAGCATGGTCGTTCTCGCGCGCTTCCTTCGTGTCGGCGTCGCTGCGGGTGCGGACGATGAAGCCCTGTTTCACCCACTCGCGAATCTTCGCGCCGTCGGTGCGCGGATCGCCGACGATCTCAACCGAGGCCTCGGGCTGGTCGGTGTCGTACCAGCCAAAGATCGGGCGACCTTTGAGCGAGGGATGCCCGGCGCGGTAACGGTCGGACACGTCTGCAGGCGTATCCAGCACGAAATAGATTTTGCCGCGCGCTCTCTCCAGCGTCGGCCAACCCCTGGTGGTGACCGCCTCACGCAGCGTCGGCGCATTCCCGCGCACATCGTCGGGCGTGATGATCCGGTTCGGCTTCAGCACGTCGCGAATCTCACCATCCAGCGCGTCGAGCAGCGGCGCGGTCAGCGGCAGCGGATCGGTGACGCCGGGCTTGTTGATCGGCCGGTCGGCGGCATTGATCGTCACCATGATCGGCAGATGGCGCGGATGCGCGCGCGACCAGGCGTCGATCTGGCCGATGCACTGCTTGAACGTCCCGCAGGAGCGATAATCGACCTCCGGGATGTGGAAGACCTTGAAGCCCGGCTTCATCATCGCGGCCTCGTCGAAGCCGGTCTGTTCGCCCGCCGCCTTCGCCATCGCCTCACCCTTGGGATGCGCGAAACGCCCGCCTTGCGGGTCGGCGAAAATGTCGATCTCCAGCTGGCGCACGCCGCGATCCAGCTGCTGCGCCAGCGTCAGATGATCGTAATCCAGCGCGGCGGCGAGCTTTGGATCGCGCCGTTCCAGTTCGGCAAAGACGGCAGGCGCGATCCGCTTCTTGTAGCTGTTGTGCGAACCGACGACCTGGATGTCGTTCATCCGAAGCGGCTTTTGCGGCGCCGGGGCGGCGGCGGTCGCGAGGACCGCCGCCAGAGTGAGGAAAGCCTTCATCAGAACTCCGCCCGTACGCCGAACAGGATCGTCCGGCCGTAATAGTTGATCTCGCCGAAGCGCAGGTCATTGTCGTTATAGGTGTCCTGATGCGCGCCCGCGATGTTGATCGCCTCCAGGCTGAGCGTCAGATTGTCGGCGGCGCGCACCGACAGCTGGCCGTCGAGCGAACCGAAGGCCGCGACATAGGTCGGCGCCTGCACCGTGCTGCCCGTGCTCGACAGATATTTGTCGCGCCAGACATAGGAGAGGCGGGCGGACAGCGGCCCCTTGTCGTAGAAGCCGACCAGGTTGAAGCTGTTCTTCGACAGGCCGATCAGCTGGTCCTTGATGGTGCGCGACCCCGCCGTATAGTCGGCCTTCACCTCGGTATGGGTGTAGGAGCCCTGCACGCCGAAGCCGTCGAACGGCGCGGGCAGGAAGGTGAAGACCTGGCTATAGGCCGCCTCCGCACCGTACACCTTGGCATCGCCACCATTGACCGAGGTGGTCAGGCGCACGGTGCCGCGACCCGGAATGTTGATCTCGGTATTCGACTGGGTGATGTAATCGTCCATCGCCTTGTAGAAGACCGCACCCGACAGCATGCCCGAGGGGGCGAAATACCATTCCAGCGACCCGTCAAACTGGGTGGCGAGGAACGGCACCAGCTGCGGGTTGCCGCCGCTGGCGGTCGGCGCGTCGGTCGACACGGTGATGCGCGGCGCGGTGTCGGTGACGTTGGGACGGGTCAGCACCCGGCTGGCGGCCAGGCGACCGACCAGCTTCGGCGACAGGTCGGCGCGCAGGTTGAAGCTGGGCAGGACGTTGTTGAACGTCTTCGGATAGCTGACCGGGGTGGCGGTGTTGCCGCTGGTCAGCGTACCGCTCGCCACCTGATCGGTGTGGACATAGCGGACGCCCAGATTGCCAGTGACGGGCACCTGACCCGCATCGAACTGGTAATCGGCGCGCAGGTATGCGGCGGCGATCTTTTCCGACACGACGAAGGACGAGCGGCGATCGCCATTGGTGATCGGCTGCGCCTGGATCGCGGGCGTGAAGAAATTGCCGACATAGGCCTGGGTGACGGGCACCAGCCAGTTGCGGAAGCCGTTGCCGCTGACGCCCGACAGGAAGTCGTCATAGGGAATCTGCTGATAGGCGCCCGCGCCCAGATTGGTCAGCGGCTGGTTGGTCGCGGTGTCGATCAGGTAATCGCGGCGGAAATAGTCGCGCTTGCGCCAATGATATTCGCCGCCCGCCTGCAGCTTCGACAGGAAACCGTCGAAATCATGACCGACGTCGAGGCGCGAATAGAAGTCCCAGTCCTTGCTGTCCTTGGGCGCGATGTTGAACTGGAACAGCTTGTAATTGGCCGGGTTGGTGACATCGACCGGCGTCGTGAAGGTCGGCATCGTCTGATAGCCGCCGCTGGCGTCATAGGTCAGCGGTGCGACGAAATAGGCTCGGCTGCGGACCGTACCGGTGCGGTAATCGGGGTGATAGCTGTGCGCCGCCGACCAGTTGACGCTGGCGGTGACGTGCCAGCGATCGGGGTTCCACGTCTGCTTCAGCCCGACGGTCAGCAGGTCGTGGCGGTTGAGGCTGTATTCGCGCGTGCCCATGAAGCGGACATTGTTGATCGTCGCCTTGGTGATGGTGTCACCGACGACGGTATAGCCCGGCTGGATCTGCGCCGGGGGCCCGCCCGCCGTGCCGCCGTCATCGGGATAGATGTCCAGGCCGAACTCGTCATAGGCCACGTCGAGCCGCGTCGCGATCAGGTCCAGCGTCGTCTGAAGCTCTGGCGTCGGCTCCCACTGGGCCGAGACGATGCCGGAGATGCGCTTGCGATCCTCGGTCTCGACGGTGGGGCGGGTGCGGGTCGGCGAGTAGAGACCGGCGGGGATGCCGCCCTTGTTGGCCGCCGTATAGCGGTCGGTCAGCCAGCCGAAATTCATGAAGCGGTCGTTGCGGACCGTCTTGCCCCAATATTGCGCGCCCGCGAGGATACCGAAGGTACCGTCGCCATTCTTCGCGCTGGTCAGCACGGTGACGTTGGGGCGGACCTCCTTGGTCATGGTGGTGTAGGTGCCGCGGATATTGACGGTCGTCTTGTTGCCGACCTCCAGCGGGCGGAAGGTCTTCACGTCGATATTGCCGCCCAGCGCACCCTCGCTCATGTCGGCGGTCGGCGTCTTCACCACGTCGATGCTGGAGGTGAATTCCGCAGGGAGCATCTCGAAGCGGAACTGACGCCCGGCGGCACCGCCATTTTCGATCAGGTCGTTCAGCGCGACGGTGCGGCCGTTCATCAGCGTGTTCTGGAACTGCGGCCCCAGGCCACGGACGCTGACATACAGGCCTTCGCCGCGCGGGCGGGTGATCGCCACGCCGGGGACGAGCTGCAATGCCTCGGCGACGTTCTGGGTCGGGAACTTGCCGATATCGGTCGAGCTGATCGAATCGACGCCATAGGCGGCACGGCGCTTGGTCTCGATCCCGGCGGCCAGGCTGCGCGCATAGGTGCCGTTGACGACGATATCCTCGCCCTCGGTCCCTGCGTCGCTCGCCTGCGCGGTCTGCGGCGGGGTGGCCGTTTCCTGCGCCTGGACGGACAGCGGCCCGGCCGTGAGAATGAGCGAAACCGATGCCTTCAGCAGGCTGCGAAACGTCAGCATGTTCTTGATTCCCCCTCGGCTGTCTTGCCGGTTCGGCGGGGGCGTTAGGAGCGGTCGGTGTCAGCTTGGCGTAAAATTGATGACGTCTGTGTGAAACGCGCCGAGGGGGTCAAAAATCCATCAGAATGATGCGAGATTGATGAGTATTCGGTTAAACCATGTGAATGTTCCTCCCCTTTAAGGGGAGGTGGCAGGCCGTAGGCCTGACGGAGGGGTGTCACCTTCTCGATAGCGGGGACACCCCTCCACCATGCTGCGCATGGTCCCCCTCCCCTTGCAGGGGAGGAATTTTCAGGGATCAGTCCGCCTTGGCCTGCGGCATGGTCTGGGTGCCCGTCACCTGCGGGCTGAGCCGGCCGATGGCACGTGCGGTGCGCTCGGGATCGCGCAGCAGCACGCGGCCCGATTTCCACATCAGGTCGCCGTCGCGTCGCGCCTGCTGGATCATACGGTTGACATGGACCGGGGTCAGGCCGAGCGCGTCGGCCAGCATTTCCTGGGTCAGCGGCATCTCGAAACTGCCGCCCACGGTCAGCCCGGCGAGCGACAGCCGCTCATAGATTTCGAGCAGGAAGTCGCTGATCCGCTCCTGCGCGTTCAACCGGCCGAGCTGGACGACATGACCCAGCAGATAGGCCTCGTCCAGCGCCTCGCCGACTGCATAGGCCTGGGTGAGGCCCGATCCGGCCGGGGCGGCGGGGGCGGGGCAGGCGACGCATTCGGTGATGGCCACGACGGTCGCCGGTGCGATCGGCCGCGCATGTTGCGCCGAGCCGATGATGTCGCCGGGCAGATAAAAGCTCATGAACTGCCGCCGCCCGTCGGGCAGGATGCGCACCCGCGCGGCCCATCCCTGCAGCAGCAACAGCGGGTCGGCCATCGGGCGACCGATCGTCTGGAAGGTGTGGCGCAGCGGATAGGTGAGCGCGCGGTCGGCGGCGGTGTCGAGCAGCGCCATGTCCGTGTCGGCCAGCGGAGTCAGCGCGGTCAGCCGGCGGATGGCGGCGGCGGCGATCCCCTCCGACGCGGCGGTCGAGGCGGAAGAGGGCGACAGGGCGGCGTTAAAAGAAGTCATGCGCATCCTTTGTCGGGTATCAGGGCGCCGATCGCGCGGATGATACGATCGGGCTGGAACGGCTTGGCGACGATCGACGCCGATCGATAGGGGGCGGGCAGCGCCCATTCGTCATAGCCGGTCAGGAAGGTCCAGGGCACGTCGCGCGCCGACAGGCGGTCGGCGATCTCGAAGGCGCGTTCCCCCGCCAGATTGACGTCGAGCACGGCGGCGTCGAGCGGCTGGTTCTCGGCCAGGTCGAGGCCCTGTTGCAGCGTGGCGACGGGGCCGACCACGATCGCATCGGCGGCACTCAGCGCGCGCTCCAGGTCGCGGGCGATGAAATACTCGTCCTCGACCACGAGAATACGCTTGTCGGCCAGCGGCGATCGGCGATTCATCCCTCGGTGCTCCGGTTCAGCGCGTCGGCATCGTCTGCGGTCAATGGTAGCGTTATCACGCACAGGACGCCGCCACCGCGAAATTCCAGTCTGGTCCGCGCGCCCAGCCCGTAAGGCAGGGCTTCACGGATCAGTTCGGTCCCGAATCCCTGACGAGCAGGCGGTACCGCCATTGCTGGTACACCCGTTTCATCCCATTTTACAATCAGTTCGCATTTGCTGTTTGATTTAAGTTCAATCGCCCAGGCAATCGACAGCCGTCCGGCGGGGTGGCGCAGGGCTCCGTATTTGAGGGCGTTGGTGGTCAGCTCATGGATCGCCAGCCCCATGGTTTCCGCCGTATCGGCGGGTAAAGACACGTCCGGCCCTTCGATCGACAGCCGGTCATCCTCGATCGCGCCCACGCCCAGAAGCTCGTCGCGGATGAGATTTTCCAGGTCGACCCGACCCGAGCGCGTCTGGGTCGCGACCACCTGGGTGCGCGCCAGCGAATCGAGTCGTCCGCGGAAATGATCCGCAATCTCGTCGATCGGCCCGCCGCTCTCGACCGTGCGGGTGAAGATCGAACGGACGATGGTCAGGATGTTGCGGACCCGGTGCTGCAACTCGGCGACCAGCGTCTCCTGCCGCTCGCGCAGGCGGCGCAGTGTGTCGATATCGGTCGAGGTGCCGAACCATTCGACGATAGTGCCGTGATCGTCGCGCACCGGGGTCGCACGCGTCTTGAACCAGCGATAGCGGCCGGTCTGGCCGTGGCGCAGCCGCCCCTCCATCGCCAGATTGCCACGCTCGCCCGCGCCCTCCCAAAAGCGTCGCGCGGCGTCGCGGTCGTCGGGATGGACGGCGGCCAGCCAGCCATGGCCCAGGCTCTCTTCGACGCTCAGCCCGGTCATCGCCACCCATTGCGGGCTGGTCCAGGTCCATTGGCCGTCGCGCGTCGCGGTCCAGACCAGCTGCGGAATACCCTCGATCAGGCTCAGCAGTCGCCGCTGGCTGGCGCGCGAGGCGACCTCGGCCCGTTTGCGCAGCAGCGCCTGGACGATGGCGGGCGCCAGCTCCTCAGCGATCGCGCGTTCGCGCTCGGTAAAGCCGGTCGGGTGGTTACCCAGCGCGAACATCGCGAAGGTCTCGCCATCGCGGCGCAGCGGCACCCCCAGGAAGTTGCGCAACATGGGATGACCCTCCGGCGTGCCCACCCGGTCGGGGTGGTTGGCGGGGTCGTTCACGATCATGCTCCGATCCTGAAGGATCACTTGGCCGAAAATGCCGTGGATCTTCATGCCGTTGGGCAACTGGCGCTGGCTGAAGTCGGGATCGTCGCCCGCATAGGCGGCCCAGCCGCGCTCGCTGATCGCGATATGGTCCAGCCGGTCGTGCGAGTCCCGCCGCTCGCCGAAAAAGCTGAACGCCGCGCCGGTGAGGTCCTCGGCCACCGCCAGGCAAAGCTGCCCCAGTTCCTCCTCGGTCGAGGCGCGCAGGGCCTCTTGGAGGATGCGGTTGATCCCCGCCAGCACATGCGAATCATGCGGCAGCGGCCCCCTGGGGGGAGCGGGCAAAGGCGTCTGCCCGTGGAGGGAAGCGAGTTCAGTCATGCGCGAAACAGTCCGATCGGCGTCAACGATCCCGGCCGGTGCGGGGTCCCCGATACACACGATTTCGGATCAACTGGCAAATGTCCGGGGCGGACCGATTGGAACGCGGGAACCGCCAGCCTCTCGCCTGACCGGCGGCGGGGGGTTATGAGCCGGTCCATGTCCCAGGCTTTTCCCGTGCGCGCAAAAATCCTGCGCTTCTTCACCTTGGTCTGCATGATGGCCGGGCTGGTCGCAATGGGTGTGCCGGTGGCGGCGCAGGGCAATCCGGCGGCGGCCTCCGCCACCCGTATCGCCGAGGCGGAGGCGGACGTACGCGCGGTCGACCGAGCGCTCGATTCCAAGGTCGACGACGACGATCGGCGTGAGCTGCGCGACCGGGCGCAGGGGGCCAAGGACTCGACCGACCAGGCAGTGGCCGACCTGACCGAGCAGCTGGCGCTGGTCAACGCCCGGATCACCGGACTGGGCACGCCGACGCCGGGCGAGGTGGAAGCGCCCGAACTGGTCGCGCAGCGCAAGGCCCTGTCGATGCTGCGCTCGACGCTGGATGCGGCGATCAAGCGCGGGCGGCTGGCCGGGGTCGAGGCGGGGCAGCTGGTCGACGAGATCGACCAGAGCAAGGCCGCGCAGTTCAACGAGAAGCTGTCCTCCAAGACACCGTCGCCGCTCAGCCCGGCCTTTTGGAGCATCGTGCTGGAACAGGCGCCGCGCGACTGGCGGCGGGTCGGTCTGTTCCTGAAGCAGGGCGGCGAGCAGATCGCGGCGCAGTGGCGCGGCGGCATTCCGTGGCAGGCGCTGCTGGGATTTGCCCTGGCGGTCATCCTGATCGGCCCGGTACGGCTGGGCGGACACCGGCTGGCGCAACGCCGCCTGATCGCCGAGGCCCCGCCCAGCCGGGTGCGGCGCTCGGCCTATACCTTTTGGCGGGTGGCGGTGGGCACGCTCTGCCCGCTGGCCGCCGCCTTCGTGCTGGTCCAGGGCTTGCGCTGGGCCGGGCTGTTGCCGCAGCGCTGGACCAGTTTCCTCGACGGCTTCGTCTTCGCCTCGGGCGTGGCGGGGTTCACCGCCGCCGTCACGGGCGCGGTCCTGATGCGCAGCCAGCCCTCGTGGCGGATCGCGCCGCTGGACGACGAAACCGCCACCCGCCTGCGGCCCCTGTCCTGGGGGCTGACCCTGCTGACCTTCGTCACCGCGACGGTGATGTCGTTCGAGGGCGCGATCGGCAGCAGCCGCAGCGCGGTGATCGCCACCCAGGCGGTCGAGGCGCTCCTGCACCTGTTGCTGATCGTCGGGACGCTGGTGGTGCTGGGCCAGTTGCGCGCGCGTCGTGCCGCGCAGGCCGAAGAAGCGACCCATGCGGGCGTCAGCGCGGGGTTGAGCGTGGCGACGCTGATCGCCTGGATCGCGGTCGGGGTGGCGGGCCTGGCGCTGCTGATCGGCTATATATGGTTCAGCTGGTTCGTCGCGGTGATGATCGGCTGGACGGTGCTGCTCGGCTCGGCGCTCTATCTGATGATGGTGGCGGCCGACGACATCGCCACCTCGGTCTTCACCCGCGACAGCAAGGTCGGCGTCACCCTGACCCGTGCGCTGGGCGTGCGCGGCAGCATGGTCGACCAGTTCGGGCTGGTCCTGTCGGGCATGATCCGCTTGGCGCTGGTGCTGCTGGTGCTGGGCGTATTGCTGCGCCCGTTCGGGGCGAGCGGCGATCCGGGCGCGGTCTTCGACCAGCTCGCCAGCGTGGCCGACGGGATCAAGGTCGGCAATGTCTGGATCTCGCCCGGTGCGATCCTGCGCGGGCTGGCGGTGCTGTTCGTCGGGCTGGGGCTGGTCCGCCTGTTCATGCGCTGGCTGGAGCAGCGTTACCTGCCCGCGACCGATCTGGACGGGTCGGGGCGCAACTCGGTCAGCCTGGTCGCGCGCTATATCGGCATCGCGCTGGCGGTCATCTGGGCGCTGGCATCGCTGGGCATCGGGGTGGAACGGATCGCGCTCCTCTTGTCCGCCCTGTCGGTGGGTATCGGTTTCGGTCTTCAGGCGATCACCCAGAATTTCGTCTCCGGCCTGATCCTGCTGGCCGAGCGGCCGATCAAGATCGGCGACCTGATCCGCGTCGGCACCGACGAGGGCGACGTGAAGCGGATCAGCGTGCGCTCGACCGAGATCGAGCTGGCCGACCATTCGACGCTGATCGTCCCCAACTCCGAGCTCATCACCAAGTCGGTGCTCAACAAGACGCTGGCCGGGCCGCTGGGGCGTATCCAGATCCAGTTCTCGGTGCCGATCGAGACCGATGCCGACATGGTGCGCAGCATCGTGCTCGACTGTTTCACCGCCGAGGAGGCGGTGTTGGCCGACCCTGCGCCCAAGGCGTTCATCGACTCGATCATCGACGGACGAATCCATTTCAATTGCTTCGCGCATGTCGAAAGCCCGCGTGCCGCCTATGGCACGCGCAGCGCCGTGCTGTTCGCGCTGCTCGGCGCGCTCAGGGACAAGGGAATCGAGATCGGCACCCTGCCGCAGAAGATGGAGCTGGTGCGCCATAGCGGGACGGCGAACGCCGCCGCCCCGGCTCAACCGGGTGAAGATGAAACCAGGATGAAATGAACAAGTCCGCATTGGTCATAGAAAGGTAACACCAGCTTCTTGGAGCGCTCCTATCCGCGCGGCCAGCGACGACCGGAAGGTCGATCGGGGGATAGGGATAATAACCACCATGAACACCAATTTCGTTCGCGCCGCGCTGCTGGGCGGTTCCGCGCTTCTGGCACTCGCCGCCACGCCTGCTTTCGCGGCCGACACCAAGCCTGCCGCCGATCCGGCACCCGCCGCCGCAGCGACCGATCCCGCCACCGATTCGGGTGAGCTGAAGGACATCGTCGTCACCGCGACCAAGCGTGAGACCAGCCTCCAGAAGACGCCGATCGCCATCTCGGTCATCGACCCGACCGTGCTGAAGGACCGTCACGTCCAGAGCCTGCTCGACCTGGCCGACGGCACCGTGCCGTCGCTCCGCGTCGCCACCTTCGAGGCGCGCCAGTCGGCGCTGACCGTCGGTATTCGCGGCATCGTGCCGTTCGACCAGAACCAGACCGCGCGGGACACCGGCGTCGGCGTCTATTTCGACGGCGTGTATCTGGGCCGTTCGCAGGGCCTGAACGCCGCGCTGTTCGACATCGAGCGCGTCGAAGTGCTGCGCGGTCCGCAGGGCACGCTGTTCGGCCGCAATACCGAGGGCGGCGCGCTGTCGATCGTCACCGCCAAGCCGACCGGCAAGTTCGGCGGCTCGCTGACCGCGGGCTTCGGCAATTACGGCGCGTACAACACCGCCGCGCACGTCAACCTGCCCGAGTTCAATAACATCTCGATCAAGCTGGACGGCGTGATCCAGCACCAGAACCCGTTCGTGAAAAACCCGCTGCCGGGCAGCGTGGGCTGGGGCGCGTACAACCGCGCGGGCGGCCATGTCGCCGCCGTCTGGAAGCCGGTCGACGGTTTCTCGGCCGAGCTGTCCTATGATCAGGCGAAGGACGAGAACTCGCCCTTCTACAGCCAGTTGCTGAACTACAACCCGCGCGGCCTGCCGGTCGCGACGATCGCGCAGATCAATGCCAATGGCGGCAAGCTGCCCTCCGGCACCATCGCGCCCCTGTCGCCGCTGGTCGTCGTGTCGGGCGACAATCGCATGAAGACCGCCGATATCGGCGTGCCGCAGCAGTATAGCGTCGACCGCACCCATGGCTTCTCGGCCAAGCTGAACTACGACGTGGCGCCGAACCTGGAGCTGCGCTCGATCACCGCATGGCGCGGCGTGTCGACCGACCAGTGGGACAATTCGGGCGGCGCGCACCGGACCGTCTTCCTGCCGAACGGCAAGTTCAGCCGCTACAGCCTGTCCTTCATGCAGCAGCACCAGTTCAGCCAGGAATTTCAGGCGGTGGGCAGCCTGCCGCAGCTCGATTACGTGGCGGGCCTGTTCTACTTCACCGAAAACGCGCGTGAGACGGCGGCGACTCCGTCGACCAACCAGTGGAACGGCGACGGCACCGGCTACACCATCCTGTCGCAGACCGCGCTGGGCACTATCGGTTCGGGCAACCAGGGCTGGGCGCCGGGTTCGTTCTTCTTCCAGCGCGGCAGCTTCGCCCGCGCCTATAGCTATGCCGCCTTCGCGCAGGCGACCTACACGCCGGAGGGTTTCGACGCCTTCCACCTGACGCTGGGTGGCCGCTATACGAAGGACAAGCGCAACGGCACGCTGTACCTGGTGCAGGGCAAGTCGACCAACTTCCCCTTCACCTTCGACAACAGCCGGTTCGATCCGATGGTGACGGCGGCGTTCGACGCGACCGACACGATCCATCTCTATGCGAAATACTCGACCGGCTATCGCGCTGGCGGTGCCAACGACCGGTCGCAGACCTTCGCCTCGTTCGGCGCCGAAGCGGTCAAGTCCTATGAGATCGGGTCGAAGATGGACCTGTTCGAGCACCGCGTCCGCCTGAACCTGGCGGGCTATATCATGGACCGCACCGGCACCCAGATCGACTTCGACAATGTCGACACCAACCCGGCCAGCCCGACCTACAACCTGCATACCGAGGAAACCCGCAACGCGCCGGGGACGTCCAAGATTCGCGGGGTCGAGGCCGACATCACGACCAACCCGGTCGAGGGCATGACGGTCGGCGCGTCCTATGCCTACACCTACACCAACGTGCCGCTGACGCCGAACCCGTTCCTGGGCAACGCGCTGACCCAGGTGTTCGTGGTCTATACGCCGCGCAACGCCGCCTCGGCCTATGCCGATTATGAGGTGCCGCTGGCGGGTTCGGAGGCCAAGGTCCGTTTCCACCTGGACGCCAACTATGCCGACCCGGCCTACAGCTTCCAGAACGAGACGACGCGCACCGACAAGACCTTCGTGATGAACGGCCGCATCGCGCTGGCCGACCTGCCGCTGACCGAGGGCGGCACGAAGATGACCCTGTCGCTGTGGAGCCGCAACCTGCTCAACAACAGCTTCGTCTATCGCCGCTCGGCGGCCAATGCGACGACGCTGGGCGATTACGGCAACTTCAACCCGCCGCGCACCATCGGCCTGGAAGGCACGGTTCGCTTCTGATCCCGATCCGATACCCCAACTTCAGGGCCACCCTTCGGGGTGGCCCTTTTTTGTTTATCCTTCCTACCCTGCAAGGGGAGGTGGCAGGCCGAAGGCCTGACGGAGGGGTGTCCCGGCTGGGCGACTGGGGACACCCCTCCACCATGCCGCACACCCTCCCCTTGCAGGGGAGGAATGAGTGTCAGCGACGGGGAAGGATCAGCGATACGACCAGCCCCGGCGCGGCGTCGCCCAGCGTTAGCCGCCCGCGATGCAGCCGCGCGATCGCCTCGACCAGCGGCAGGCCCAGGCCATGGCCTCCCGCCGCTTCCCGCGCGGGATCGAGCCGCCCGAAACGGCGTAGCGCACGGGCGCGATCCTCGGGCGCGATGCCGGGGCCGTTATCCGTGACGCTCAAGGTCACGCCCTCTTCGCCGGCATCGAGCGACACGGTGATCGTGTCGCCGCCATATTTGATCGCATTGCCGATCAAATTGACCAGCGCCTGGGTCAGCAACTGCCGGTCGCCGACTAAGTCCGGCGCTGCGGCATCGATCGCCACGTCCAGACGATGCCCGGCATCCTCGGCGACGGGGATCATCATCGTCGCGGTGTCGCGGACCAGTATGGACAGGTCGAAGGGGGCGAACCCCGCCTTGCGATGCCCCGCCTCGATCTCGGCGATGCGCAGCAGCGCGGCGAACATGGCGAGCAGCGCGTCGCACTGGGCTAGCGCGGCGTGGGCGCGCTCGGCCTGGGCGGGATCCCGCGCCTCCTCGACCATCCGCGCCAGTTGGCCGCGCAAGCGCGACAGCGGCGTGCGCAGGTCATGGGCGATGTCGTTGGACTGGCCGCGCATCGCCTCCATCAGTTCGGCGATGCGGTCGAGCATGTGGTTGAAGGCGGCGGCCTGGCGGTCGAACTCGTCGCCCGATCCGGTCAGGGGGACGCGGTGGCGGATGTTGCCTGCGATGATCGCCTCGACCGTGGCGCGTTGGTCGGCGATGCGACGGCCGACCAGCATCGAAAAGGCGGTGAGGCCGCCGACCACGATCAGGATGATCGAGCCGAACCCGATCAGATAGATACGCGTCCGCGTCGCGCGGTAGCGGTCGAACGGCTCGGTTTCCGCCACCACCGCCAGCCGCCGCCCTTCGCCCGCGTCGCGGACCAGCGCGCGGCCATGCGACAGGCCGATGATCCCGTCACGCTGGCGCAAATCCGAACGGCCCATCGGCAGGGTGAAGCGCGGCGCGATATTGCCGCCCAACCTGCGCCCGTCCGGCCCCAGCAGCAACAGACCGATATCACCGGTGTCGCGCTGGCCCGACAGGGTGGCGATGCGTTCGAGCAGCAGGGGGGTAGGAAGCCGCGTCTCGCCCGCGTCGCGCTCCAGCACCAGATCGGCGACGACTTCGATCCGGCGGTCCACCGCGCGCGCCACCGTGACGCGGTTGGCGGCCAGGATCGCAATGGCGGTGGCGACCGTCGCGATCAGGAACAGGGCCAGGACGCCGATAGTCAGCCCGCGCAGCGACAGACGACGGATCGCACCCTGGATCATGGTTTCAGCGAATAACCGATCCCGCGCACCGTTTCGATGGGATCCTCGCCGCCATTCTCGGTCAGCTTGACGCGCAGGCGCCGAATATAGACGTCGACGATATTGGTCTCCGGCTCGAAATCATAGCCCCAGACCCGCTCGATCAGCATGGCACGGGTCAGCACCTCGCCCGCATGGCGGGCCAGTTCGGCCAGCAGCTTCAGCTCCAGATTGGCGAGCGTGATCGGCTGGCCGCCGCGCCAGGCGCGAAAGCCCGTCGGGCTGACCACGATGTTCCCTGCGCGGATGGTGTCGCTTTCGCTGACCGTCCAGCGGCGGCCCCGGATCACCGCCTGGATGCGCGCGACCAGTTCCTGCGGCTCGACCGGCTTGACGACATAATCGTCCGCGCCCGCTTCCAGCCCGTCGACCTTGTCGGTCGCCATGGACAGCGCGGTCAGCATCACGACGGGCACTGTGATGCCGCCCCCGCGCAGCGTCTCGACCACCGACAGCCCGTCCAGGCGCGGCATCATGCGGTCGAGGATCACCGCGTCATATTGCTCGCGGTCCATCGCGGCGAGCGCGAGGCGGCCGTCCCCGACATGCTCGACCCGGTGGCCCATTGCGATCAGGTCGGCGGCGAGGCCGTGCGCATAGGTGGCATCGTCCTCGACCAGAAGCAGGTGCAGGCTCATCTTCACTTTCCAAACCGTGACCGCCTTCGCCCTACCGGGCAAAAGCGCGGTGGCAAGCCCTACCCCGCCAAAGCCCTACCTCGCCAGCGGGGCCAGCCGCTCGCCGAACAACGTTACGAAGCGGTCGAGCGGGCAGGGGGCATCGGCTGGGCAACCGCGCACCTGCACCGGCTTCACCGACACGGCGGCGGCGTGGGCGCGGATCTGCTCCGGCGATTGGGTGCGATAGCGGACGGTGACGAAGGCGCGGCCCTTGGCATCATGCCAGCGCTCGATCAGGATCGCGCCGCCTGGGGCGGCATCATTGGTCGCATAGCCCGGCGCGACCAGATCGAAGCCGAGCAAAGCCGCCAGCGCGGTGACATTGGTGTCGTGTCCGACCAGCATGTCGATCTTCGCGCCGTCCCTGGCGGTCAGCGCCTCGATCATGTGCCGCCCGAACGCCGCCGACTGGTGCGCGGCCATATAGGGCGAGCGCGAATAGACGTCGAACAGCGCGGCATGGACCGCGCCCAGCCTCGCCAGCACCGCCCCGTCAACCGGCAGGCCGCCGACCGAAGGCGACAGCCCTTCGGCATATTGCAGCAACAGCACCTGCGCCGTGCCCGAGGCGGTGCGGATCGGCCCGGTCAGATCGATGCCATGCCCGTCGGCCGAGGGCGTCAGCCGCGCCGGTCCCGCCGGGTCGCAGCCCTTGGCATCGCCGCAGCCCAGTACCCGATTCAGCAATTGCAGCGCGGGGCGGTTCCGCGCGACCAGCGCGTCCATACCGCCGGTGAAGCGGTCGATATCCGCCACCGCCGTCGTCGCGTCGAAGCGGGTGGCGCGGGCGCGCAGCGGCTCGAACAGCGGATCGACCTGACCCAGCGGGTTGTGCGCGACCGGCACCGCGCAACCGGGGGCCAGCGCCTTGGCATAGGCTTCGCCGCTGGCGATGGTGCGGGACGAGCTGTTCGTCCAGATGCGGATGCTGCCGGGCGCGGGGCAGTTCCGGGTCAGCAGGCCGCGCGCGATCCAGTCCGCGCGGTCGGCGCGGGCCTCGGCGGCGAGGGCTTCGGCGCCGTGCGGGGTCAGTTCGCTCTCCGGCGTGGTCCAGATCGGCCAGGGCTTGGCGGTGCGGGTGCCGTGCGGCACCTCGCCGTCCAGCGGGGCGCGGACGCCGTGCCGCATCAGCACGACGACCCGGTCGAGCGTCAGCCCCTGGGGCGCAGGGGCCTTCTGCGCCGCGACCGGCACCGCCAGCATGGAAAGGGCGAACAGGGCGAGCGGCGCGCGCAGGCGGCGGGGGAGAGCGATCATCGCGCGACTTTGGACCGATTTCGGGTCAGGACTGTGACATTGCCCACGCCTCCGGGGCGATGATCGGCGGTGGCGCCAAGAATTTTTCAAAGTCATCAAAATTCGGTCAATAAGTCATCGGACTGTCACAGGGCACCCCTAGCGGAGCCGTCGAAGGCGCCCGGGGGGCGTCGCCATCAGAATTGATCCAGGGGGATTTCCATGACCGCTTCGTCCAAGCGGGCGCATGTCGTGCGCCTGTTGTGCAGCACTGCCGCCACCTTCCTGCTCGCCGCGCCTGCGCTGGCCGCCGAGCCGGTCGTCACCAGCGAGCCGGTCGTTGCCGATACCGATCCGCAGGCGGGCGAGGACGTGGTGGTCAAGGGCCATCGCCAGGCGGTGGTCGATGCGCAGGACGAACAGCTGCGCAGCCAGTCGCTCGCCACCGTCGTCTCGGGCGAGGAACTGCGCCTTCAGCCGCAGCAGAATCTGGCCGACCTGCTGACCCACCTGCCGGGCATCAGCTCGTCGGTGGACCAGTCGCGCAACGCGGCGGCGACCGGCGAGGCGCAGTATGTCTCGATCCGTGGTCTCGACACCTCGTACAACGCCTATTCGCTCGACGGCGTGCGCCTGGCGCAGACCGATGCGCGCACCCGCGCCATCTCGATGAACCTGCTGTCGCCTTTCTCACTCCAGACGGTGCGCGTCGACAAGGCGCCGACCGCCAAGTATGATGGCGACGTGATCGCGGGCATCATCGACATGGTGCCGATCACCGCCTTCGACCTGCCCAATCATCGCAGCCAGATCCGGCTTCAGGGCCAGGTGGCGGGCCGTGCGGCGGCGCGCGGCGAAGACCCCTGGGGCGGCACCGCGCAGGTCGAGACGGCGCAGCGCTTCGGCAATTTCGGTATCTATGCCTCGGCCTATTACGGCCTGAAGCATGTGCTGGGCGAGTCGACTGCCGTGCAGCACGACTGGGAGAAGTATAACAACGCCATCCCCGGCATGATCCGCGACAATCTGGACAATCTGTTCGCGCGCGGCGCCCAGTGGCAGGCTTTCCGCAACCGGATCGAGCGGATGGGCGGCACGCTGAACCTCGACTGGAAGGGCGAGGGGACCGACCTGTACCTCCACTCCACCTATGGCCGGTACCAGCTGAAGAGCTGGATGGACCAGACCGCGCTGCGCCAGACCAGCCTGGCCCCCTATCAGAAGAACCCCAACCCCAATGGCGGCTCCTATGACGCGGCGGGCTACCGCGCCGATTACGGTCTGACCGCCACCGACTATTTCCGCACCGAGCACAGCAACCAGGAACTGGTGACGACCAAGCTGGGCGGCCAGACCCGCTCGGGCGACTTCACCTTCGACTATCACGGCGCCTATTCGCGCGGGTCGCAGGATTACCCCTTGCGCATCCAGTCCGGTTTCGCGGGCGCGCCCTATATCGGCACCGCCGACAATACGGGCACGGCGGCGTATCGCATGGTTACCTCGATCGGCCAGCGCACCTTCCCGCAGGTCGTGCTGACCGACGCGGCGCGCGCCTATCTGACCGACCTGACCAAGCTGAAGCAGTGGTACGTCACCCAGCAGTTCGAGAATACCTGGGAACGCCGCCTGGAGGGGCAGTTCGACACGACCTGGCACCATGCCGACCAGGGCCTCGTCTCGATCTCGGCGGGCGCCAAGGTCGAGGATGCCAAGCGCTACGCCAATGCGCTGGGTGACGACGGCGCGCTGCAATATACCTTCCCCAATGCGGATGGCAGCAATTCGCCGCGTTACGCCGCGACCGGCCCCGGCCTGATGACGCTGCCCGGCCGGATGCTGGGCGGGTTCATGAACAATGCGGCGCAGGTGCCGATCTTCCTGATCGACACGCGCTTCATCGAGGACGAGGTCGCCCGCCTCTCCAGCCCGAAGATCGCAGGCCTGGACCCGGTGAAGCTGAAAGAAAACCGCCTCGACGGGCGCGAGAACCGGCTGTCCGGCTATGTCATGACGACGCTGCAGTTCGGCGACCTTCAGGTCGTGCCGGGCCTGCGCTACGAATATAACCGCTTCAAGGGCACCTATTGGCAGGATCAGGGCAACGACACCGGCCAGTTCGCCACGTCCAGCCGCCACTACGACATGTGGCTGCCCAGCGTGATCGCCAACTACCGGCCGAACGACGACATGGTCGTCCGCGCCTCGATCCGGAAGAGCTATTCGCGTCCGGCCTTCGACCTGCTGCTCGGGCCGACCAGCGTGTCGCGCAACGATCTGGGCGAGGTGACGGGGGTGTTCATTCCGAACCCCAATCTGAACGCGCAGACCTCGTGGAATTACGACGCTTCGGTCGAATATAAGGGGCAGGGCACCGACTTCTTCTCGATCAGCCCCTTCTACAAGCAGCTGAACCACGTCCTGTTCGCGACCGGCACCACCAACGCGAGCGGCGACTACAACATCTGGGGCAATCCCCAGTCGGAACAGCAGGGCGGGGTCGAGGTGTCGAGCCTGACCACCGACGCCACCGGCAAGATCTATGGTGTCGAGCTGTTCGGGCGCTATTCGCTGAAGGGTCTGCCGGGGCTGCTCGACGGGCTGGGCCTCCAGGCCAATGTCACGGTGCAGCGCGCCACGGCGCGGGTCTTCGTCAACGGCCAGATGCGCGACCAGCGCATGACCCAGGCGCCCAAGATCATGTACAATGCCGCGCTGTTCTACAGCCATGGCGGCCTGTCGGCGGAGTGGAACTACAACTATACCGGCGACCGCCTGTACGATCTGCGCTCCAGCCGGCCGGATACCTATATCCAGCCGACGACCATCTCGAACCTGATCGTCAACTATGTCCTGCCCTCGGGCCTGACGGTCGGCGCGTCGGTGCAGAACCTGTTCAACGAACACAGCTATTGGGCGACGACCAGCGAGCGCAAGGCGTATCTCTCGAACGACCGCAAGGGCGGTTATGTCGAGACGGGGCGCATGTACATGCTCAACCTGACCTACGCCTTCTGACCTTATCCTCTCCCCGATCCGGTGCCCGCCCCCCGTAGGCACCGGAGCGCACCTACGCCGACGGCGCCCTCGCGTGCCGTCGGCGGTTTTGTGTGGGGTTCCTGACCGAACGGCCCCGCGCTAGCATGGCTTCAAAGAGAGGACCTGCCGAAGATGATGAAACGCCAGCGCCGCCAGCATGAGATCGTGGCGTTATTGGGAGAAGGCGGGTTTCACGGGATCGGCGAGCTGGCCGGGGCGCTGTCGGTATCCGAGGAGACGGTGCGGCGCGAACTGCGCGTGCTGGAATCGTCGGGCGCGGTCGTGCGCGCGCACGGCGCAGTGCGCCTCGCCAAGGTCGAGACCGAGGGTTCCTTCGCCACCCGTCTGCAACGCCATGCCGAGGCCAAGCAGCGCATCGCCGCCGCCGTCGCCCAGCTCGTGGCGGACGGGCAGACCGTCTATATCGATGCCAGCACCACCGGCCATTATGTCGCCAGGGCGCTGCGCGAACACCAGAAGCTGACCGTCGTGACCAATGCGGTCGGCGTCGCGGCCGAGCTGGGCGGACGCAACGACAACCGCATCATGCTGGCGGGCGGCGAGATGGATTACGAGTATCGCGCCTGTTTCGACGCCACCGCGCGCGAGTATCTCAGCATGTTCACGCCTGCGCTGGCCATCGTATCGGTGGAGTCGGTCAATCTCGACCACGGGTTCGCCGACTATCATGCGGGCGAGGCGGCTTTGTGCCGGATGATGATCGCCCGCTCGCGCCGCACCCTGATCGCCGCCGACCAGAGCAAGTTCGACCGCCCCGGCACGATTCAGGTCGCGGCGCTGAACGCGGTGGCGATGCTCGTGACCGACGCGCCCCTGTCGCCCGCTTATGCGGAAGCGCTGGCCGGGGTGGAGGTGGTCGTCGCCTGACCGCGCGGGATCAGCAGCGCCGTGACCGCCCCCGTCAGCGCGAGCGCGGCATGGATCGCCCAGAAGTGCGGCTGCGCCATGCGTGGATAGAGCGCACCGAGCTCTCCCACCGCCAGATGCGCGACGAAGCCGTGGAGATAGAACAGCCCGGTCATCAGCCCGCGCCGTGACGGCGGCGTGGCGGCGGCGACGATCGCCAGCGCCGAGGGCCAGGACAGCACGACACCCAGCGAGAGCAGCGCGATCGCACAGACCGGCCCGATTAGCCCGACTGGCGCGGTGCCGCCGGACAGCCAAGCGAGCAGACCATAGGCCAGCACCATCGCCATCCCCCCGGCGGCCAGCTTCATCGCCGGACCCGGCTCGTGGCGCAGGCGCGGCCAGAGGCGATAGGCGACCAGCGCCAGTCCGATGGTGAACAGCCCGTCCGCCGCCGCCAGCCAGCCCGGCGGGATCGCCAGCCCGCCCAGCCTCAGCTCGACCCGCTGCTCCGCCCAGAGCAGCACCATGTTGTTGAGCTGCTCATAGGCGCAGAAGCACAAAGTCACGGCGACGATGGCGAGGATGACGCGCGGCCAGTCGGTGCGGTGTCCGTCCGCTTCGCGCGCTTCGATCAGCCGAACGGGCGGCGCGGTGCGCAAGGTCAGCATCGCCGCGATCATGCTGCCCGCCATGACGATGAAGGCGGCGGCGAACCCGACCCGCAGCGCCAGCCACCCGCCGACGAGCGGTCCGAGCAGCGCCCCGCCATTGAGGAACGCCAGATAGGCCGCATAGAGCCGCTCCCCCGCCGAGGCTCCGCGAAGCGCGCCCACTTCGGCGGCCAGATTGCCCTTGAGCAGCCCGATCCCGCCGATCAGCAGCGCCAGCCCCGGCAGCGCCCAGCTACGGCTCGCCAGCGCGACCAGACCCAGCGTCATCAATATCGCTCCGCCATACATGGCGCGACGCCGCTGGCCGCTGCGATCCGCGATCCATCCGCCCAGCGGCAGGACCAGATAGGTCAGCGCACCATAGAGGCCGTAAAGCTGAGACGCGAAGGCGATGTCGCCATGCGCGCCGGTCACGCCCTCGATGCCGGTGCGCAGGCCCGCCATGCCCCACACCGCATCGCCCTTCGCGAGCAGATCGGTCACGAGGAACAAGGTCAGCAGCGACTTGGCGCCCTGGATCGCGCAACGCTCCCACCCCTCGACGCTGGCGAGCGTCCAGAAACCGGGGGCGGGCGGGGCGATGTCCCTGTCGCGCATGGTTGTGATGTCGGTCCGTCTAGGCTTGGGGAGGAAGCGACGGCTCCCTAACGGCGGTTTGTGACGGGTTCGCGGCGGCCTCGACAAAGCCTCGGCCACGCGGCACCACGGAACGATGGACCTGTCCGCGATCGTCTCCGATATCGCCGCCGAGATGGCCGAGGCCCCCGACCGGGGCACGCCCGCCGATTACATCCCCGCGCTGGCGGGCATCGACTCGCGCCGCTTCGGCATCGCCATCGTCGAGGCGGACGGACAATGCCATCTGGCAGGCGATGCCGAAGAGAGCTTCTCGATCCAGAGCATTTCCAAGGTCTTCGCGCTGACGCTGGCGCTGGGTGCGGTCGGCGACCAGCTATGGCGGCGGGTGGGGCGCGAGCCGTCGGGAACCGCGTTCAACTCGATCGTCCAGCTGGAAACGGAGCAGGGCATCCCGCGCAATCCGTTCATCAATGCGGGCGCGATCGTGGTCGCCGACGTGCTGCTGGGCGGATACGAGCCGCGCGAGGCGATCGGCGAGATGCTGCGCTTCGTCCGCGCGCTCACCGGGGAGGACGACATCGTGATCGACGCCGCCGTCGCGCAGGCCGAGATGGAGACGGGCCACCGCAACCAGGCGCTGGCGCATTACATGCGCGCCTTCGGCAATCTCCATCATGCCGTGGAGCGGGTGCTGGGCGTCTATTTCCACTTTTGCGCGCTGGCGATGAGCTGTCGGCAACTGGCGCTGGCGGGGCGCTATCTAATGGCGCGGGGCGTCAATCCGGGGACGGGGCGCTCGGTCGTGTCACCGCAACGCGCGCGGCGGATCAACGCACTGATGATGAGCTGCGGCCATTATGACGGATCGGGCGAGTTCGCCTTTCGCGTCGGCCTGCCGGGCAAGTCGGGGGTGGGCGGCGGCATCCTGGCGATCGTGCCCGGCCGTGCCTCGATCGCCGTCTGGTCACCGGGCCTCAACGCGCGCGGGAATTCGCAGCTTGGTACGCTGGCGCTCGAACGGCTGGTGCAGCGGACCGGCTGGTCCGTGTTCGACCCGCAAGCCGGTTGACCGCCCGTAAGGGCGCAAAGACCGCGCCTGCGCGCACCGACAGGATCAGGTTGAGCGCGACCCCGGCGATCGAGGCGGCACCGAACATGCGCACGATCCGTTCGCCCGTGACCGCCGTGCCGCAGGACGACAGCGCCAGCAGCAGCACCGCGCCGCCGAGCAGCTTCAATCCGGCGCGCAGTCGCGCGTCATGCAGTGTCCCCGCCTCCTTGGCATGGCGATAGGACCCGGCGGCGATCAACCAGAAGCCGACAAAGCAGAGGGCAATCGTATCAAGCATGGGAAGGCTCCAGGGAACGGCGAGTCCGTGTGGGCGTACGGGCGGCGGGGCGGGCGCTGATCCGGGCGGCGACGGCAAAGCCGATGCCGATGGCCAGACAGGCCAGGTCGAAGGCGACGAACAGCTGGTCGCCGTCGAGCAGCGAAGGGACCAGCCAGCGCGTGGTGGTCAGCGCATTGACGACCGGAATCGCGCCCCAGCAAACGGCGGCGACGGCGAACAACACCGTCCAGGCGCGCCGGGCAGGCAGACCCAGCTGCGCGATCGCGAGCAGCCCCCAGGTCCAGAACATCGCCGACACTTCCATATCGGCGCGGCCCTCCAGCGTCGCCGGGATCAGCCGGTTGGCGAGCAGATAGGCGGCCATGCCCGCCGGGAAGGCGGCGATGACCGCGATGTTCAGCCGCTCGGCCAGCTTCAGGCCGAAGAAGGGCGCGGCACCCGGCTTGCGTCGCTTGGCGGTCCATAGCAGCAGGCCGGTGCCGACCATCGCCGCGCCGGTCAGCCCCATCACGAAATAGGCCCAGCGCAAAGCGGGTCCGGCGAAGGTGGCGAGGTGCAGGCCCAGCATGACGCCCGCCGTGTCGATCGCGACGGCGGCATCGCCGCTGCGGCTGAGCAGGCGGCCGGTCGCGCCGTCATAGGTGGCGATGGGGGTGCGCGAATTGATCGCGCCGCGCTTGGCCTGCGCGATGCTGACCCGCGCCGCCGCGTCGCCGGGATTCTGGATGATGACGCGGGTGGCCGGGCCGCCCAGCCGGTGTTCGGCGTCGCGGACCAAGGGCGCGATCGCGACCAGCGGGCGCCGTACCCCGCTGGCGGGAACATCGGCAGGGGTGCCATAGGCGGTCTGCATGAACTGGGCGGGCGAGGCATAGTTCATCAGCACCGGCCAGGGCATGTACATCGTGACCAGCGTGATCAGCCCGGTATAGGTAATCATCGCGTGATAGGGCAGGCCAAGCACCGCCGAGACGTTGTGCGCGTCGAGCCAGCTGCGCTGCCCCTTGTTCCAGCGCAGCGTGAAGAAATCGGCGAAGATGCGCTTGTGCGTGATGACGCCCGAAATGATCGCGCCCAGCATCGCCATCGCGCACAGTCCCGCCAGCCAGCGACCCCAAGGATACGGCAGCTGAAGCTGGAAATGGAAACGATAGAATTGCTCGCCGCCCCGGGTCTCGCGGGCGGTCAGGGGCGCGCCGCTGACCGGATCGAGGTCCAGTTCGTCGCCGCGTATTCTGGGATCGGGCTTGGCGGGAATGCGGAAGATGCGCGTCGCGACCGTGCGCGCGTCGGGCAGGTAGATATACCATTGCAGATCGTCCGGCCCGACCCGCGAAAGATAACGAACCGCCGAGTCCGCCGCCTGTGCGGGCGGGGCGGCCTCGGTGCGGATTTCGGGCTGCATCCAGCGGGTGATCTCGGGCCGGAAATAGGCCGAGGTGCCGGTCAGGAACATGGTGAAGAGAATCCACCCGGCGATCAGGCCCAGCCAGCCATGCGCCCAGGCCATGGTCTGTCGCCAGCCGGACTGTACGCTCTTGCTGCTCATGCGCGCACGCCCAGCAGCTTGAGCAGCACCGCCATGCCGATCGCTCCGCCCCAGACCAGCGCGCTGACCCGGCCCAGCCGGACCTCGTGCAGCGACCACAGGCCGATACCGGCATAGAGCATGAAGGACAGGATCATCGGCCAGCCGGTCGCCTCGACCCGCGCGGTCGCATCGGGGGCGGGGAGCAGGCGCGCGGTCAGCATCGCCGCCGCGACCGTGAAAGCATAACCGCCGAGAATCGCGGTGATCCAGCGCCACGCCATGGCAATACCGCCACGCCAGCGGCGTCCGGATTGTTCGTCAATGGCTCGGCCCGATGCCACCCGCGCTTTCCCCTTGTCATCCTGATGGCATCGCTTTAGCAGCATTTGAGAGTCACTATCAATAGCAGGGAGTAAATTTATGCGCGCACTTCGCGGAGCGCTGCTGGCAGCGTGCGCCACCGGGGGAATGCTGGGCGGCGCGCTTCCTGCCCATGCGATGACCCTGTTCGACGACGACCAGCAGCGGCTGCGCAACGAGGACATCGTGGTCGAGGGGCAGCGCGAGAAGAAGAGCGCGTCCTCGGGCACCAAGACCGACGTGCCGCTGATCGCGACGGCGCAAAGCATCACCGTCATCGACCAGGAGGAACTGACCCGGCGCAACGCGCTGTCGATCAACCAGGCGCTGGGCTATGTCGCGGGTGTCGCCCCCAACCAGCGCGGCAATGTCGCCACCCGCTACGACCAGTTGTTCCTGCGCGGCTTTGCGCCGGGGATGTTCATGGACGGGATGCGGCTGATGGGCGGCGTCTATGCCAGCCCGCAGATCGATTTCCATCTGGTCGAATCGGTCGATGTGGTGAAGGGTCCGGCGGGCGTCACCTATGGTTCGGGCACGCCCGGCGGCCTCGTCAACCTGACCAGCAAGCTGCCCTATGCGGGGCCGGGCGGGCGGATCGAGCTGGCGGCGGGCAATTATGCGCTGCTACGCTCCAGCATCGACGTGAATCAGCCGCTCGATGAGAATGACCGCTGGCTGTTCCGGATGATCGCAGGCGCCGAGGAATCGGACGGCTTCATCCGCAACACCGCCAATCGCCGCTATTATGCGCGCCCCATGCTGACCTTCGCACCCGACAAGGCGACCAGCGTGACGTTGATCCTCAACTATCAGCGCGACCCGGAATCGGGGTCGTATAGCGGCGTGCCCGTCTATGGCTCGGCGCTCCCCAATCCGTTCGGCGTGCTGCCGGTCGATTTCAACACCTCGGAACCGTCCTACGAGGCGTTCGACCGGACGCAGAAATCGGCGACGATCCTGTTCCGCCATGACCTGAACGACCGGCTGAGCTGGACCACCAACGCCCGCTATCTCGCAATCGGACTGCATTACCGGCAGATTTATGGCTCGGGCTATGTCACGCGCGGCGGGAATAGCGATCTCTCGACGCTCCAGCGCGGCGGCGGCGGATCGGACGAGGCGTTCCAGACCTTCACGATCGACAATCATCTGGTCGGCAAGCTCGACACCGGCCCGGTCAAGCACACCATCCTGGGCGGCGTCGACTGGCAGCATAATCGCGGCGAGAATTACCAGGCATTCTTCACCGGGCAGAACGCCAACCCGGTGTTCAACATCCCGAACCTCAGCCTGTTCGCGCCGGTTTACGGCATGCCGCTGCCCAGCTTCCCGATCACCCAGACGCACAATTACACCAAGCGCGATCAGGTCGGCGTCTATCTGCAGGACCAGATCGCGATCGGCGGCCTGCAACTGATCGCCAGCGGGCGTTGGGACACCTACAACCAGACGACGCAGAATCTGAACACCAACGTCGTCACCCGGCTGAACCAGACGGCGTTCACCACCCGGCTGGGCGCGCTGTACGAGACCAAGATCGGCCTCTCGCCCTTCGTCAGCTATTCCGAGAGCTTCGAGCCGCAGGCGGGCAGCACCTGGGACGGCAGCAATTTCATCCCCGTCACCGGGCGCCAGTACGAGGCGGGGCTGAAGTATCAGCCGCGCGGCACGACCGCCTTGTTCACCCTGTCCGCCTTCGACCTGCGCCGCCGCAACGTGCCGGTCGCCGATCCGCGCGCGGGCACGGGCAATATCCCCAGCAATTCGCAGGTGCAGATCGGCGAGGTGTCGGTGCGCGGGATCGAGCTGGATGGACGTGGCACGGTCGCCCCCGGCTTCGACGTGGTCGTCGCCGCCACCTATAACGACCCCTATGTCCGGCAGGGCACGCCGGTGGTCGGCAACGGCGATCAGATGAGCGGCGTCACCGGCACGCGGCCCTTGGGCGTGCCGCAATGGAGCGCGTCGAGCTTCCTGTCCTATGATCTGGGCAAGGCGGGTGTCGGCAGCGCGCTTGGCGGCCTGAGCCTGGGGGCAGGGGTGCGCTATGTCGGCGAATCGGACGGGACCGCGACGACCGTGGCGGCGGGCCGTACCGTCGTCCGTCGCTTCCAGTCGCCCGATTACTGGCTGGCCGACCTGATGCTGGGTTACGATCTCGGCCGGGTCAGCCCGGCGATGGAGGGGCTGAGCTTCACCGCCAATGTCGCCAATCTGTTCGACAAGCGCCACATCACCAGCTGTTTCTTCAACAATGGCTGCTATTATGGGGCATCGCGGACCTTTGTAGGCAGCCTGCGCTATTCTTGGTAAGGGCGCATTCGATTCATTCGCATTTGACGTGTCCGTCCCGCCCGCCGACCGATCGGCGGGGCCGGGGCGTAAAGGAGTTTTGAGGTTTGTCGACCGATACTGCCCTGCCCGAACTGACCCCGACCACCGCGCTGAGCGTCGAGACGGTCCAGAGCGTCCATCACTGGAACGAGCATCTGTTTTCGTTCTCGGTGTCGCGCCCCGACAGCTTCCGTTTCCGCTCGGGCGAATTCGTGATGATCGGCTTGCAGGGCGACAACGGCAAGCCGCTGCTCCGCGCCTATTCGGTCGCCAGCCCGTCCTATGATGAGAAGCTGGATTTCCTGTCGATCAAGGTCGAGGACGGCCCGCTGACCAGCAAGCTGCAAAAGGTGCAGCCGGGCGATAACATCTATCTGGGCCGCAAGCCGACCGGCACGCTGGTCGCCGACGCGCTGCTGCCCGGCAAGCGGCTGTTCATGCTGTCGACCGGCACCGGCCTGGCGCCGTTCCTGTCGGTGGCGCGCGACCCGGACATCTACGACATGTTCGACGAGGTCATCATCGTCCACTCGGTGCGCCGGGTCAGCGACCTGGCCTTCCATGACGAGCTGGCGGGCAAGCTGGCCGAGGATCCGCTGGTCGGCGACGTCGCGCAGGAGAAGTTCCACTATGTCCCGACCGTCACGCGCGAGCCGTTCCACACCACGGGCCGCATCGACGCGCTGATCGAGGACGGACGGTTGTTCGCAGGACTCCCCAGCGCGCATGGCTTCAACCCGGAAACCGACCGGATCATGATGTGCGGCAGCATGGAGATGATCAAGTCGCTGGGCGCCAAGTTCGAGGAAATGGGCTTCCCCGAAGGCTCCAACGCGCAGCCGGGTGCGTACGTGATCGAGAAGGCGTTCGCTGGGTAAATCCCGCCGCTTCTGTTCCCCGGCGAAGGCCGGGGCCCAGTTTCCGAAAGGCTGAAAGCGCGCGGAACATGGCGGGGGAGGCGAGAGCGACGGTATCGCGATGGCCTCCCCCGCCTTGTCTGCTGCCCCGTCGACGGTGTCGATACTGGGCCCCGGCCTTCGCCGGGGAACGGGTTATCGTTGGTGTCACGACACACCTCAAATGGAGCCGCGCCCGCTATATGTCCCCCCGCGACATTTGTCGGCACGCACGGCACATTTGTGCGACATTTGCGTCCTAACGCCCAAGCCTCGGATAAGGGAAAAGGGACGGACATGCGGCTTTGGGCGGGTTTGATGCTGGCGAGCGCGATGCCGGCGATCGCACAGGCGCAGGTGACGGCTGCGCCCGCGCCCATTCCGCAGGCTCCTGCGACCCAGGCCCCCTCGACGGCCGCCACCCCCGCCACCGCGACGCCGCAGGGCCAGACGACCAGCCCGACCCGCACCCAGACGCAGCCCGAGGCCGAGGACGAAGGCGAAGAAGCCGAGCCCGACGTCGTCGTCACCGCGCGCCGCGAGCCGGGCAAGGTCATCGGCGACATCCCGCCCGACCAGCAGCTCAGCCCCGCCGATATCCGCTCCTACGGCGTGTCGAGCGTCTCCGACCTGCTGACCGAACTCGCGCCGCAGACGACCAGCGGGCGCGGCGGTTCGCCGGTGATCCTGCTCAATGGACGCCGCATCGCGGGCTTCCAGGAAATCCGCGACCTGCCGACCGAGGCGATCCTGCGCGTCGACATCTTCCCGGAAGAGGTCGCGCTGAAATATGGCTATCGCGCCGACCAGAAGGTGGTGAACTTCGTCCTGCGTCCGCGCTTCCGCTCGCTGGCGGCTGAGGCTGTGGGCAAGGTCCCGACGCAGGGCGGGTCGGCGATGGAGCAGGGCAGGCTCGACTGGCTGCAGATCCGCAAGGACAAGCGGCTGAGCATCCACACCGATTTTTCCAACACCTCGCGCCTGACCGAGGCGGAGCGCGGCATCATCGCGCCCAATTCCAACGCCTCGCTGGGCGGCAATATCGTCACCGCGGATCCCGGCCTAGTCGCACTGACCGGCACCAGCCCCAGCGTGGTCGGCGTGCCCGCCGGCCTGACCGCCGCGCCCAGCCTGGCGCAACTGGCGGGCAGCCCGGCGACCAGCACCGACGTCACCCCCTATCGCACGCTGCAATCGGCGCAGCGGCAATGGGACGCCAATGTCGTCTATTCGCGCAACATCTTCGACAAGGTGTCCGCCTCGTTCAATGCCGAGGTGCAGACGACGCAGAGCAACAGCTGGAACGGCCTGCCCTCGGCCAATCTGGTGCTGCCGGCGGGCAATCCCTATTCGCCCTTCACGACCAATGCGACGATCAGCCGGTTGACCGATGCTTACGGCCCGCTGGTCCAGAACAATACCGGGCTGACCGCGCATTTCGGCACGGTGTTCAACGGCGACCTCGGCAAGTGGCGCTGGTCGGTGACGGGTGCCTATGACCGGGCCGAAAGCCGGGTGGCGACCGATACCGGGCTGGACGTGACGGGCCTGCAGGCGCGGCTGAACGCGGGCGATCCGACCGCCAATCCTTACGGTCCGCTCGACGGATTGAGCCTGGCGGCACGGAACTTCGCCCGGTCCACCTCGTCCGCCGGACAGGTCGACGCGCTGCTCAACGGCCGGGTCTTCGCGCTGCCCGCGGGCGATGTGCAGGCCAGCGTCAAGGTCGGCGGGCAGACTAGCGATTTCTCCAGCAGCTCGACCCGGTTCGGCATTTTCCAGCAGGGCGACGTCTCGCGCGACATCGTCAACGGCCAGGCCAATCTGGACCTGCCGATCGCCAATCGCGACCGTCAGGTGCTGGGCGCGATCGGCGACCTGTCGCTGAACCTGAATGTCGGGGCGGACCATCTGTCGGACTTCGGCACGCTGACCACGGTCGGTTACGGCGCCAACTGGTCGCCGCTGGAGGGGGTGCGGGTCATCGCCTCCTGGACCGATCAGGAGGACGCGCCCACCGCGCAGCAACTGGGCAATCCGTCGATCACCACGCCCAATGTCCGCCTGTTCGACTATGTGCGCGGCACCACCGCGACGATCACCGCGATCACCGGCGGCAACCCCAATCTGGTCGCGGACAACCGCCATGTCATGAAGCTGGGCCTGACGCTGAAGCCCTGGCGCGACCGCGACATCAACCTGACCGCCAACTACTACCGGATCGACACCGACGATCCGATCGCGTCCTTCCCGACGCCGACCGCCGCGATCGAGGCGGCGTTTCCGGGGCGCTTCTCGCGCGACCGGGCGGGCAATCTGCTGAGCGTCGATTCGCGCCCAATCAACTTCGCCGGGACCGAGCGGTCGCAGCTGCGCTGGGGCCTCAACTTCTCCAAGCCGATCAAGTCGAAGATCCAGAAGGAGCTGGAGGCGTTTCGCGCCGGGACCGGCCCCAATCCTTTTGCCGGGCTGAATTTTCCCGGTCGTCGTGGTGGTGACGGCGAAGGCCCGCGTCGCGAAGGGCAGGGTGGCCCCGGTGGGCCGGGTGCAGGCGGCCCTGGCGGCGAAGGTCGCGGCGGACCCGGCGCGGGTGGACCGGGCGGTGAGGGCCGTGGACCGGGCGGGGGCGGCTTCCGTGGCGGCGGCTTCGGCGGCGGTCGCGGTGGCGGCGGCGGGCGTGTCCAGTTCGCGCTCTATCACACCTGGACCTTTGCCGATCGGGTGACGGTGGCGGAGGGCGGCCCGGTCCTCGACCTGCTGCGCGGCGATGCGATCGGATCGAGCGGCGGCACCTCGCGCCATCAGGTCGAGGCGCAGGCGGGCTATTCCAATAACGGCATCGGCGTGCGCCTGTCGGGCAACTGGCAAAGCGCGACGCGGGTCAATGGCGGCACCCCCGCCAATCCACAGGCGCTCGACTTCGGCAGCCTGGCGACGGTCGATCTGCGCCTGTTCGCCGATCTGGGGCAGCGGCTGGACCTGTTGAAGGCGCATCCCTGGCTGCGGGGCACGCGGGTCAGCCTGTCCTTCGACAATCTGTTCAACCAGCGCCAGCGCGTGACGGATGCCAACGGCACCGTGCCGATCGGCTATCAGCCGGGCTATCTCGATCCGCTGGGCCGCACCGTGCGTCTGTCGATCCGCAAGCTGTTCTTCTAAAAGCTCGCGGGTCCGCTTGCGAAAGTGCATCCGAACCGGGATCAATTCCGGGTATTTTAGACAAGTTTCTGGTTAACCTAGTCTAATTTTCCTGTCATCGCATGTTTTCGGGAATTGCGGCGCTGCGGCGGAACCGGAATAGCTTCGGGGACATCGTGGCGACCGGCGTCGATGGCGGGGGGTGCATGGATCGAGGCGGAGAGGTCATGAGCGACCGCTATGATGGGCGGGGTGAGGAGTCGTCGGACGGGATCGACGATCGCCTCCGCCGGATTCGCGACGAACTGGCCGCCGTCGAGTCCATGGTCCGCCACGATTCCGACGTGCGGATCAGTGCGGCCGATATCGGTGCCGTCCTGCGCACCGCGCGCGAGGGAATCGGGGGCTTTTTCAGTGCGGACCTGTTCGCCGATCCGGCTTTCGACATGCTGTTGTTCGTCTTCCTGGAGGAAGAGTCGGGGCGCAGCGTGGAAACCAGTGCCTGTTACCGCGCGTCGGGCGTACCGCGCACCACGGCCGTCCGCTGGATCAACATGCTGGTGTCGATGGGCATGTTCCGCAGCACGCCGCATCCGACCGATCGTCGGCTGGCGCTGCTCAGCCTGAGCGAGGAGACGCGCGCCTCGGTCCGGCAATGGCTGGAGGGCCTGCGTCCGCTGGTCGAGCGGATGACGGCACGGGTGGGCGCCGCTCCGAAAACCGTCGCGTGACGGTGGGTTAAAGGGGCAGGAGGCTCAGGCCGCTTTCGCCATTCGGGTGCGCAGCCGGTCGGCCAGCGTCTCCAGCGTCACCCCGTCGATCCGCGCCGCGACCGGCGCGTCGGACCGCAGGATGTCGGCGATCGCCAGCTGCGACTGGGTGATCCGGTCGACCGCCTGGATGCTGACCATATGGCGGCGCAGCGTCTCGGGATCGCTGCCCAGCTCATAGGCCAGGTCGGCGAGCGAGCGGGTCAGGTCGACCAGCTCGTCCGCCAGTGCCCGGGCCAGGACCGGGTCCGTGCCCGAGGCGCTCATTTGCTGCACAGCTTCACGATATTGGCGAAGATCGTATCGCCCGCGATCGGCTGCGACACCGCGCCCTTGTTCAGCGTGAAGTCGGTGCCTTCGCGACCGATGGCATAGGCGCCGCCCGCCAGCATCGCGCGCAGACCCGCCGAGCCGTCCTCGTCGTCCAGCGCCAGCAGCACGCCCAGGCCGTTGCTACCTGCCGCCTTGGCCACCGACGCGAAGAGCAGCGAGATGGACGGCCGCTCGCCCGCCACCGGCTCGCGTGCGAGCAGGCGCAACGTGCCGTTCGGCCAGGTGTCGACGACCATGTGCGTCTCGCCCTGCGGAGCGAAATAGATGGTGCCCTGTTCGACCTTCATGCCGTCGGTCGCCTCGACGACCTTGGGCGCGATCTGCTCGCGCAACTGCTCGATCATCGGGGTTAGCAGGCCCGGCGACATCTGCTGCACGACCAGGGTCGGCGGGCAGTTGGCGGGGAAGTTCTGGAACAGGTCGAACAGCGCCTGGGTGTTGGCGGCATCCGCGCCGATCGCCAGCAGGCGGCCGTTCCAGTTGATGTCGGCGACCGGACCCTTGCGCCCCTTGGCCGCCTTGCCGCGCTTCAGGTCGGCGTTGCGCGCCGACTTGATGCGCTTGCCCAGCTTGCCGATGATGGCGTCCAGCTCGGACTGGACCGCGACCTTGGGCTTGGGGAAACAGTCGATCGCGCCGAGGCGCAGCGCCTCGACCGACTCGGCGGCGCCAGCGGCCGTCCGGGTCGAGAACATGATGACCGGCATCGGCCGCTCTTCCATGATCTCGGCCAGATATTCCAGGCCGCTCATGCCGGGCATTTCGACGTCGAGCGTCATCACCTCGGGGCGATACTGGTCGACCATCTTGCGCGCTTCGGCCGCGCCGTCGGCGGCACCCACCACCTGGACGCCCTTGATGCGTTCGAGCGCGCCCGAGATGAGGACCCGCATCGTCAGCGAGTCGTCCACGACCAGAACCTTAACGTCCGCCATTACTCAATACCTTCCAACGGAAACGCCGTTACGTCTTGAAAAACCGGGATTATGCGGCTTCGGCCGTCAATGTCACGCTATCCGTCAGGCGATCAAGCGCCAGGATCAGGATCAGCCGCTGTTCGATGGTGGCCAGCCCTTCAAGATAATGCGCGGCCGTCGCGTCACCCATGTCGGGCAGCGGCTGCATCGCTTCGGGCGGAATGGTCACGATGTCGTTGACCGCATCGACGATCAGGCCCTGAAGCTGCTCGCCGATCCGCACCACGATGATGACATGGCGCGCGCTCGGATCGGTCACGCCCCAGCCCAGCCGGTGGCGCAGGTCGAGCACCGGCAGGACCACGCCGCGCAGGTTCACGACGCCGCGCACATGGGCGGGCACGTTGGGCAGCGGGGTCGCGGGCGACCAGGCGCGGATTTCGCGGATGGCCATGATGTCGACGCCCAGGATCTGGTCGCCGAGCTGGAACGTGATGAGCTGACGCGACATGGTCGGTTTCCTCGGGAAAAGGGGATCAGTGCAGCACGCGGCGGATGGCCGCGGCGAGCTTTTCGGGGTTGAACGGCTTGACGATCCACCCGGTCGCGCCCGCTTCGCGCGCCCGCGCCTTCTTCTCGTCGGAGCTTTCGGTGGTCAGCACCAGAATGGGCAGGTTGCGGCGGTCGGGCTGGCGACGCAGCGCCTCGATCAGGCCGAAACCATCCATGCGGGGCATGTTGATGTCGGTGATGACCAGATCGGGCACGGTGTCGGCCGTCACCCCGTCCAGCGTATCGAGGGCATGAACGCCATCCTCGGCCTCCAGCACCCGATATCCCATATCGGTGAGCGCGGCGCGCAGAAGCATTCTCATGCTGGGCGAATCGTCCACGGTCATGATGAGTTGGGACACGAACTGGCCTTTCGGGTAAGGGTCGAGAGACATTAGAAAAACTCCACGTCGCCGGTGGCGGCGGGTGGCGGTGGCGGAGCCGGGCGGGCAACACGCGGCGTCGGGAGTGCGGTGTCGGTGACGTGGCGGCAGCGGGCCAGGCCCAGCGCGGGCCGGAACTCGACCCGGCGGGCGCTCATGCCGCCGACATCCTCGCCGACCAGCGCGATCCGCTCGTCCGCCAGGAAGCGGCGCGCGAACTGCGCATTGGCCGAGCCGATGTCGCGAAACCCGTCGCGCATCATCGCGCCGCCGAACAGCCTGGCTTTCAGGCTGTGCCGCTGCGCCCCGAGGGCCATCATCGCGTTGATCAGAACTTCCATCGCATACACACCATAGCGCTGCATGGATTTAGGATCGGTTTCCGCGACGCCCGGTTCGGCGAGCAAAAAGTGATTCAATCCGCCGATTCCGGCTATCGGATCGTACAGGCACGCCGAAATGCAGCTGCCCAGCACGGTGGTCAGCACGACATCCTTGTCCTGGCTGACTCGCGTCTCACCCTGGATGATGTTGATTCGGCGAAGGCCGTCACCCCGCGCAAGCCGGGTGAAGGGCGGCGGCGGCGGGGGGAGGGAGCTGGCCATGGCGGGGATCACGCCCGGCACCGGTCGATCAGCGCGGGCGCGATTCGCGTCAGCGTCAATTGCTTGGTCACCGCACCGATCTCCTGCGCGACGCCGGGCATCCCATAGACGACGCAGCTGTCTCGGTCCTGGCCGATGGTCATGCAGCCCTTGCCGCGCATGGCGAGCAGGCCGTCGGCGCCGTCGCGGCCCATGCCGGTCAGGATCGCGCCCACCGCCTTGGCCCCCACGGTCTTGGCGACGCTGTGGAACATGCGGTCAACCGAGGGGCGATGACCGCTCATCGGATCGTCGGGGATCAGGCGGGCGCGATACTGGCCGTCGACGCCGCCGACTTCCATATGATGGGTGCCGCCGGGTGCCAGATAGACATGGCCGGGCAGCAGCGGCTGGCCGTGACGCGCCTCCGCCACGGTCGGCTTGGACAGCCGGTCGAGCCGCGCAGCGAAGCTGGTCGTGAAGGTTGCGGGCATATGCTGGACGATGACGGTCGGCGGACAGTTCGCCGGAAAGCCGCTGAGCACCTGGATCAGCGCCTCGACGCCGCCGGTCGACGCGCCGATCGCGATCAGCGAGCCGGGGATCGGCTTGAAATCGGCCATCGGCGCAGGCGCGGCGGGCGCCATGTCGCGCACCCGGATGCGACGGCTGCTGGCGGCGGCCTTGACGCTTTCGGCGATGCGCGGATCGACGCAGTTGGTCGCGGGCTTGGCGCAACATTCGACCGCGCCCAGTTCCAGCGCGCGGATCGTGGTGTCCGCGCCCGCCTGGGTCAGCGTCGAGAGCATGACGACCGGCATCGGGCGCAGCCGCATGACGCGCTCGAGGAAGTCGAGGCCGTTCATGTCGGGCATCTCGACGTCGAGGGTGATGACATCGGGATCGAGCGCCTTGATCATCTCACGCGCCTGGTGCGGGCCGTTGGCGGCGCCGACCACTTCGATATCGGGGTCGCGACTCAGCATGCCCGCGATCAGCGCGCGCATAGTGGGGGAATCGTCGACAATCAGGGTACGGACGGCCATCAGGATACTTTCTGGAAAGCGGTGCGACCGATGCAGTGAAAGCGCGCCGATACTTCCGGCGGGATGCGCTCGGCATGACCAATATAAAGGATGCCGCCGTCGACCAGCTGGTCGGCAAAGCGGGCGAGCAATTGGGCCTTGGTCGGTTCGTCGAAGTAAATCATGACGTTGCGGCAGAAGATGACATCGAAGGGCCGCCGCATAGGCCAGTTGCGAAGCAGGTTGAGTTCACGAAACGCAATTGGATTGCGCAGCGCGGGGAGCAGTTCGTCCATGTCGCCGACGCGGCGACACCAGGTCGATCGCATCGCGGCGGGCATGGCGCGGGTGGTGTCCAGCGGATAGCGGCCCGCACGGGCGGTCGCGATCACGCTGGGCGACAGGTCGGTCGCGAGAATCTTGAAATCCTGGTTTCCCAGCTTCTCGGCGGCGCGAGTGTCCTGGCCCGCGATCGTCATCATCAGCGAATAGGGTTCCTCGCCGCTGGAACAGGCGGCCGACCAGATCCGCACCCGCCCGCCGCTCGCCAGACGCTGCGAGAAGCCGGGCCAGAGCTGGTCGTGGAAATGCTCGAAATGATGATTTTCGCGGAAGAAGGAGGTGTGGTTGGTGGTCAGCGAGTCGACCGCGCGGGCGCGCTCGGCCGGATCGTTCTGGATCAGCGCCAGATAATCGGGAAAGTTGCTGAGGCCGCAGGCGCGCAACCGCCGGGCCAGCCGCCCATAGATCAGCTTCGCCTTGGTCTCGGGCAACAGGATGCCCGATTCGGCGTAGATGATGTCGGCGATCGCGCGGTGGTCGGACGCCGAGAAGGCGAACTCCATTTCCCGCTGCGGCTCGCGCGAGGCCAGGGCGGCGATCGCGTTCACGCGGCCATGTCCTCGATGAAGGCGCTGGGCCCACGCCCGTCACGGCGCCAGCGGCCGATCAGCGCGTCCACGTCGAGAATGAGCGCGACCCGGCCGTCGCCCAGAATGGTCGCACCGGCCAGCCCGTGGATGGCGCGGTAGTTCGCCTCCAGGCTCTTCACGACGACCTGGCGCTGGTCCTGGATCGAGTCGACCATCAGCACCGCCTGGCCCTGGTCGCTTTCGACCACGATCAGCACGGCATTTTCGGGCTTGGCGATCGCGCCGGTCACGCCCAGCTGCTCGCCGACGCGGTGGACGGGGACATAGGTGCCGCGCACGTCGAGCAGCGGCGACTGGCCGCCCACGACATGCACCTCGTCGATGCCCGGACGCAGGCTTTCGACGATATGGGTCAGCGGAATGACGAAGGTCTGGTCGCCCACCGTGACGATCATGCCGTCGAGCACGGCGAGCGTCAGCGGCAGGCTAAGCGAGAAGCTGGACCCCTTGCCGAGTTCGGACTGGATGCCGATGCGGCCGCCCAGCGCCTGGATGTTTTTGCGCACCACGTCCATGCCGACGCCGCGGCCCGAGATGTTGGAGACGACGGCGGCGGTCGAGAAGCCGGGGGCGAAGATCAGATTGTCGATCTCTTCCTCGGACAGCTGCGCATCGGGGGCGATGATGCCGCGCTCGATCGCCTTGGCCTTGACGCGCGCCCGGTCGATACCGCGCCCGTCATCGGCGACGGTGATGACGATCCGGCCCGACTGATGCGCGGCCGACAGCGTCACGACGCCCTCGCCGTCCTTGCCCGCCGCCTTGCGATCGGCGGGGGTTTCCAGGCCATGGTCGACGGCGTTGCGGATCAGATGGGTCAGCGGTTCGCCGATGCGCTCGACCACGGTCTTGTCGACCTCGGTCATCTCGCCCTCGACTTCCAGGCGGACACGCTTGCCGGTCTCGACCTCCAGCTCGCGGATGATACGCGGCACGCGGCTGAAGACGGTCTTCATCGGCTGCGCGCGGATCGCCATGGTCGAATCCTGAAGCTCGCGCGTCAGGTGATCGAGGTCGGACAGCTCGGGGATCGAGCCCATTTCGTTTTCGGACAGGCGCTGCGCCAGCATCGCCTGGGTGATGACCAGCTCGCCGACCAGATTGACCAGCCGGTCCAGCTTGTCGAGATCGACGCGGATCGTCTGCGCGGCGGCGGCGGCGACGCGCGGACTGTTCGCCGCCTCGACCACCGAGACGACCGGTGCGGGGGCGGCGGCCGGAGCGGGCGCGGGCGCAGGCGCAGGCGCGGCGACCGGCGGCGGCGCAGCGGCGACCACCGGAGCTGGCGCAGGCGCGGGGGCCGGGGCGGGCGCCGGTTCGGCCTGCGCAACCGGCAGCGGGATGATGTCCGCGGTCGGTTCGGCGGCGGCGGGTTCGACCGCCATGTCCGGCTCGGCAACGGCCAGCGCGGCTTCGGCGCGCGTGACGGTCAGGCGGCATTGCGGATCGGCAAAGTCGAAGACCGCGCGAATGTCGTCCTCGTCCAGCGTGCCCGGCATCGCCATGGTCACGCCGATATAGGCGCGCTCGGCATCCAGTCCGTCGAGCTGCGGCAGTTCGGACAGGTCGGCCGACAGGGTGCGGCCGCCCATGCGCGACAATTCGCGCAGCGCCAGCATCGGCTCGGCCCCGTGATCGAAGGCGCGCGGACCAGGGTGGACGGTAACGATCCACTCGGCCGGACCTTCAGGCTCGGCAGCGGGCGCGGGGTCTTCGAGCATCGCGAACAGCGCGTCGAAATCGTCGAGTGCGGCGGCGGCCACGTCGGAAGTCGGCGCGGCAGCCGCGACTTCGACCTCGGCCACGGGGGCCGGCTCGGCGGCGGCGCCACCGATCTCGCCCTTGGCGGCGGCGTCGAGGCGGTCGAGCATCGCCTGGTCGGCGGGCGTCCCGCCCTCGCCGCGCGCGGCGGCGACATGGTCGGCGAGCGTATCGAACGCCGCGACGATCAGGTCGATCAGCGGCTCGCTGAGCGGCAGCGTGCCGTTGCGAACCAGGTCGAGCACCGTTTCGTAATGGTGCGAGAAGTGCTGGAGCCGCTCATGCCCGAACGCGCCCGCGCCGCCCTTGATCGAGTGGACCGACCGGAAGACCGTGTTGATCGTCTCGTCATCGTGGCGATCGCGCTTCAGGTCGGCGAAGGCGGTTTCGAGCGCGCCGAGACCTTCCTCGCATTCCTGGAAGAAAATCTGCTGAATCTCGTCGAGGTTCATCGGGTCAGGCCTTTCAGGCTTCGGCGACGAGGCTGTCGAGCCCCGCCAGCGCGATCATCGAAGCCAGCGGCTCGGATGGGCTGTTCAGTTCGAAATCGGTCGGGATCGACGCGGCCATCGCCTGCGCGCTGGCCAGCACCTGGAGGCAGGCCTGGCCCGCCTGCGCCACCTGCGACCCGTCGAGCGTGATCGGGTCGCCCGACGCGATCAGGTCGAGCAGCGCCTGACGCAGCGGGACGGCGGCGGCGGTGTCGAGCACGGGGGCAAGGGACAGAGCGGTCACGGCGAGACTCCAGTCGCGGGTTTCGTCGCGCAGCATGGCGCGAAGGTCGTTAAGAAAGCGTGGGTTAACCGATTTTTACGCTTGGCCCCGGCCGGGCACCCGCCCGCGCCGGGGAAAGGACGATCAGAATTCGGTCCAGTCGTCGTCGCTGACCGCCAGTGCGGCATTGCCCGTCGACTGGGGCACCGGCGCCGGGGCGGCGGGGCGCGCGCTCTGGACGATGCGGCGCCCGGCGGCGGCGACGCGCTGCTGCATCTGGTGGACCGGCTGGACGGGTGCGGGGGCGTGGCCCGGCTGATTCGCGACTCGGAAGCGCGCGATTTCGCGGGCCAGGCCATCGGCTTCGATCGCCAGCGAGCGGGCGGCGGCGGTGGCCTGTTCGACCATCGCGGCATTCTGCTGGGTCACGCCGTCCATCGCGGACACGGCGGTGTTGACCTCCTGAAGCCCGGTCGATTGCCGCTCGGCCGAGCTGGCGATGTTTTCGACCAGCGTGCTGATCTCGGCGATCTGGCCGATGATGCGCTCCAGCGCCTTGCCCGTCTCGCTGACCAGGCTGACGCCCGATTCGACCTGTTCGGAACTGGCGAGGATTCGCGACTTCACGTCCTTGGCGGCGTCAGCCGACCGCTGCGCCAGCGCGCGGACTTCGGAGGCGACGACCGCGAAGCCCTTGCCCGCGTCACCGGCACGCGCCGCTTCGACGCCCGCGTTGAGTGCGAGGAGATTGGTCTGGAAGGCGATGCCGTCGATGACGCTGATAATCTCGGAGATTTCGCTCGACGCGCGTTCGATTCCGGCCATGGCGTCGACCGCGCGGCGGACGACCTCGCCCGATTGCTGCGCCTCGATCCGGGCATCGGCGACGGCGCGATTGGCGCGATTGGCACCCTCGGCGGTCTGGCGGACGGTCGAGGTGATCTCGTCCATCGCGGCGGCGGTTTCCTCCAGGCTGGCGGCCTGCTGCTCGGTGCGCTGCGACAGGTCGTCGGAAGCCTGGCGGATGTCGCTGGCGCCCGCATTGATGCCGTGGGTGGCGACGGTGACGGCGCTCATGGCCTGGCCCATCGACTCCATCGCGCGGTTGAAGTCGTGGCGCAGCTTTTCATATTCGGCGGGGAAGGGCGTGGGAATGGTCACGGTGAGGTTGCCGTCGGCCAGCTCGCTGAGCCCCCGGCCCAGCGAGGTCACGACGATCTGTTGCGCCTCGCCCGCCTTCTTCACCTCGGCGGCGTTGCGGCGGAAGACGTGCATCGCCCGGGCCATACGGCCGATGCAGTCGCGATAATCGTCATAGAGGATCTCGCGCTCGACATCGCCGGCAGCCAGATGCTCCATCGCTATGACGCTGCCGACATAAGGATCGCAGATCAGCTTGCGGGCGACGCGCATCGCGACCAGCGAGAAGACCAGCACACCCGCCGCCACGATGACGGGCAGCGAGAAGGAAAAACTGCCCTGGGCGGCCACCGTCGCCGTCAGCCCGACCGTGCCGATCGCCCCGTAAAGGGCGGTCAGCACATCGAATTTCAGGCGGATCGGGGCCGTCTTGGCAAACCAGGACAACATAGCGGCATACCCTCCAAAACCATTGGGCGAGCGGGAGCACTCGCTTGGCGCGGCGGAGGATGCGGGCGGTCACCAATTCCTCCGGCGTGTGTGACCATAATGGGCAGGAACGGTAAATATCCCGTTTCAATTCCGTCACATGGCAGTAGGAATTTTGGTGAGTTATTGATCTGGATTAAAGATTTGTGGCCATGCCATTGGCGGACAGGATTTCTATCCAATAGCCGTCCGGGTCGGTGATGAAGGCGATGTCCTTCATCTTGCCGTCCTGAGGCCGCTTTTTGAAAGTCACGCCAAGAGATTCGAATCGTGCACAGGCGGCGGCGACATCGTCGACACTGATGCCGATATGGCCAAAGCCTCTCGGATCACTGTTGCCGTCGTGATAACCTTTAAAGTCGGTGTCCGACTCGGTGCCCCAATTATGGGTGAGCTCTAGCGTCGTCTCGCGATTGAAGATGAAGCGGGCGCGCTCGGCGGGGTCTTGTGGGATCGTCTCGCCTTCGTGCAGATAGGCGAGGAAGTAGAGCGAGAAGCGCATCTCCTCGAAGTCCAGCTTCTGGAGCAGGGTCATGCCCAGCACGTCCTGGTAGAAGGCAAGCGACGGCTTGGGATCGCGGATGCGCAGCATCGTCTGGTTGAGCGCGAAGCTCTCGGTTCCGGCGGGGCGGGTCGTCATCATCGGGTCCTTGGAAACGGCAAGGCCCTCCGCCGCTGGGGACGAAGGGCCTCGGATTGCGTGAAGCGGGACGGCTCAGGCGAGCGTCAGACCGACATCCACATTGTTGCGGGTCGCGTTGGAATAGGGGCAGACCTGATGCGCGGCGTGCATCAGCTTTTCGCCGTCCGCGCGGTCGACGCCGGGCAGGTTCACGAGCAGGTCGACGGTGATGCCATAGCCGCCTTCCTCACGCGGGCCGAAGCCGACCTCGGCGGTGACGGTGGCATCCGGCGGCACCTTCACACCTTCCTTGCCGGAAACCGCCTTCATCGCGCCCAGGAAACAGGCCGAATAGCCCGCCGCGAACAGCTTTTCCGGGTTGGCGCCGTCGCCGCCCGGACCGCCCATTTCCTTGGGGACGACCAGCTTGACGTCGACCGAGCCGTCGTCCGAACGCGCCGCGCCGTCGCGACCGCCGGTCGCCGTCGCCTTGGTCTTGTAGATCACATTTACGCTCATAGCGGATCTCCCATTGCTCATTCGGTTGGCAGTGTCGGTTCGGGGGCGTCAGCGCGCAACCCCGCCTTCCCGTTCCATTGACCGTTGCGGACAGTGAAAGCGATTGCGGCGATCCTCCCCGAATCCGCGATCTATCGTGCCGTCGCCTGAATGGCGTCGGGCGACCAGCCGCCGCCCATCGCCTGATACAGGGTGATATAGGCGGTCAGCTGACTGGCCTGCGCCTCGGCCAGCGCCAGTTCCGCGTTCAGCAGCCCGCGCTGCGCATCGAGCTGTTCGAGATAGGAGGAGTAGCCCGCGCGGTAGCGGTTGGAGGCGATCCGCAGCGCATCCGCCTGTGCCGCCCGCTGCCCGGCTAGCGCCACCGCCTGCTCACCCGAGCGCCGGACCGAGGCCAGGCTGTCGTCCACCTCGCGAAAGGCGGTCAGCGCGGTGCGGCGATAGGCGAAGGCCGCCTGATCCCGTCGCGCCGCGCTGGCATCGGCCTGCGCCCGCAACCGCCCTGCGTCGAAGATCGGGGCCAGCACGCTGCCGCCGATCGAGAACAAGGTGATCGGATTGTTCAGCGCATTGGACAGCGCGACGCCCGCCGAGCCGGTCAGCCCCAGGCTGGGTAGCATCGCCGCGCGCGCGCTGTCGAGCGAGCGGTCGGCGGCGACCAGCGCCTGTTCGGCCTGGAACAGGTCGGGGCGGCGGCGCAGCAGGTCGGCGGGCAGGCCGTCGGGAATGGCGGGACGGATCAGCCGATCGATGGACAGGCCGCGCGGGATCGGGCCGGGCGCGCCGCCGATCAACACGCTGAGCGCGTTTTCCTGCCGGGTGACGGCCAGCCGGGCGGCGGCGACCAGTTGCTCGGTCGCGCGATACTCGCCCTCGGCCTGTCGCAGTTCGAGGTTGGAGGTATAGCCCGTGGTGGCCCGTCGCCGGGCGATGCGCAGCGCGTCGGCGCGCGCGGCCAGCGTCTCCTCGGCGATGTGCAGCCGGTGGTCGAGAGCGCGCAACGAGACATATCCGCTCGCCACCCCGGCGGCGAGCGCGAGGCGGACGGTGTCGCGCGCCGCCTCGGTCGCCAGCAATTGCGCGCGCGCCGCCGCCTGGGCGTTGCGCAGCCGTCCGAACAGGTCGAAGTCGTAACTCGCCTGTACCAGCGGCTGCGCGCCGAACTGGTCCAGCCCGGTGCCGAAGGCGCTGACGGTGCGCCCCTCCGACAGCGGCAGGCCCGCCGTGACGTTGGGGGACCGCTGCGCACGTGCCAGCCGTTCCTGCGCGCGTGCCTCCTCGATCCGCGCCGCCGCGCTGCCCAGATCGGGATTGTCGGCTAGCGCACGGGTGACGAGCGCGGTCAGCTGCGGATCGCCGAACGCCTGCCACCAATCACCCGCGATCGGACTGCCCGGTCCCAGTGCGGTGCGCCAGGCGGGCGGCGGCACGACGGCGCTGGCAGTGGGCGCGGCAGGACGCGGCCCGATGCACCCGGCGAGCAGCAGCGCGGCGGCGAGGGGTAGGGCGGCGTGTCTCATCGCACCTTCGGCCCGCCGGTCGTGTCGACGCTGGCCTGTACCGACATGCCGGGGCGCAGGCGGGCGGCCAAAGGTTGGCCCGCATCGACGCGAATCCGCACCGCGATACGCTGCGGCACCTTGGTGAAGTTGCCGGTGGCGTTGTCGGACTTCAGCACCGCGAATTCGGACCCGGCGGCGGGCGAGATTCGCTCGACATGGCCCTTCAGCCGGGCATTGCTCAGGCCGTCGACGGTGAAGCTGGCGGGCTGACCCACCGCCATGCGCGCAGTCTGGGCTTCCTTGAAATTGGCGATGACCCAGGTTTCGGGCGGCACCAGGAACATCAGCTGCGATCCTGCCGTGACATATTGGCCCAGCCGGACGCCGACTTCGGACAGGCGACCATCCTCGGGCGCGCGGACGACGGTGTTGGCGAGGTCGATCTGCGCCAGCCGCCGTGCGGCCTCCGCGCCCGACACGCCCGCCTGCTGCCCGCCGCGTCCGACCTGGACGGTGCGCACATCCTGCTGGGCGATCTCCCGCGCCGCCTTGGCCTGACGCAGTTGCGCCTGGGCTTGGCGGAGCGCGGCAAGCGTCTGGTCGCGTTCGCGTAAACTGACCGAGCCGTCGGTCACGAGGTCGTTGACCCGCGCCATATCGGCCTGGGCGCGCATCAGCTGCGCCTCGGCATTGGCGACGCCGGCATCCTGCGCGGCGAGGCTGGCGGTGCGCGAGGCCTGAGCCTGGCGGCTGTTGGCGAGCGTGGCCGCCTGCGCCGCAACCTGCGCGGTCGCCTGGTCGACGCGCTGGCGATAGATGCGGTCGTCGATCCGCACCAGCGGCTGACCGGCGCGTACCGTCTCGAAATCCTTGACCAGCACGGCGGTGACGTAACCGCTGACCTGCGGCGCGATCACCGTCGTCCGGCCGCGGACATAGGCGTTGTCGGTCGACTGGCGATCGCTGGAAAAGGGCGGCAGCCGCCACGCCGCGAGCACCGCCGCAATACCGCCGATGACCAGCAGCGCGATCAGCGCGCGCGACCGCCATCCGCCCGAGGGCGGTCGCCAGCCCGACGCGGGCGCGGGCGGCGGCACGGGGGTGGGTGTCGGTGGCGGCACCCCCGCTTCGGCGGCGGCCTGCTCGGTCATCGGGGTGGGGGAGACGGGCGATCGTGTGTCGGTCATGACTGCACCTTGGCCGCCGCACGGGCGCGGCGCGCACGCCGCCAGGTCAGCAGCGCGAGGAAAAGGGTAACGGCGGCCGCCAGTGCGGCGACCAGCCGGAAGACGTCGTTATAGGCGCGGATATTCGCCTCGCGCGTGGCGGCCTGCGACAGCAATGCGGCGCCCTCCGCCCGGGCGAGCGTCGGGTCGCCGACCACGCCCGACACCCGCGCGCCGCCCGCCGCGATACGTTGCGTCACTTGCGGGTCGGTGGGGTCGATATTCTGGACGATGGCGGCGCTGTGCGTCTTTTCGCGGACCACCTGATAGGTGCCGAGCAGGGCGGTGCCGCCCAGACTGCCCACCGAATTGAGCATCCCGAACAGCGCGATGAAGCTGATGACGTGTCCGGCCCCCTGTTGCAGCGCGCGGGTCATGCCGAACAACAGCGACGGGCCGAGGAAGAAGGTGGTCGAAAAGGCGATCACGGCTTGCGTCGCGTACAGCTCGGGCGCGCGGGTCAGGTTGGTCGAGAAGCTGTCGGCATAGGCGGCGATGGCGACCAGTCCGATCGCATACATGACCGGATGGGTCAGCTTGGTCGGGTTCAGCGTCACCGCGCTCATGATGACACCTGCGACCGAGGCGATAAAGGCGATGGCGAAGAGCGTACCGAACTGATCGTTATTCTGGCCCAGCGCGGTCAAAAGGCCGACCGCGCCGAAATTCTGTTCGGAAAACACGATGCGCGCCATCAGCGTGACGATGGCGAAGCGCACGATGTCGATCGAGCCCAGCCAGCGTGTGTTGAGCAGCGGATTGGCCCGGTGATGCTCGATCCACAGGGCGAGCGCCAGGAGCGGGATGGCGACGACCAGCGCCCAGCCGATCCACGCGGCCTGCGTCCACCAGACCAGCCGCCCCTGGCCCAGCACGGCGCAGAACAGGCCGATGGCGGGCGCGTAAAGCACGAAGGTCAGGAAATCGAGCGGCTCGAACGCCTTGAGCTTCTGGGTCGGCGGCAGGCGCAGCGCGATGATCGAGGCCAGGCTGATCGCCGCCAGCCCGAACTCGAATAGATACAGCGTGCGCCACTGCGACATGGCGAGCAGTTCGGGCGAGAATAGCCGCGCCAGCGGTGTCGCGCATTGCGGCACGCCGATGCCCAGCACGATCGCCTTCAACCGCCATTTCGCGGGCAGCGCCTGCATCATGTAATAGAGGCCCAGCGACGACAGCGCCGCCGCCGCCATGCCGCTGGCCCCGCGCACCGCGATGGCGGTGGCGAAATCGCGCACGAACAGATGGGCGAAGGCCAGGATCGTATAGAGGCCCGAGAATAGCAGCGCGAAGGGCCGCAGGCCGAATTGCTGGCGGAACTTGATGAGCAGCAGATTGATCGACGCGTTGGTCATCACATAGGCGATGGGCAGCCACGCGATCTCGGTCGGGTCCAGCCCCAGTGCGCCCTGCAACTGCACGGTATTCACCTGGACCAGCGCGTTGCCCAGCCCGCCGGTCAGCCCGATCAGCACCGCGATCACGCCGTAAGCGATGCGCCGCCGGTTGGGGTGATCGAAATTGCCGGGCGAGCCGGGGATGGTCGGCCGCTCATGGGGAGCGAAGGACCATTCCTCCTCGCTCCAGAATTGCCGAAACCGCGATGCCATCCCTGTCCTTTCGTCCCGTCGCGCTGAACGCGCAACCCGCCGACTCGGGTGCGTCCGGGAAAGCGCACCGTCATCGGCTCGAAAGAATGGGGGATTTTTAAGGTGTTGCGGGGTCGTTTGACGCCGATGGTTTGACGGGCGGCCATCCGCCTTCACGCCCCGGCCTGGCTTATTGGCCGTCCAGCATCGCCCTGATCCGTGCCGCCAGGTCGGCGAAGTCGAACGGCTTGGTAATCAGCGCGACCCCGGCGTCCAGCCGCCCGCCATGGACGATCACGTCGCGGGCATAGCCGGTGGTGAACAGCACTTTCAGCGCGGGGTGAAGCGACCGCGCGGCCGAGGCCAGGTCGGCTCCCGTCATCCCGCCGGGCAGCACCACGTCGGAAAATAGCAGCGCGATCCGCGACGCCTCCGGCGCATCGAGCAGCGCCAGCGCCGAAGCGCCGTCCTCCGCCTCGATCACGTCGTAACCCAGCTCGCGCAACGCCTCGGTCGAATAGGTGCGGACATCGGCATCATCCTCGACCACCAGGATCGTCTCCGACCCGCGCATGGGATGCGCGGCGGGCTGGGGCGGCTCGATGGGCGTGGTCGCCTGTCCCCGGAAGCGGGGCAGGAACAGCGTGACGCAGGTGCCTTCGCCGGGGCGCGATTCGATCTGCACCTGCCCGCCCGACTGTTTGGCGAAGCCATATACCATCGACAGGCCCAGGCCGGTGCCCTTGCCGACCTCCTTGGTGGTGAAGAACGGCTCGAACACCCGGCCCAGCGTCGCGCGGTCCATGCCGGTGCCGGTGTCGCTGACGTCGATGGCGACATAATCGCCCGGATCGGTAGGGTAGGGGACCGGCCCCGCCGCCATCGTGGCCAGCCCGTCCAGCGTCGCGTTGCGCATCGTGATCGACAGGGTGCCGCCATGCGGCATCGCGTCGCGCGCATTGACCGCCAGGTTCAGGATCGCGCTTTCCAGTTGGTTGGGATCGGCCTCCGTCACCCACAGATCGGGGGCGGATGCGACCGTCAGGCTGACCTGCTCGCCCAGCGTCCGGGTCAGCAGGTCCGACAGGCCGTCAACCAGCCGTCGCGCGTCGACCGATTGCGGCGCCAGCGGTTGCCGCCGCGAAAAGGCGAGCAGCCGCTGGGTGAGCGTCGCTGCACGCCGCGCGCCGGTCATCGCGTTGGTGGCGGCACGGCGCGCCCGCAGATGCTCGTCGATCGGCAGAAGGCGGTCGAGCATCTCCAGATTGCCGACCACGACCTGTAGCAGGTTGTTGAAATCATGCGCGATGCCGCCGGTCAGCTGGCCCACCGCCTCCATCTTCTGGCTTTGGCGCAACTGCGCCTCCATGTCGTGCAGCCGCTCCTGCTGCGCCAGCCGTTCGGAGACATCGGTCGCGAACTGATAGGCGCCGATCGGCGTACCCTCGGCGGAGACCAGCGGACTGAAGCGCAGTTCGTAATGCCGCCGCTCGCCATCGCCATGATCCAGCGCCTGGATGACCGAGAATTCCTCGCCCGCCAGCGCACGGGTCCAGTAATCGCGCATCACCGACAGGATTTCCGGTCGCTGGGCCATCGCCTCGGCCTTGTGCTGGCCGATCTGCGGGCGGACGCCGAAGATGCGCTCGAAATCCTCGGCGGCGGCGCGGTTGATCGCCAGATAGCGGTGATCGAACCCCAGCACCTGGACCATCGTGCCGGTCGAATCGATGATGTCGGCGAACAGCTTGCGCTCGGCCAGCGCCTCCATCACCCGGCGCTCCAGCACCGCATTGACGTCGCGCAGCGTCGCCTCGGCCCGGCGGCGCTCGTCGATGTCCACGACCGACCCGATCATGCCCAGAAAGGCACCATCATCGTCGAAGCGCGGAACGGCGGTGGCCATGACCCAGTGATAGCCGCCCTGCACCTGGGCCAGGCGATATTCGGTCTGGAAGGCACGTGGTTCGGCCATGGCGGCCTGGAACGCCTGTTGCGCGGGCTGGCGGTCGTCGGGATGGACCATGTCGACCCAGCCGAAACGCAGGCCCTGCGCGACGTCCTGACCGGTCTGCACCTGCCAGGCGCGGTTGATATAGGTGCAATGGCCGTCGGTATCGGTGACCCAGATGACGATCGGCGCATGATCGGCGAGGTTGCGGAACCGCGCCTCGCTCTCGCGGGCGGCGGACAAGGCGATCTCGCGATCCTGTCGGTCGCGCATTCGTGCGCTGCTGTCGATCACGGTGGCCATGATCCCCGACGGGCGACCGCTCTCGTCGGCGATGGGGATATAATCGAGGTCCAGCCAATGCTGCTCGGGCCTGCCCTGGCGATCCAGCATCATCGCCTGGTCGCGGTAGGCGAGCGTACGGCCTGCCAGCCCCTCGGCGATGACCTGCGCGTTGAAGGCCGCCGCTTCCGGCCAGACCCCGACCAGCGGCGCGCCGAGCATCGCCGGATGCCGGTCGCCCGAAAATTCGGCATAGCCCGCATTGTAGATCAGGATGCCCTCCGCCCCCCAGATGGTGGCGATCGGGATGGAGGAGGCGAGCGCGATGGCGATCGCGGTCAACCGGCTCTGCGGCCATGCCGAAATCGGTCCCAGCGGCGTCGCGGCCCAGTCATGCCCCGCGATCAGCCGACCCATCTCGCCGGCGCGCGCCAGTACAGCGGCGAAACCGGCAGGGAGGTCGGCAGGGTCGTGGGCAGTCGCGGTCATGCTCGGTTCGTCTCCCCTCGAAACCCGGCGCACTTGCCGCTGTAGCGTTGCTTTATCGGCAGGAATAGAGGGGGAGGGCGGTATCTTGCTCTGGATGGATGCAAATGTCCGGCACGCGCCTTTCGACTTGGCGCAGCCGCCCCGGCATTATGACGATCGGTCGTCATGGCAGCGACATTTTAGCGCGGCATCCGAACCGCGTTACCTGACGCACTTTGTCACGGAGCCGATAGGCAATTGTGATGTTGGACTGCTAAAGGTTCGCCAAAGATATAGGAGAGACAGGCATGAGCGCCCATGTTCACCCCGTTCCCGAATGGGCCGATAGCGCGTCCATGGATGCGAAAGGGTACGCCCGCGCCTATGAGGCCGCGAAGACCGACCCGGACGGCTATTGGCGCGAACAGGCGAAGCGGCTGGACTGGATCACGCCCTTCACCAGCGTCAAGGACACCAGCTTCGACGAGGCGGATTTCCGCATCGCGTGGTTCGCCGACGGCCAGCTGAACGTCGCGGCCAATTGCATCGACCGCCATCTGGAAACCCGCGCCGACCAAGTCGCGATCCTGTGGGAAGGCGATGCGCCGGGCACCGATCGCCGCATCACCTATCGCGAGCTGCACGAGCAGGTCTGCCGCCTCGCCAATGCGATGAAGGGGCTGGGCGTCGCCAAGGGCGACCGCGTCACCCTGTATCTGCCGATGATCCCCGAGGCCGCCTTCGCGATGCTGGCCTGTGCGCGGATCGGCGCGATCCATTCGATCGTATTCGGAGGTTTCTCCCCCGAAAGCCTCGCCAACCGGATCGTCGATTGCGACTCCCGCATCGTCATCACGGCGGACGGCGGCTGTCGCGGGGGCAAGGCGGTGCCGCTCAAGGCCAATGTCGACGCCGCGCTGGAGCATCATGGCGTGGCGGTCGACCATGTCCTCGTTGTCCGCCACAGCGGCGCCGAGGTGACGATGAAGGACGGCCGCGACCATTGGTATGGCGATCTGGTCGACGCCGCCGCCACCGACTGCGCACCTGAGCCGATGGGCGCGGAGGACCCCCTGTTCATCCTCTATACCAGCGGCTCGACCGGCAAGCCCAAGGGCGTGCTGCACAGCAGCGGCGGCTATCTGCTCTGGGCGTCCTATACGCACCAGCATGTGTTCGATTACCGCGAAGGCGAGGTCTTCTGGTGCGCCGCCGACGTGGGTTGGGTCACGGGCCACAGCTATGTCGTTTATGGCGCGCTCGCCAATGGCGCGACGACGCTGATGTATGAAGGCGTGCCCAATTACCCCGATTTCAGCCGTTTCTGGCAGATCGTCGACAAGTATCAGGTCGCGACCTTCTATGCCGCGCCGACTGCCCTGCGTGCGCTGATGCGCGAAGGCGACGAATGGGTGAAGAAGACCGACCGTTCGTCGCTTCGCGTGCTGGGATCGGTCGGCGAGCCGATCAATCCCGAAGCCTGGGAATGGTATTATCATGTGGTCGGCGAGGGGCGCTGCCCGATCGTCGATACCTGGTGGCAGACCGAAACCGGCGGCCATATGATCGCACCGATCCCCGGCGCGGTGGCGCTGAAGCCCGGCTCGGCCACGCTGCCGCTGCCTGGCGTTCTGCCGCAGATCGTCGATGCCGAGGGCAAGGTGCTGGACGGCGCGGTCGAGGGCAACCTCGTCATCGCCGACAGCTGGCCGGGGCAGATGCGCACCGTCTGGGGCGATCATGACCGTTTCTTCCAGACCTATTTCACCACCTATCCGGGCAAGTATTTCACCGGCGACGGATGTCGCCGCGACGAGGATGGCTATTACTGGATCACCGGCCGGGTCGACGACGTCATCAACGTCTCCGGCCACCGTATGGGCACCGCCGAGGTCGAGTCCGCGCTGGTCGCCCATGCCAAGGTCGCCGAGGCAGCTGTCGTGGGCATGCCGCATGACGTGAAGGGACAGGGCATCTACGCCTTCGTCACGCTGAATGCGGGCGTCGAGGAAGACGAGGCCCTGCGCGCCGAGCTGGTCCAATGGGTCCGCCGCGAGATCGGTCCGATCGCCACCCCCGACGCGCTGCAATTCGCGCCTGCGCTGCCCAAGACCCGCTCGGGCAAGATCATGCGCCGCATCCTGCGCAAGATCGCGGAGAATCAGGTCGATGCGCTGGGCGACACCTCGACGCTCGCCGATCCGGCGGTGGTCGATCACCTGGTCGCCAACCGGATCGAGTCGGGGAAAAAGGCGGCGTGATGGGAAAAGGGGCCGCTGGTTGGCGGCCCCGTTTTCCCGTGGCCGTCGACTTCGCTCAGGCCGAACGGCTGTTGGGAAAACGGTTGATACCAAACCTCCGTTCAGCCTGAGCGAAGTCGAAGGCCACGCCCCAACGCCAACCTCAGGGCGCCTTGCGCACCGGCGGCAGCGCCGCACAAATATCCACACCCCCCGCAGGCACGGTGAAGAACTCGTTCTTCCGATTCTCTCGCCCCTTGATCCAGGCGGCAAAGCGCGGCGACACCGTCTCGCGATACTGGAAGTGCGGTCGCTCGGCGGCGGGGATATCGCTCGCCAGTCGCGCCGAGACGATTCCCAGCCGCTGCCCCTCCTCCTTGTAGAAGCCCAGATCCCCCGTCCCGCGCGGCAGGGTGGAGAGCGCATCCATGCCGTCGACCACCCGCCCGACCACCGCAATATTGCGGTCCAGCCCGCGCGGCGAGTGGCCGATGATCGTGTAAAGCTCGGCCCCCGACCCCGTGCTGGGCGCCAGATCGCGGGCGACGCCGACCATGCCATAGCAATGCGGCACCCACTCGTTGGTCGCATCCCCCGCCAGCGGCCAGCCGTCACGGCTATAGCCCGCCCAAGCGGCATAGGGATCGGGCTTGCTCAGCCGCGCTACCGCGCTGTTGCCGCTATGGACATATTCGGCCGGAGGATTGGCGATCACGCTGGACGGCAGCGGCTTCTTCTCGGTCGCGTCGCCCCATTGCGCGACGTAATTCTCCTGCACGCGGTACACGCTCGTCCCCGCATCCCACCAATGCCCGCGCGCCAGCGCGCGGATATTGGCGACATGGACCGGCGCCTGTCCCGGCGCCAGCCGCAGCGTCACCGTCCGTCCATTGGCGAGCGTAAAGACCAGCAACTCGTCATCGGGCACCGCGATCCAGTCGCCGGGCAGCGGATCGCCGGCCTGCGCGACAGGGGCGGGGGAGGGCGAAGCCTGCGTCAGAAGCGCGGCGAGCAGAAGCGCGATCGTCATCGCAGCACAGACTGCCCCAGCGAACCGGCACACGCAATCGCTTGCGCGGGGCGAGGAAGCACATTAGGGGCGCGTGTTCCAGGCATGGACTCATGCGGAGCGGTGGCCGAGTGGTCGAAGGCGCTCGCCTGGAAAGTGAGTATACGGCAAAACCGTATCGAGGGTTCGAATCCCTCCCGCTCCGCCATTCCTGCCCTCTGCGGGCCTCGCCCAACTCCGAAAATTGCTGTAAAAGCACGGAAATCAGCGATTTTCTGGTGCCGCTGCGTTTCACTCGATCCAACACAATCTGACGCGAAGTGTTGGAAAAGTGTGGAGAAAAATTGAGGTGAGGTAGCATGGGAAAGCTCACTGCCCCTAAGATCCGTTCGCTGGTCGAGCCTGGCCGCTATTCGGGCGAGGACGGCCTGTTTCTCAAAATCAACGGCAAAGGGGCAGGCGCGCACGATTGCCTTTCTCAAGCGCTTCACCGTCTCCAACATCGACCAATGTGAAGGCCCGCCCGAAGCGCTCACACGAGCGCCCGAGGTTCGGCCCGAGATAGAGATTCTGCCCGAGGTCGCAGCCATTCTCGAGGCCAGCGGTGTGGCATGCCGACTATATTGGGTCGTGGCTCAAGGTACTGCGGCGTGACTACAAGGCCATCGGTCATGCCGCGAGCGCTGCCAGCAAGTCAGCGAACTATCTGCTCGGCTTCGCAGCGGATGCGGGGCAGCCGTCATGACGCGATCACCACTTCCAGGCGCGCTTGCGCGCCTGGAACGCACTGCCGCCGGGTGACCGTGCGATCTTTGCTGGAGCAAATTCGGATCAGTCGGGATCGTACCGGCAGCGGCGAAGTAGTTGGCGCACTTGGCATGCATGAACGTGTCGATGGCGGCACCGATGGCGGTACAGGTCGTCGCAGGTGCGGGCGGCGGCTTTGCGCAGGAGCGCCTTGAGCTTTGGCGAAGGCGTTTTCGATCGGGTTGAAGTCAGGCGAGTAAGGCGGAAGGAAAAGCAGCCGTGCCTCCCTTGCCTCGATCGCCATGCGTGCCACGACGCTCTTGCGGGCGGGCAGGTTGTCGAGGATCACGACGTCGCCGGGCTTCAGCGTCGGGGCGCGTGCGCCTATGCCGGTGGCGCGCCAAGAAGCGCCATAGCGTCGATACCGCCACCGCGATCCCCTCGGCGGCCAGCGCCGCGCGCCACTCGGCAAGGGTGTTTCGGAAGCCGCCTCGTACAGCGCCGATATGCGCGCCGCCTTGGCCTCCGTTGCGACCAAGCGCATGTCACCTCCCTGCGGCTTGGCCACGGGCTTTGCCTGATCGCGCTGACGCGCCGCCCACCGCACTGGCTGCGCTCACCCCGAACCGTGCTGCCGCCGCACGGCGCGACATACCCTGAGAAATCGCACCAACCACCCGCTCGCGCAGGCCCATCGACAACGGCTTGCCCATCTCAGCAGCCTCCCGTCACCCGTGAGGGTCATGAATCAGACTTCAAGACGCTCGGGAATCCCTACTCGATTCAAGGCGCTCGGATTTTGTTCTAGCCTTATGGCGCACGCAAATGGGCGATTGCAGACGGCGGGTTTATTGAGCGCCGTCGTCTGGCGCTCATCGGAAGTCGTTCACCGGTGCCGCCACCACCCGTTACGAAAAAATGACGAATTGTGGGGGCGGGGGTTGAACCAAATAGGCCCCTTCCTATTTATACCAGTACGACATCGTGTCCCCCCTTTCGCGGTGTCGTGCGACACGCTTTCAGCGTGTCTCCTCCCTGAACCTTGGCCGCCTCGCGCTCTTCCCCCTTGCGCGAGGCGGTTTTTTATTCGGCGGCCATCGCCGTCGGTTGGCCCAGAGCTTCGGCCGCCAAGGCGGACAGGATACGGCATACCAGCGCTACCGTGGCGTCGAAGCCCGGCCCTGGCGCCTCCAGCGCGGCATCGAGATAGAGCGAGCGGTCGAGTTCCAGCTGGATCGCGTGGATGCCTCGTCGGGGATCGCCGTGCCGCTCGACGATATGTCCCCCGGCATAGGGCGCATTGCGGGTCACGGCGAAACCACCCCCACGCGCCTCCGCCTCGACCCGGCGGACGAAGCGGGTGGCCGCCGTCGTGCCATGCCGGTCGCCGATCACGATGCGCGGCACCAGCCCCGGCGCACCGAGCGGCGGCATCGAATGCAGGTCGAGCAGCACCGCCACCCCGAACCGCGCCCGCGCCGCCGCCAGCCGCTCCGCCAAAGCGCTATGATAGGGGCGATGATCGTTCTTGATGCGCGCGACGATCTCCGCATCGGCGAAGCGCCGTGTCCAGATATCGCCATGCCCCGCCACCCGGCGTGGCACCAGGCCCAGCCCGCTGCGCAGCTTGGCCGAGGCGCGGGGCGCCATCGTCGCGCCCTCGTCGATCAGCGCATCCCGCTCGCGCTCGTCGCGGTTCAGGTCGATCCAGGCGCGCGGCGTGGTCTGGACCAGCATCGGCTCGTCCCCTTGCGCGGCGATGCCGACCAGATCAATCAGCCGGTCCTCCAGCGCCGTTACGGCGGCGACCGGCACGCGCAGCGCCGCGACCATCTCCGCCGGATAGGCGCGCCCGCCATGCGGTACCGAGATCACCACCGGCCCCGAAGGAACCGGATCGCCAAATGTCTGAAAGGATGTGCCGAAGCTCGGGCTGGCCATTGCCGTGATCCTATGGCGAGCATCAGGGGCACGCAATCGGCTATGGGCGATTGAATACGGCAATGGTCTGGAAATCTTAACCGCCGCGCCGCTAAGCTGGCTTTCGACATGAATCGGGATGACGCGATGTTCCATATCCTGCTGGCCGAAGACGACGAGGTCATGCGCGAATATCTGACACGGGCGCTGACGCGGTCCGGCTACCGGGTGACGGCGGTCGATCGCGGCACGACGGCGCTGCCTTTGCTGGAGAGCGAACACTTCGACCTGCTGCTGACCGATATCGTCATGCCCGAGATGGATGGCATCGAACTGGCCCAGCGCGCCGCCTCGCTGGTCCCCGACTTGCGGGTGATGTTCATCACCGGCTTCGCGGCGGTCACGCTGAAGGCGGGGCAGGCGGTTCCCAACGCCCGTGTACTGTCCAAACCCTTTCACCTGCGCGACCTGGTGATGGAGGTGGACCGACTTTTTGCAAAAGAATCGGCAGACGGCGCGATTTAGGGCTTGCCAGCCCCGCCGAAACTGCTAATTGCCCGGCCTCCGGCGGGCGTGTAGCTCAGTGGTAGAGCACTGTGTTGACATCGCAGGGGTCGCAAGTTCAATCCTTGCCACGCCCACCACTCAAAAAGCCTCGGAAGTCTTCGGATTTCCGGGGCTTTTTAGTATCTGTCGCTTGGCAACCTGAAACCCTTTCGCCGCTCCTGATGCAATTTTGACACAGGAAGCACAGTGGCCACGCTTACCAAGCGAGCGAAGGGCTGGTTCGTACAAATCCGGCGCAAGGGATACGAACCGGAATACAAGTCGCTGCCGACGAAGGAAGCAGCGAAAAAATGGGCTAGGAGCGGGAAGGGCGGATTGATCGTGGCGACGAGCCGTTAGATCGCCGACAGCTTAAGGGGATCACCCTTGGCGACGTTATCCGCCGCTACATAGACGAAGTGACCCCTAAGAAGCGAAATGCCGATTCGGAGGGTGCTGGACTCTCTAGGATACTTGACGCGCCATACCTTGCTCGACCTTAAATCGGCTCCTATCGCAGCCTACAGGGATATCAGGGCCAAACAGGTCAAACCTGGAACCATCGCCCGCGAGTTGGGGCTGCTCCATACGATCATCGAAGTGGCTAGGCTCGATTGGGGAGTGGCCATACCGCACAACGTCGTTGCACAGGTCAGGCGGTTGCCCGTCCGAAACGCAAGGGACAGGCGCTTAAGACCGGGTGAACTCCAACGGCTTCACGAGGCTTTGAAGGAAACTCGGAACAGCCTGATCCGACCGGCAATCCTATTTGCGCTTCAGACGGCTTTGCGGCGAGGCGAACTGCTCAACTTTACATGGTCCAACATCAATGTCGAAACGCGCTTGGCGAATATACCAGAAACCAAGACAGGCCACCCGCAAACGATCCCACTGACAGGGGACGCAATAGCCATATTGGAGCGTTGCCGGTCCCGTGGTGGCCTGACGACCAAGCTACATGCAGCCGTCGATGCCATCGGCCCGCCGATCCGCATCCATCCAACGCCCGGCCAACGAGGCGATCGTCCTGAGGCCGAGACGCTGCTGGCCCGCTTGGAGGGCGTGGGCCAGGTCATCGCCGATGCCGCTTATGATGCCGATCCCTTACGCACCTTTATCGCCGACGATCTTGGCGCCACCGCGCAGATCAAGGCCAATCCGAGCCGAACCGCCAAACCTCCCATCGACTGGCGCCTCTACAAGGAACGCCATCAGGTCGAATGCTTCTTCAACACGCTAAAGCGCTTCCGGCGCATCGCCCTATGCTGCGAGAAAACCATCACCGCCTTTATGGGTTTCGCTCACCTCGCGTGCGCCATGATCCGGCTGCGCGAAATGCAGACGCGAGCCAGGCCGCTGCACTTAAAGACCGAACGGCATCGTGTGGAGAGCGGTTCGCATTGGACTGACAGCACCGCCACACAGTCCCGACCCGTCCCAATAAAGTGGCTTCGACGCAATGTGCGCGGGAGACCTTGGCGTTTCCGCGTGGATCAATCCCGCGATCGCGAAGGAAGAGCGCCTCAAGGCCGCCTGCGCGACGACGGCGCATCGAATGTCAGGGACGGGCTCCATCGATCAGGCAGGTAATGAGCCTGTCACTGGCGGGCTTCACATTCTCCTGATGAAGGGTTCTGGCGCAGACCGAGCCGAGTGAGATCACCATGAAAGCCTGAGCGAGGGTTTGATGCTCGTCCTGTACCACGTCGCTACCCATCAGGCCTGCAAAGGCGCGGCTGATGTTTTCGAATGCCCGCTCGCGAACCTCGAGGAAGATGGCCCTGATCCGGTCGTTGCGCGCCGCTTCCGCCGCGATTTCCAGAAACAGGCGGTCGCCCGCTTCGTCCTTGCGGCACGGGGTGCCCACGAGCCAGGCGACGATGCCTTCGCGATCCCTGTTGGACAGTGCGGTGTTCAGGGTATTCTGGTCCGCGATACGCTCGCAGTCTGCCGCCACGATGGCGGCGATGATGTCCTCCTTGGACGGGAAGTCGCGGTACAGCTGCTGGACGGCGACGCCCGATTCCTTGGCGATGGCGGCGATGCCGGTGGCGTGAAAGCCGTTCTCCACGAACAGGCGACGCGCTACCTCCTTGATATTGTGCCGTCGCAACTCCGCACGGGTGGGAGGCGAGCACTTGGTATTCGACACGGTAGAACCTCTCTCAAGCATGTTGACGCACTCGACCGGTGGGTCTAACGACGCAAAATGTGAGTGATCGATCTCATACAATTTTTCAAGCGGGAAATGATATGTCGTCCAATCGGCTTATGGGTCGTGTGTTGGCATCCGGCGCCTTGCTCGCACTGGCCGCTTGCGGCGCCGGTGGCAACCAGCAGCAGCAACAGGCGGCGCAGGGACCGGCTCCGGTGGGGTATGTGGTGGCGAGCGAGCAGCCTGTCACCCTCACGACCGAATTGCCTGGGCGGACGACCGCATTCGAAACCTCCGATGTCCGCCCGCAGGTCAACGGCCTAATTACCCAGCGGCTGTTCGTCGAGGGCGACATGGTCCGCGAGGGCCAGCCGCTCTACCGTATCGATCCGGCGCCCTATCAGGCCCAGGTCGCCAGCGCCCGCGCCGCGCTGACCCGCGCGCAGGCGGGTATCGCGTCGAGCGCCGCACTGGCGCGCCGTTACGGCGAACTGGTCAAGATCAACGCGATCGCCCGCCAGGAGTTCGAGAATGCGCAGACGAGCGCGGCGCAGGCGCGCGCCGATGTCGCCGCGCAGCAGGCCGCGTTGCGCACCGCGCAGATCGATCTGGCCCGCACCACCATCCGTGCGCCGATCACCGGCCGGATCGGCCGGTCGGTATTCACGACCGGCGCGCTGGTATCGGCGTCGCAGACCGATGCGCTGGCCACCATCCAGCGGCTCGACCCCATCTATGTCGACATCCAGGAGCCGAGCGCCGAACTCCTGAAGCTGCGTCAGCAGATCATGAGCGGCCAGCTGACCCGTGACGGCCATGCCCCGGTCAAGCTGAAGCTGGAGGACGGCAGCGATTACGGTCCCCAGGGCACGCTGCGCTTCGCCGACGTCACCGTCGACCCGACCACCGGATCGCAGGTGATCCGCGCACTGTTCCCCAACCCCAACGGATTGCTGCTGCCCGGCATGTTCGTGCGCGCGTCCCTGGTCGAGGGCACCCAGTCCAACGCCTTCCTGGTGCCGCAACGCGCCGTCAGCCGCGACGAAAAGGGGCAGGCGACCGTGATGGTGATCGGCGCGGGCAACAAGGTCGAGGGGCGGACGCTCCAGACCGGCCGCTCGGTCGGCGACAACTGGATCGTGACCAGCGGGCTGAAGGCCGGGGACAAGATCATCGTCGAAGGCGGCATGATGCTCCGTCCGGGCATGCCCGTGCAGGGCAAGCCGTGGAACCCCAACGCCAAGCCCGCGGCCGCACAGCCGCGACAGGGTGCGGCACAGGCACAGGCGAAGTAACCAGCCATGTCACGCTATTTCATCGATCGCCCGATCTTCGCCTATGTGCTGGCGGTGATGGTCGTCATCGCGGGGCTCTTGTCCCTGCGCTCGCTGCCCATCGCGCAGTTCCCGGCGATCGCGCCGCCCGCGGTATCGATCACCGCCAATTATCCGGGCGCCGACGCCCAGACGCTGGAGAATACGACCACCCAGATCATCGAGCAGCAGATGAAGGGGATCGATCACCTTCGCTACTTCTCGTCCTCCTCGTCGTCGGCGGGCAGCGTGACGATCACGCTGACTTTCGAACAGGGAACCGATCCCGACATCGCGCAGGTGCAGGTCCAGAACAAGCTGCAGGCGGCGACCCCGCTTCTGCCGCAGGAGGTTCAGCGCCAGGGCATCATTGTCGCCAAGGCGACGCAGAATTTCCTGCTGTTCGTCGGCCTCTATTCCGAGAACGGCCAGCATGACGCCGACGACCTCGCCGACATCGTCGCCTCGCGGATTTCCGATCCGCTGTCGCGCGTCACCGGCGTCGGCGATACCCAGATCTTCGGGTCGCAATATGCGATGCGCATCTGGGTCGATCCGATCAAGCTCAACAATTACGCGCTGACCATGGCGGACGTGACCAATGCGGTCACGGCGCAGAACGCACAGGTTTCGGCGGGCCAGATCGGCGCGCAGCCCGCGCCCAAGGAACAGATGCTCAACGCGACCGTCTCGGTCTCGTCGCGGCTGACGTCCCCTGAGCAGTTCGCCAAGATCCGTCTGAAGAGCAACACCGACGGTTCGATCGTCCGGCTCGGCGATGTCGCGCGCGTCGCGATCGGCGCGGAAAACTATGCCTTTTCGGCGCAGTGGAACGGCAAGCCCGCCTCGGGCATCGGCATCAAGCTGGCGCCCGGCGCCAACGCGCTCGACACCGTCACCGCGGTCAAGGAGCGGGTGAACGCGCTGGCGAAGGAATTCCCCTCCGACGTCAAGGTCATCTTCCCCTACGATACCTCGCCCTTCGTGCGGCTGTCGATCGAGCAGGTGATCGAGACTCTGGTCGAGGCGGTCGTGCTCGTCTTCCTCGTCATGTTCCTATTCCTCCAGAATTTCCGCGCCACGCTGATCCCGACGATCGCGGTGCCGGTGGTGCTGACGGGGACGTTCGCAGTGCTGGCGGCGTTCGGCTATTCGATCAACACGCTGACCCTGTTCGGTATGGTGCTGGCCATCGGCTTGCTGGTCGACGACGCGATCGTCGTCGTCGAGAATGTCGAGCGCCTGATCACCACCGAGCATCTTTCGCCCAAGGAAGCGGCGCGAAAGTCGATGGACGAGATCACCGGCGCGCTGATCGGCATCGCGGCGGTGCTGTCCGCCGTGTTCCTGCCGATGGCGTTCTTCGGCGGGTCGACCGGCGTCATCTATCGCCAGTTCTCGATCACCATCGTCTCGGCGATGGCGCTGTCGGTTGCGGTCGCGCTGATCCTGACGCCCGCGCTCTGCGCTACCATCCTGAAGCCGCACGACCCGAGCAAGACGGAGGGCCATGGTCCGCTGGCGCGCTTCTTCCGTTGGTTCAACGACCGGTTCGATCGTGGGCGCGACCGCTATGAAAAGGGCGTCCGCTCGACCGCGCGGCGCTGGGGGCGGTCGCTGATCGTCTATGCGCTGATCGTCGTCGGCATGGCCTTCCTGTTCATGCGCTTGCCGAGCGGCTTCCTGCCCGACGAGGATCAGGGCGTGATGATCGCGCTGGTCCAGGGCCCGCCGGGGGCGACCACGGCGCGGACCCAGAAGGGCCTCGATCTCGTCCGCGACCATTTCCTGAGCGATGCAGGGAGCGCCATTCGCGGCGTCTACACGATCAACGGCTTCAGCTTTGCGGGCCAGGGCCAGAATAGCGGTATCGCCTTCATCCCAATGAAGGAATGGAAGGACCGCCCCGGCGCGCAGAACAAGGCGCAGGCGATCATCGGCCGCGCCATGGGGGCGTTCGCCCGCTACAATGACGGCCTGATCTTCGCGGTCATCCCGCCCGCCGTCCAGGAACTGGGCAATGCCACCGGCTTCGACATGCAACTGGTCGACGAAGGCGGCATCGGGCACGAAAAGCTGCTCGCCGCGCGCAACATGTTGCTCGGCATGGCGTCGCAGAACAAGTCGCTGGTCGGCGTGCGCCCCAACGCGCTCGACGACGCGCCGCAGCTCAAGGTCAATGTCGACCAGGACAAGGCCCGTGCGCTCGGCCTCGACCTCTCGACCGTCAACAGCACGATCGCGACCGCTTGGGGTGGTGCTTACGTGAACGACTTCATCGATCGCGGCCGGGTGAAGCGCGTCTATATCCAGGCCGATGCCGCCTATCGCATGGCGCCCGAGGATATTGGCGACCTCTATGTGCGCGGAGCGACGGGCACGATGGCGCCGTTCACCGCCTTCTCCTCGTTCGACTGGCACCAGGGGCCGATGCAGCTGACCCGCTATAACGGCCAGCCCTCGATGGAAATCCTGGGCCAGGCTGCACCGGGCGTGTCGTCGGGCGCCGCGATCAAGGCGATGGAGGAGATGCAGGCCAAGCTGCCGCCCGGCACCCGGCTCGACTGGACCGGCCTCAGCTATGAGGAACAGCTGTCCGGTGGTCAGGCGCCTGCGCTCTATGGCCTGTCGCTGCTGATCGTCTTCCTGTGCCTTGCCGCGCTGTACGAAAGCTGGTCGGTGCCGATTTCGGTGATGCTGGTGGTGCCCTTGGGCGTCCTCGGTGCGCTGTTGGCCGCGTGGCTGACCGGGCTGAACAACGACATCTATCTTCAGGTTGGCCTGATCACCACGATCGGCGTGTCGGCGAAGAACGCGATCCTGATCGTCGAGTTTGCCGAGGAGAAGATGCGCGAGGGGCTGAGCGCGTTCGATGCGGCGATCGAGGCCGCCAAGCTTCGCCTTCGTCCGATCCTGATGACCAGCCTGGCTTTCGTGTTCGGCGTGTTCCCGCTGGCCATCGCCAATGGCGCAGGGGCAGGGGGGCAGAATGCCATCGGTCGCGCCGTGGTGGGCGGCATGTTGTCGGCGACGATCCTGGCGATCTTCTTCGTGCCGATGTTCTTCGTCGTCGTCATGCGGCTGTTCGACCGCAGCAAGCAGCGCAAGGCCGAGGGGGATATGCATCCGCACGACGATGGCCACCCCGATACGCCATCCGTGCCGCAGGGAGTTTGATCCATGATCCGTTCCAAATCCATGCTCGCCCTGCTGGCCGCCACCATGCTCGCCGGGTGCAACCTCGCCCCCAAATATGTCCGCCCGGTGGGCGCCGTCCCCGCGACGCTGCCCCAGGACGGCATCTATCCGCCCGCCGCGTCCGACGCTCCCGACGTTTCCAAAATCGGGTGGCAGTCCTTCTTCACCGACGACCGCCTGCGCCGTACCATCGCGCTGGGGCTGGAGAACAACCGGGATCTGCGCGTCGCGGCGGCCAATGTGCTTCAGGCCAGGGCGCAGTATCGCATTCAGCGGGCGGACCTGGTCCCCTCGACCAACCTGTCGGGTTCGGGCACCTATACCAACAATATCCAGGGGGCGGCGGGCGCCTTGGGCGGGGCCGCCGGTGGCGGGACCGGATCGGGGTCCGGCGCCGGAACGGGGGCTGGCGCGGGCACCGGTACGGGGGGAGCGGGGCTTGGCTCGTCCTCGCCCAATCTCCAATTCTATTCGGTCAATGCCGGTTTCTCGGCCTTCGAGCTGGATCTGTTCGGCCGTGTCCGCAATCTCAGCCGCGCGGCGCTGGAGCAGTATTTCGCGACCGAAGAGGCGCAGCGTGCGACGCGGATCAGCCTGATCGCCGAGATCGCGACCGCCTGGCTGACCTATGCCTCCGACCGGGACCAGCTGCGGATTTCGCAGGAGTCGCTGAAGTCGTTCGAACAGTCGCTGGAGCTGACCCGTGCCCAGTTCCGCATCGGTGTCGCCTCGGAACTCGAGGCGCGGCAGGCCGAGACGACCTATCAGGGCGCGCGCAACGATATCGCCGTCCTCAAGACGCGCGTCGCCCAGGACAAGAACGCCCTCGACCTGCTGGTCGGGACGCCGGTGCAGACCGACCTGCTGCCGCAGGGCCTCAATAGCGGCGGTGCCGCCTTGCCGGTGCTGCCCGTCGGCCTTTCGTCCGATGTGTTGCTGCGTCGCCCCGACGTGCTGCAGGCCGAGCATCAGCTGATCGCGCAGAACGCCAATATCGGCGCGGCGCGCGCGGCGCTGTTTCCGCGCATCTCGCTGACTGCGACGCTGGGGACGATCAGCACCGCGCTGAGCGGCCTCTTTGCCGGGGGCAGTTTCACCTATACCGGCGCGCCGTCGGTGTCGCTGCCGCTGTTCGACGGGGGGCGGCTTCGCGGCAATCTGGACGTCGCGCGGGCGCAGCAGCAGGCCGCCGTCTCGACCTATGAGAAGACGGTCCAGACGGCGTTCCGCGAGGTGGCCGATGCCCTGGCCCAGCGCGGCACCATCGACGAGCAGATTGCGGCGCAGACCGCGCGGGTGGAGGCGGCCAATGTCGCGCTGAAGATTTCGGACGCGCGGTACAGGACGGGCGTCGAGTCCTTCCTGACCACCCTCGATTCCCAGCGCACGGCCTATTCGGCGCAGCAACTGCTCGTCACCACGCGTCTCAATCGCGAGAGCAATATGGTGGAGCTGTACCGCTCGCTGGGCGGTGGCCTGAACTGAACGACGGTCCGGGCCGGTTTCATGGGACGAACGTCATGACGAAGGCGCGCGCATCGCGCGGCCGGCCCAGCCTGGCGCGGGCGGCGGAGATCGGCAATCTGGTCGTCGACGCCGCCATCCTCGCCTTTGTCGAGCAGGGGCTGGACATCTCGATCGAACAGATCGCCCAGTCCGTCGGGGTGAGCAAGCAGGCGATCTACCGGCGCTGGCCCAGCAAGATCCATCTGTTGATGGATGTGATGGGCCAGGTGATGGACAAGGTCTATTGCCAGCTCAGCGACGATCTTCCCGAAGACCCGCGCGCCGCGTTGAAGGAACTGTCCTGGCGTATGTGCAGGCCGGATGGCGGCGTGCGCGAGCGGAGCCTGACGATCCTGATGTCGGAGGCGCTGCACGACCGTTCCCTGCATATCTGGCTGGAATCCTGGCGCGAAAACAACTTCGATTTCTACCTTCCCTATGTCGCGGCGGTACGGGCGGCGGACGACAGTCGGGATAGCATTGCGCTGACGGCGAGGCTGTTGCGGGATATCGTCGAGGGAGTGAGCAGGGATTGCTATTGGAGCAAGCTGTCCGATCCAGAATGCGAATCGCTGTTCCTGCAGAAATGGGATGCCGTCTCGAAGCTGTTGTAGCGGCGCGCCCATGTTACGCGGGGCATCGCCATCCGGTATCGTGCGGCCGTAAGTAGTTGCGGCCAAGGGGTTCTTCCAAGCCACAATACTGAAGGCCGATTGTCGAAGAACCATCCTATAGCTTCGCCGCGATGCACCCGGCGGGCCGGCCTGTGCTTGGGCGGCTAATGGGATCTTAGGTATCTGCCATGTAGCGATGCGCGTGATTGACCTTTTTGGAGGCAAAGAATGCGCTCGATCAACAGGATGGTTTCGGCGGCTTTCGCCGCGATCGTGCTGCTGGTGCTGGTTTCGGGTGCCGCCAGCGTGTGGTCGAACAGCCGGCAAGCCGAAGCGCGTACGCGGATCACGGAAGGGTCGGCGTTGCTGCGCAATCACATGACCGCCGACATGATGCATGACTCGGTGCGCGGCGACGTTCTTTCGATCCTGCGCGCGGTCAGTGCCGGGGACGTCGATCTTGCCGAAAGCCGCAAGGCGCTTGCCGATGACGCGGCCGTGCTGCGCAAGGCGGTCCTGACCGACGCCGCCTATGCCGCCGCGCCCGATGTCGTGGCGCAGGCGAAGCGTATCCAGACCCAGGTGGACGCCTATATCGAGCAGGCCGATGCCATGGCCCGCACTGCGGCGACCGATCAGGCGCGCGCGGCGGCGTCTCTTCCCGCCTTCCTAAAGGCGTTCGATGTGCTGGAAGGGGGGATGAGCACCCTCTCGGACGCGATCGAGGCGCATGTCGCCGACGTCAACCGGCAGGCTGCGGAAATCGCGCGGCTTGCCAACATCATGCTGGCCGTCACGACCTTCGCGACGTTTGCGCTGATCGTGATGATCGCCGTGGCGACCCGCCGCCACATCGTCGCGCCCCTGCTGATGCTGATCGACGCGCTGCGTCGCATGACGTCCGGCCAGATGGACGTGCCGGTCACCGTCACCGGGCGGCAGGACGAGCTGGGGCAATTGGCCGATGCGACGGTCGCGCTGCGCGATCAACTCGCCGCCGCCGAGCGGGCCAAGCAGGAGCAGACCACGCTCATCGTCGACAGTTTCGGCGCGGCGCTCACCCGCCTGGCGGAGGGCGACCTGCTGGCGCGCGTCGACGCCGAGCTTGCCGGGCCGTTCGCCCGCATCAAGTCCGACTTCAACGCCGCGGTGGCCAATCTTCAGGCGACCCTCGCCACCGTCAAGGAGGCGGTGAGCGGGATCAACAACGGCGCCAGCGACATTCGCCAGGCGTCGGACGATCTGTCACAACGGACCGAGCAACAGGCCGCGTCGCTCGAAGAGACGTCGGCGGCGATGGACGAAGTCACCTCCACGGTGCGGGAGACGGCCGCCGGTGCCAATCGTGCCAATGTCCTGGTCAGCGAAACGCGCGTGGAGGCGGAGCAGTCGGGCGACGTGGTCCGGCGGACCGTCGAGGCGATGAGCGGCATCGAGCGCGCATCGACCGAGATCGGCGAAATCATCTCGGTCATCGACGGCATCGCCTTCCAGACCAATTTGCTGGCGCTGAACGCCGGTGTCGAGGCGGCGCGCGCCGGTGATGCGGGCAAGGGCTTCGCGGTGGTCGCGTCCGAGGTGCGGGCGCTGGCGCAGCGCTCGGCGGATGCCGCCAAGGATGTGAAGGTCAAGATCACCGCCTCGTCCGAACAGGTCGAAGCGGGGGCCGCGCTGGTCAGCGAGACCGGCAAGGCGCTGCAGCGGATCATCGCCCGGATCGGCGAGATCAGCGTGCTGGTGGAGACGATCGCCGCCTCGGCCGAGCGCCAGGCGACGGGCCTGCAGCAGGTCAATACGGCCGTGTCCGAGATGGACGGCGTCACCCAGCAGAACGCCGCTATGGTCGAGGAGGCGACCGCCGCCGCCCGAAGCCTTGCCGAGGAGGCGGACAGTCTGGCCCGACAGGTCGCGCGATTCACGCTGGACCATGGGCCACGAAGCCAGTCGTCCCCGGCGACCGTCCACGCCCTGCCGCTGCGCACCGCAGCGAAGGCCGGACGGGAGATCGCCCACATGGCCCGGCAAAAGGTGGCGAACGGCTCTCGCGGCGCCATGGTCGATGCGGCGGCCGATGATTGGTCCGAATTTTAGAGCAGGATGACATGAGACGGCCCCACCCCTGCCCTGACGGGGGCGGGGCTCGCGTTGATTCAATGCGATCTTCCGTCGTCTTCGCGTGACCTTGGGTCCGGCAGCGCTGCCGGGGCGCTGCCGGGATCACGCAAATCCTTCAGGTGGACGCCGGTGCCGCCGCCGAGCCGCGCCTGGCGCATCAGCCACAAGAGCGTGTCGGTCGCCGCCTCATAGGACAGGCCGTGCGGCGGGCGGATGTTGGAGACGCAGTTGCGCTCGCTGTCCAGCCGCCCGACGCGCGGGGCGGCGGTCAGATAGACGCCCAGGCTGTCCGGCGAGGTCAGCCCCGGCCGTTCGCCGATCAGGACCAGTATCATCGCCGCGCCGAGCGCCGCGCCCGCTTCGTCGCCCAGCGCCACCCGCGCCTGATGCGCGATGATCGGCGGCGCGATCCGCCAGTCGGGCAGCGCGGCGACGATCCGGTTGGCCAGAGCCGTGCCATGCGCCTGCACCGCCGCCGCGGACAGGCCGTCCGCCAGCAGGATGGCCAGGTCGTATCCTCCCGCACACGCCGCCTCCAGGGTCGCTGCCCCTTCGGGAGCGAGCCGCCGCCCGAGATCGGGCCGGGTCAGATAGGTCGCGCGGTCGGCCGCCCGGCTGTCGACGCGCAGCGCGGGCGCCCAGAGGGCCGCCGCCAGCCGCTCCGCATCGAGCGCGCCGTGCACCGCATCGCAGGCACGGGCATGGTCGAGCTGGAAGGACAGCATCGCAGCGGTCGGCAGGCCACGTCCCGCCCGGCCCAGCCCGATCCGCGCCTGGGTCGCCCGCCGCACCCAGGCCATCGGATCGCGTTCGTCGCTCATGCGTGTCCGGCTCCGGGGGCGGGCAAGGCCCGGTCCAGCGCCAGCCGCCGCGCGCCGTCCTCCAGCGTGCGGATCGTCGGCGCGCCGCTCGCGTCCGCCAGCCCCATCGCCTGTCCCCAGGCGGCGAATTCGGGGGCGGGCGTGCGGTTCAGGAGATGGCGCACATAGAGCGCGTCGTGAAAGCTGGTCGATTGATAGTTCAGCATGACGTCGTCCGATCCGGGCACGCCCATCACGAAATTGACGCCCGCCACGCCCAGCAGGGTCAGCAGCGTGTCCATATCGTCCTGATCCGCCTGCGCATGGTTGGTGTAGCAGACATCGACCCCCATCGGCAGACCGAGCAGCTTGCCGCAGCAATGATCCTCAAGCCCTGCGCGGATGATCTGCTTGCCGTCGTAAAGATATTCCGGCCCGATAAAGCCGACGACGCTATTGACCAGAAAGGGATCGAAGAGCCGGGCGACGCCATAGGCGCGGACTTCCATGGTCTGCTGGTCGACGCCGTGATGCGCCTCGGCCGACAGGGCCGAACCCTGGCCGGTCTCGAAATACATCAGCTGGTCGCCGATCGTGCCGCGGTTCAGCGACTGCGCGGCATCCCGCGCCTCGGCCAGCAGCGACAGGGTGACGCCGAACCCGGCATTGGCGCCCTGCGACCCCGCGATCGACTGGAACATCAGGTCGACCGGCGCGCCGCGTTCGATCGCGGCGATGCTGGTCGTGACATGGGTCAGGACGCAGCTTTGCGTCGGAATGTCATAGGATCGGCGCAGCGCGTCGAGCAGGTGGAGCAGCTCGACCGTGCCCGCCAGATTGTCGCGCGCCGGGTTGATGCCGATCATCGCATCGCCGCATCCCATCAACAGCCCGTCCAGCGTCGAGGCGGCGATCCCCGCCGGATCGTCGGTCGGGTGATTGGGCTGCAACCGCACGCCCAGCGTGCCCGGCAGGCCCATGGTGGTGCGAAAGCGGGTGACGACGCGGATCTTGGCCGCGATCGCGATCAGGTCCTGGTTGCGGCACAGCTTGGAAACCGCCGCGACCATCTCCGAGGTGAGGCCGGGCGACACCGCCGCGATCGCCGCGCCGTCGGTCTCGTCCGCCAACAGCCATTCGCGCCATTGCCCGATCGTCATATGCGCGATCGGCGCGAAGGCCTGCGCATCATGCGCGTCGAGGATGGCGCGCGTGACCTCGTCCGCCTCATAGGGGACGGTCACCGCGTTCAGCACATCGCGCAGCGGCAGATCGGCGAGGATATGGCGGGCGGCCACCCGCTCGGTGGCGTCGCGCGCGGCGATCCCCGCCAGCACGTCGCCCGACCGCAATGGCGAGGCGGCGGCGAGCAGGGCGGCCAGATCGCGGAACCGATAGCGTGTACCGCCCAGATCGATCGCCAGCCGCATCGCCGTCAGCGCCGCCCCGTCACCTGGTCGAGAAACCCGGTCAGCACCGCGAAATAGGCGTCCGGCTCTTCGTAAAAGGGCATGTGCGAGCTGTTGGGAAAGACATGGATGCGCGAATCGGGCATGGCGCGATGCATCTTTTCCGAACAGGCGGGCGTCAGCTCGTCATGCGCGCCGGTCAACACCAGCGCGGGCGCGGTGATCCTGTGCATGGCGGGAATGCGGTTCCAGTCGGTCATATTGCCGGTGAAGGTGAACTCGTTCGGCCCCTGCATCGTGTGATAGGGGCCCATATTCCAGTCGGCGAGCGCCTGGGTCAACGGCGCGGGCCAGTCCTTCAGGCGGCAGACATGGCGATAGTTCAGGATGGTGATCGCCGCCTGATATTCCGGATGTTCCATGGTGCCAGCCGCCTCGTGCGCGGCCATCATCGTCACCGTTTCATGGCCCAGACCCAGCTTCAGCCGCTTCAGCTCGTCGACCAGATGGGGAATGTCGCAGGCGCCGTCAGCCAAGATCAGGCTGGCGATACGGTCGGGATGGGTCAGGGCATATTCGGTGCCCAGCCATGTCCCCCAGCTATGGCCCAGGAAATGCACCCGCTCGACGTCGAAGGTCGCGCGGACGGCCTCGGCCTCCTCGACATAGCGTTCGAGCGTCCAGAGCGCGGGGTCCTCGGGGCGGTCGGACGCGCCGCAGCCCAGCTGATCCCAGGTCACGACGCGGTATCCGGCGTCGGTCAGCCGGGCATGGGGATCGCGCAGATACAGGCTGGGCAGGCCGGGGCCACCATTGGCCAGCATCACCGCCTCCGGGCCATCGCCATAGGAATAGCCGGTGACTTTATGGCCGCTCGCCAGCGTGATGCGGGTGATCTCGGGCACCGTCGTCATATCGCTCCTCCTTCAACGGCTGGCCCCATCGCGGACATCCGCGTCGCGCGCCGCCGCCATACCCAGCCCAGCGCGACCAGCGCGATCACCGAACAGGCGGCGAGCGACGCCCCCGCATCGGTCGCCAGCATCAGGTCCAGTCCGCCCCGGTCGAACGCATCGCCGTCGACCGCCTGCATATAGGCGATGGGCAAGCAGGTCGCGGCCTGGAGAAAGGCGAACTGCGTGGCGGCGAGCGGATTGTCCTGGCCGATGCTGCGGAAGACGATGGTCGTCTCCACCGCGAAGGCCGCCGCCTGGAAGATATTCTGTCCGAACAGCGCGACGGCGAAGACGATCGGCGTGCGGGGCAGGGCGATCAGCGACAGGGTGAAGCACGCCCCCAATGTGCCGATGGCGAGATAGAGAATCAGCGGCTCGATCCGCTTGACCAGCGCGGGCACGAACAACGTGCCGACGATCCCCGCCGCCGTCACGCCCAGTCCCGCCATTGCCGCCACGAACGTCTCCGACGCCCCGAACCGCGCGCCCAGCCCGCCCAGCGTGTTCGTCAGCGCGAAGGACGAAGCGGGCAGGCAGAACAGCGCCAGCGTGCGCAGCACCACCGGGCGGCGGATCAGCGCGCCGAGATCGCGGGCCAGCGTCCGGAAACTCTCCTTGGCGCCGCGCCGCTCGGCCAGCGGCGCGGGAATGAAGGCCAGCAGGATAAGGGGCACGAGGATCAGCAGCGCGCAGGCCAGCGCCGACAGCCCTGCGGGCAGGTGATGCAGGAACAGGATGAACAGGATCGCGCCGACGCCGAAGCCGCCGACATTGCCGACCGTGAAGCCAGCCGCCAGCCGCCCTTCCTGCCCCGGCGGCACGACCACCCCCAGCCATCCACCCAGCGCGTTGTAATAGAGCGCGGCGCAGAGGAACCCCAGGATCAGGAGCGGGGCCAGCCATTCCAGCCGGTCGATCTGGCTGAGACTCGCATAGGCCAGCAGCGCGGTTAGCACGCCGAAGACGATGGTGTAGGTCCGCCGCGCGAAACGCACGTCCAGGATCGGCGCGACTAGGAAACCGGCAAAGGTCGGGATCAGCGCGGCGGCGGTGATCGAGGAAATGGTGAATTGCGACACGCCCGCCGCCGCCAGCCGCTGCGGCACCGTCATCAGCGCCATCGCGCCGTACAGGCCATAGGTCATGTTCGCCAGGCCCATTAGCGCGGGCGGCAGGCGAAGGCGATCCTGGCTTTGCGACATCACGGTCCCCGCACGACGCACTCGCCGCTGCGACAAATGCTGTTCGGTATTTCGTATATTATGATGATGGTGCGGGTCTAGTCGCAGAATGACGATCCGGTGCCACCGATCCGGCACCCCATCTCGCGTACCGCCTAGGCCCGGTGCAGTCCCGGCTTTCCGCGTTCGGACACGAAGCTGGCATAGGTCGACAGGCGTCCGTCGGGTACGGCAACAGTATCGAGTATCTTCAGGTCGCCGCGAAAGCTGTCGCGGCCCACGTCGCACAGCACATAGCCGCGCCGGTCGGTCATCGCCATCAGCTCGGGCGTGTGCGCCTTGGCCGAGCGGGTGAAGGCGTCGTCATCGCCGACGCCGTCCGCGCCCGAGGTGATCGAGGTCGCGAGGAACTCGCTCGACACGATCGTCCCGCGCTGGTCGTGGATCAGATCGCCAGCATAATGGCGGTGCGCGTCGCCGCTGACCGTCATCACATTGCCCGGACAATGATTGGCGATGTGGCCGAGCAGGCGGCGCTGGCTGTGCATATAGCCCGACCATTGGTCCATCGAAGCGACGGGAACGTCCTTGCCCGGCCTGGCATAATGCATGTTCATCAGCCGCACCTGCTGGGCGACGAGATTCCAGCGCGCGGTCGAGCGCGTCAGGCCGTCGAACAGCCACCCCTCCTGCGCGTCGCCCAGCATCGTGCGATCGGGCGCATAGACGTCCGGCCCCTGCGCCACGTCATCGTCGCCATAGGCTTGGTCCGAGCGATACTGGCGGGTGTCGAGGAAGAAGCCCTGCATCAGGTCGCCGAAGCGCGCGTCGCGATACATGCGCATCTGCGCGCCCACCGGCATCGAGCGCCGGCGCAGCGGCATATGCTCGTAATAGGCCTGCATCGCCATCGCCCGGCGCATCAGGAACAGCTCGGGCGGGGTGCCGTCCTGGTCGTGGTCGCCCGCCCAATTGTTGTCGACCTCATGATCGTCGAAGCTGACGAACCACGGTGCGGCGGCATGCGCGGCCTGCAGGTCGGCGTCCGCCTTGTAGAGGCCGTAGCGCAGGCGATAATCGGTGATCGACTGGATCTCGCCATGCGTGTGGCGGCGGATCGGCGTCACCACCCGGCTACCGATGCGGCGCGCGGCGGGGCCGCGATCGGGGCCTTCATAGATATAGTCGCCATAATGGAAGACGAAGTCGATCGGCTCTTCGGATATCTTCCGCCAGGCGGTGTAGAGCCCTTCCTCATAATGCTGGCAGCCCGCGACCGCGAAGCGCAGCCGGTCGAGCCGCGCCTGCGGCAGAGGCAGCGTGGCGCTGCGCCC